>NZ_JBNAFN010000032.1:0-27156 GCF_049800695.1 Fluviibacterium sp. S390 | reverse complement strand
CTGGGCTGGCCGCCGAACACAGTGAAGAAAAGACCGTGATGATCGACGCGACGTATCTGAAGGCACACCGCACCGCGTCCAGCCTGGGCGTTAAAAAGGGGGGCGTGGCCGCCTGATCGGCCGAACCAAGGGCGGTATGAATACAAAGCTGCACGCCGTCTGCGACAGCCTGGGGCGACCAATCAATCTCTTCGTCACCGCCGGGCAGGTGAGCGATTACATCGGCGCACGGGCATTGGTGAGCAGCCTGCCGAATGCCGAGTGGCTGCTCGGGGACCGGGGCTATGACGCAGACTGGTTCAGAGAAGCATTGAAAGACAAGGGGATACGAGCCTGTATCCCCGGCCGAAAGCAGCGCAAGACAGCCATCAAGTATGACAAGCGTCGATACAAGCGCCGCAACCGCATCGAGATCATGTTCGGAAGACTGAAAGACTGGCGGCGTGTGGCCACTCGCTACGACCGATGCCCAAAAGTCTTCCTCTCAGCCATCGCATTGGCCGCAACCGTCATGTTCTGGCTTTGAGACAAGAACGAGTCCTGACCCTAACTGTCCGCACCCGAACGGGCGCAAACCCACCAACCACCGCCTTGTTCCTGAGGACGTTTTCTGGATTTCCCGAACGAATGCGCCGTGGCAACCCCGTCCGGAGGGGTTCGGGAAGTGACCAGCCTCTATAACGGCACCGCGCTGATCGGCGTGCCGAGTAAGGTCCGCGGCGTTCAAAGACCCCCTGAGGCCGCCGGCACCACAGGGGTCGCCTCGGCGGGTCTCGCATGAACAATTGTCGCAATGGATTGACTGTTGGCCGGGAACGCCCAGCGGGGCATGGACAAACGCGGTGTCGCGCATGATGGTGTGACCAGTCAAACCGGACGCCGGGGAAGGTCAAATGTTTGGACGGATTGAAACGGCCTGGGTGAATTTCCAGGCAAGCCCCCATTTCTGGGATGCCATCATGGTGGCCTGCCTGATGCTGACCGTGCTTGGGGCGCTGTCTTTCGTGGTCTGGCTGCTGGGCCTGCCGGGACGGATCGCGATTTCGCGCAATCACCCGGATGCCGAGGCGGTCTATACCATGGGTTGGGTCGGGTTCCTGGCGATCGTACCGTGGATCCAGGCCCTGATCTGGGCCTTCAAGCCCACCGACAAGATCGATATCCGGTACTTCCCCGACGAAGAACGCAAGCACGAGTTGGAAGACCTGCAACGCCTGTCGCGCTTTGCCTATGGCCGTGATCTCCCCAAGGAGCAGGTCGAGGCCCTGATGCGCCGGCTGGAGAACGAGACGGCGGCCGAGGCGGACAAGCGCGAGGCGGGCAGCCGCCCTGATCCGACGGCGCCGCAATCGGACAAGCGGGAGATCTGATCGGTGTTTGCAGTCTTTGCGATGACATTCGCCTATGCGGTGTTTGTCTGGCTCGTCTTTTTCAAGTTCAGATGGCTGCGGCTGACCCCGGCCTGGGGCGTGACCACGGTGTTCATCGGCCTACATCTGGTGCTGGTGCCACTGGTCGGCATGCGCTTCATCTCGCCGCTCACCACGGATGTTCGGCTGGTGCGCCACACGGTGCAGATCGTGCCGCGCCTGTCACAGCCCACCACCGTCGAAGAGGTGTTGGTCACCGAAGGGCAGGCGGTGAAAAAGGGCGACCCGCTGATCCGCATGGATGCCCGCATCTATCAATACCAGGTGGATGCCGCGACGGCGGCGGTGGCGGCGGCCAAACAGAATGCGGTGGTGTTGCAGGAAGATGTGAAGGTTGCCGAGGAATCCGTGGCGCGGGCGCAGGCCGAACTGACCTACAAGCAGAGCCAGGCCGACCGCTACACGGGTCTGGCGGCGCAGCGCGCCGCACCCGAGGCCGAGGCGCAGCGCTGGCAGACGGATGTGCTGACGTCCGAGGCCGAGGTGGCCGAGGCGCAGGCGCAACTCAAACGCGCGCAGGCGGCCTACGACTCGCAGATCGACGGCGTCAACACCGGGGTGCTTCAGGCCGAAGCATCGCTGAAACAGGCGCAATACTATCTTGAAAACACCCAGATCACCGCGCCCGCCGATGGCAGCATCGTCAACCTACAGGTGCAGCCGGGCATGGTGGCGGGCATCCTGCGGATCGGTGCCATCGCCTCGTTCATCGCCGACGACGATCCCTATATTCTGGCCATGTACCGGCAGGAAAACCTGAAGTTCATGGAACCGGGGCAGAAGGTGGTGGTCGCGCTCAACCTCTATCCGGGCGAGACGTTTTCGGCCACGGTCAAGGATATCTGGTGGGCCAGTGGCCGGGGCCAGATGATGCCATCGGGCCGCCTGCCCTCCTGGATCGACCTGCCGACCTATCCCGAAGGCCGCTACGCGGTGCAGATCACGCTGGATGATCCGCCGCCGCACACGCCGATCGGTGCCGAAGGCGCGGCCCTGGTGCTGACCGATCCGGCCAATCCGTTCACCTGGGTCGGGCAGATCGCGCTGCGCACCTACACCTGGAAGCGCTTCCTGTATCCGATGCCATTCTAGGGCCGGACACAACGGGGTCGGGCAAGGACACCAAGATGACGCAAGAAGCAGGCAACCACATGGCACCACGGCACGGCGCGAGCCTTTCGGAACATCAAGCGCCGGGCGGGGGCACGCGGCGGGCGACGCGTCGGTTTACGGGCCTGCGGGTGCGTGCGGCGGCGGGCCTGTTGAGCGTGCTGGCGTTGGCAGCCTGCGAGTTGGCCCTGGCGCCCGAACCTTCGGCGGTGCTGGATGACGCCCTGCCCGAGTCCACGGCGATCCCGGCGGCCTGGTCCAGCAAGGGCGCGGCCAGTTCGGCTGTGGGCGACAATTGGGTCGCCAGTTTCCGCGATTCCCGGATGACGTCGCTGGTCAACGAGGCGCTGACCAACAACCGCGATCTGACGGCGGCGGCGGCACGGGTGCAGGCGGCCCTGCAAACGGCGCAGATCGCCGGGGCGCCGATCATGCCCTGGGTGGGCGCCTCTGCTGGGTCGCACCAGATCCGCAATCTGGACGCGGATCGCACCCATCAACACAGCGGTGGCGGGATCGCGGTATCGTGGGAGGTGGATCTGTGGGGCAAGCTGCGCTCCAACCAGGCGGCGGCGGTGGCCGGGGCCGGCGCGGTGGCAAATGAGGCCGTCTGGGCCAGCCAGTCGATTGCCGCGACGGTGGGACGGTCCTGGATCGCCTATATCGAGATCGGCCAGTTGCTGGCGGCCGCCGATGATGTCGTCGATCAATACGCCCAGCTTGTGTCGCTGGCGCAAAAGCGCGAGGCCGCTGGCGTCGTGTCGGATTTCGACGTGGTGCAGGCGCAGGGCCGTCTGAACGCAGCCAAGGCCGCGCGGGTCGAACTGCGCGCGCAGTCGAACGAGGCCGCCGCCGCGCTGGAGGTTCTGCTGGGCCGGTACCCGTCACTGAAACTGAAGCCCGCCAGCAGCTACCCGCGGATGCCGGGCACGCTCTCGGCGGGCCTGCCACTGTCGCTGCTGGACCGGCGTCCCGACGTGGTGGCCGCGCGCGAGCAGGTGATCGCGGCCTTCTACAATGTCGAGGTGGCCAAGCTGACCCGGCTTCCGGGGATCTCGCTGACCGCGGCGGGGGGCAAACTGGTCGATCCCAGCCTGGCGCTGCTGGGCGCTGGCAATCCGGGGTTCCTGCAGATCGGTGTCGGCCTGCTGCAACCGATCTTCATGGGCGGCGCCCTGCAGGCCGACGTGGTGCGCATGACCGCCCGGCAGGCGGAAGCGACGGCGAACTACGGCCAGACGGTGCTGGAAGCCTTCGGCGAGGTCGAGGCGCGCATGGCCAACGAACAATTGCTGCGGCAGGCGCTTGGCAGCTGGCAAGCGTCCTATGACGACGCCAAGGATGCCGTGCAACTGGGCGAAAAGGACTATGACGCCGGAACCATCGACATGGTCGCGCTTCTCTACCTGACTGAATTTGCCATCGGCCGCCGCATCAACGTGATCCAGAGCCAGTCCGCCCTGCTGACGAACCGGGTCAACCTGTACCTGGCGCTTGGGGAGAGCTACTGAGCGCGGCGGCACGGGACGCCGGAAGCCCCGCTTATTCGTCAGAGGCCTCGGCCTCTGCGGCTGGAATGCGGTCGGGCCAGACCCAGAACACCACCAGCTCAAAGAAGACCGCCAGCGCCACGGGGCCGATGAAGAGACCCGGCAGGCCGAAGGCGATCAACCCGCCGAAGACCCCCACGGCCACCACCAGCGTCGGTGTGGTGACCCCGGACGACAGCGCGATCGGTTTCAACAGGTTCTCAAGCACGAAGATCGGGCTCATGGCGAGGGCAAACACCAGGGCCGCCGAGAAATCGCGGGTGAACCAGACCCAGGCCAGAACCGGATAGATGACGATGCCGCTGCCGATCTGGACGATGGTCAGCACCAGAAGGATCGCTGTCAGCAGCCCCGCATGGGGGATGCCCATCACCAGGGCCACGCAACCGAAAGCCAGCGCCTGCAAGACCGACACGCCCACGATGCCGCGCGACACGCTGCGGATCGTGGCCGCCGCAAGGGTCACGAAATCGGTGCCTTTCGGGCCGACGATCCGCATCCGGATGTCATGCAGGGCGGCGACCAGACGCGGCGCGGGCACGAACAGAAATCCCGAGGCCACGATGGCAATGGCAAAGACCAGCGTGCTGCCGGCCAGGCCGACGACGACCTTCAGCAGCCATTCGCTGGGCGCCAGCATGGTGTGGCCATAGTGTTTCAGGAAGTCGCCGGTGTTGTCCGTGGCCAGCGTCCAGAACTTTTCGATCTCCGGGCCCACGGTCGGCAGGTCCGTAAGGGCGTCGGGCAAGGTCGTCAGGTCGATCTTCCGATCCCGAACTGCTTCGGCGATGGCCAGCATGGATTCGATGAGACTGGCGCTGAGCAGCCCAATCGGCCCGAGGATCAGCGCAAGGCTGAGCACGGTCACGATCCCGGCGGCGACGATGCCGCTGCGGACCAGACGATCGCGGATCCACAGGTAGACCGGATAAAGGGTGACCGTCAGGATCACCGCCCAGATCATCACGGTCACGAAAGGATGCACCAGCGCGGCGATCACGCCGATAAACAGGATCAGCAGCCCGATCCGGATCGTCAGGTCGATGGCAAGCCGTTCCGGGCCGGGGCGTTCTGGGGGGCGGTTTGACGGGGTCATCGGCAGATCCGGTCAGGCCGAGCGGACCGGGGGCATCGCATCCGGGCAGCCCCGGCAGGCGGCCTCAAGCGTCGCCCTTGCGGTGCCCTGTCAGCCGCGCGCCGATCAGCAGCATGGCGATGGCCAGAAGGGCCACGATCAGCAGAACCCAGACGTATTGTTCGACAATCGCCATCCCGATGGTCAGCAGACCCAGCGCCAGCCCCAGCACGATCATCCGCCAGTTGCCCCGGATCCCGTCCAGAACGGTGCCCAGTGTCAGGATGAAGGCGCAGGTCAGCCCCACATCCGCGTTGGCCATGCGGCCGGTGCTGACCAGCAGGAACAGCAGGTGAATCACCACCAGCACCGCCAGCCAGTGCAGCAGCATCGGCAGGATGGTGCGAAAATCCGTGAGCTTCAGTCCAGCATGATACCGGCTGTTGGCCAGCGAGGCCGCGGCCACGAGAATGACCAGCAGGTTCCAGTACAATAGGCTGCCCGCCGATGAAACATCGGTCACGGCAATGGTCCCGAAGGCAAGACCCAGGACCACCAGCCCGACGACCATCGCGACGATGGTGGCGCGGGAAACACTTGGGGATTGCGTATCGCCTTGGCTGTCCATGGTGGAAAATCTCCTCTGGGTATCGACTGGGCTGGTCCCGGATCCGCCCGAAAGGATGCGGGTCCGGGCCGCCGCAGAATGCCTGAAGAACTATCCGTGCCAGCGCATCGGTCTGGCAAGGGGGCATTTGCGCCCCGGGGGGCGGGCCGCCGCCCCGCCGCCTTGTCCCCCGGATTGCCACGTTGGTTTTCCCCACGCGGCGCGGAAAGCCGTCTATACACCGTCAAGGAACCCCAACAGACGAGGCCGTGATGACGCCAGTGACGATCAATCCCAAAGGCTGGGCCGGGGCGATCCTGTTGCTCCTGTCCGGGATGATATCTGCGGACAGCGCTGCGGCTGAAGACCCGCTGCGGCTCAGCGTTCTGGATGTGGAAACCCGGATCGGGGGGCGTATCGGGGTCGCCATGACCGATCTGGCCGGTGCGTGGATCTGGACCCATCACGCGGATGATCGCTTTCCGCTTTCCAGCACCTTCAAAAGCCTGCTGTGCGGCGTGATCCTGCGCCGCGTCGATGCCGGTGAGGACACTCTGGAGCGCCGGATCCACTATGCCGCCGCGGATCTCGTGGCCTACTCGCCGGTCACCGAACGGCACGTCGAGACCGGCATGACGGTTGGTGACCTCTGCAAGGCGACGATCACCATCAGCGACAACACCGCCGGCAACCTGCTGCTGGCGACGATCGGCGGGCCAGAGGGGTTCACCCGCGCATTGCGCGACCTCGGCGACGCAACGACCCGTCTGGATCGCTGGGAAACCGACCTGAACGAGGGGGCGCCGGGCGACCCGCGCGACACCACGACACCGCGGGCTGCGCTGACCACCCTGAAGGCACTTTTGTTCGGGGATGCCCTGACCCAGGCGTCCCGAAGGCAGCTTGCCGACTGGATGATCGCCGACGAAGTGGCCGACGATCTGTTGCGCGCCAGCCTGCCCGACGGCTGGGTCATCGGAGACAAGACCGGCGCGGGCGGGTTCGGCTCGCGGTCGATCCTTGCCGTCATCTGGCCCGATGGGGCGCAACCGGTGCTGGTGGCGATCTATCTGACCGAAAACGACGCCGACATGTCGGAACGCAACGCGGCGATTGCCGGGATCGGCGCGGCGATGGTCGCCGCCCTGCAAGCCAAGTAGACGCCCCAGGCCCGTCCGGGCCGGTCTTCAGCGGTCTGATGGTTCCCTGCTCCGGACTTTCGGCAGCCGGTCCCCGGCTTACGACTTCCAGTAGTCGTTCGCCGCCGCGACGGTCGCGAAGTAATTGGCAACGACCCCCGAGGCCTGGATCAGGCTGTCGGAATCCCCGGCATAGGCGGGACGCAGTTTCTTCAGCGTGTCCATGTCAGGCTGGGTCGCCTTCACGGCACGGCGCGCCATGGTGATGGCAAGCTGGAACCCGGCTTCGGGCGTGTCCGTCCGCAGGCTCGGCAACCAGGAAGTCGTGTCGGTGGGGGCGGGCTGGTCGGTCATGGCAGGCTCCTTGAAGGCACAACGGGAAATGTGGATGCCCCGAAGGGCAAATTACGGCACGGGGGTTGCACGATGACCCTGCGCAGCGGGGCGCGCCCCGGGGGCCGTCGCACAATGCGTGCTTGTATTCCGGGCTACGTGATTTAATAAGTATTGTAAATACCGATTGGAGTGCCGATGCGACTGACCTCCTTTACCGACTATGGCCTGCGCGCGCTGATGCGATTGGCCAGCGCGCCCGAACGCGGGTTTTCCACCGCCGAGCTCGCCGAGGAATTCGGGCTGTCGCGCAACCACCTGACCAAGATCGTGCAGCGCCTCGCACAGGCCGGGATCGTCACCACGCGCAGGGGCGGCGGGGGCGGCGCGATGCTGGCGCGGCCGTCGGACCAGATCCGGCTGGGCGATGTTGTCCGCGTGCTGGAGCAGGACCAGGCGCTGGTCGAGTGCTTCTCGGGCAAGGGAGCTTGCACCATCGACGGCCGTTGCGGGCTGAAAGGCCGCCTGCGCCGCGCCGAGGCGGCCTTCATTGCCGACCTTGACCGTTCCACCCTTGCCGATATCGCGCTGTCCCGGCCCGGGCAGGTGTCGGCGGCCACAGCATGACCGGACAGGCAAGAGGACTGGCGATGAAACTGGAACCGACCGAAAACGGGTTCGAAGCAGACCCGGGCGACCTTGGCCGGTTGTTCGACCGCACGCCGGAAGAGATCCGACAGATGATGCAGGACGGGGCCATGACCTGCCTGGTCGAGCGTGGCGAAGGCGACGACGCGGGCCGCTTTCGCGTGACCCTGCGCGACGGGACGCGCCGCGTTCGCCTGGTGGTCGATACACTGGGCAACGTGTTGACGACGACGCGCGTGCCTATGACGGCCCGCAGTGGCGGAACCGGCACCGCCTGATACCTGGCACCGACGGTTCAGCCCGCTCCGCGCCGTGCGGCAAGGGCGATCCCGCCCCAGACCGCGGTGCGAAGCGTCATGGCAAGCACGGTTCGCATTTCGAAGGCACCGCCACGCAGCACATGTACCCCGAAGGCGGCGAAGACCAGCAGGGTGGCCAGGAAAATGGCCACGGCCAGCGGCGGGGCCCATGGGCGCCCCTGCCACAGGCCGATACCCGCCAGGACATAGGCAATCCCCGCGCAGGTGTTGAACCAAAGCACGAAGGACACCACGGCCCCCATGTCGATGCCGCCAAGCAAGGTCGTGGTGCCCGAGATCACGGTCAGCACGCCGAACCCGATCGCCACGACGGCGAGGGTTCTCAGGGTCCGCGTCGGTCGTTGCGTGTCCGTCATGGGTATGATCCTTCCTTGCCGCCTGCCCGCGCATCGGGATGCCATCGTCGGCGTCCGGGCAAGCTGTCCCCCGGCATTCAGAAGACTTCGGCAGCCAGACCCGGCACGACTGGAAGTATACTCCCAATTCCCGCCGCAAGAAGGCGGACGCAGAAAATCGTAAACCGGGCGCGCGCGCTTTGGCCGCCTCGCCCTGACCACGCAAAGAGCGGCATGCGCATTTGCACCCTGGCCTAGGGCGTCTCGGTCCTTGCGTCCGGCTCTGCCGCGAAACCCGCCCGCGTCCGATTGGCAAAAGCCACCAGCGACAGCATCACCGGCACTTCGACAAGCACGCCGACCACCGTCGCCAGCGCCGCGCCAGAGTTCAGGCCGAACAGGCTGATGGCAACGGCGACGGCCAGTTCAAAGAAATTCGACGTGCCGATCAGGGCGCAGGGGGCGGCGATCCGGTGCGGCACCCGCAGGGCATAGGCGGCCCCGTACGCCAGCGCAAATATCCCGTAGGATTGCAGCAGGATCGGCACCGCGATCAGGGCGATCACCTGCGGGCGATCCAGGATCACCTGCCCTTGCAGACCGAACAGGATCACCACGGTGGCAATCAGGCCGATCATCGACCACGGCTTGATCCGGGCCTGGAAGGCGGCGATCCGGGCCTCGGTGCCCAGCCGCTTGCGGGTCACGAACCCGGCGGCAAAGGGCAGCACGACGAACAGGACAACCGACAGAACCAGCGTTTCCCAGGGCACCTGGATATCGGTGACCCCCAGCAGGAAGGCGACGATGGGCGCGAAGGCGAACACCATCACCACATCGTTCACCGACACCTGCAACAGGGTATAGCTTTCGTCGCCTCGGGTCAGTTGCGACCAGACGAACACCATGGCGGTACAGGGCGCGGCACCAAGCAGGATCAGCCCGGCGATGTATTGCTGCGCGTCCGCCGGCGCAATCAGATCCGCGAAGACATGTTCGAAGAACAGCACCCCCAGGGCGGCCATCGTGAAAGGCTTGATCAGCCAGTTGACGATCAGCGTGATGGCCAGCCCCTTGGGTTGCTTGACCGCATTGCGCAGGCTCGACGGGTCTACCCCGACCATCATCGGATAGACCATCGCCCAGATCAAAACCGCAACCACAAGGTTCACGCTGGCCACCTCGGCCGCGGCCACGGCGTTGACCAGCGCGGGGGCGGCACTGCCAAGCGCGATCCCCGCGACCATGGCAAGGGCGATCCAAAGCGAAAGGTAGCGTTCAAATGTACTCATGGGACAGAAAATTCCTTCTGTTCATCCGACAACCGCCCGGCGGGATTGGCCATAGGGTAGAGCCCCACTTCCATCGTGACCCGTTCTGCCTTGGGATAGGCAAGGATCAGGTAGGACTGCAACGCCGAATTGGTCGTATACAGACCAGCAATCTGGCTACCCCGGCCGCTGTCCCGCCACCACCATGCGCTGAACCTCGGGCAGACCCCGGCGCACCGCGTGGAACAGCTTGTCGTAACCCTGTGTCTGCAGGTACTGCGCGTGAAACGCCGAGGGCGCGATCAGTTCCAGAACCCCGTCCGACACCCCGGCAGACTCAAGCCCCGCACACCAGTTTGCATAAAAGGCCGGATCCTCGCCCTGCAGGATGGCCGCCGCGCGGCCCCAGCCCCCCTGCCCTGCCGTGTCCACGGTCGGAAATGCGACCACCTTGGCCCGCACAGGTTCCGGTGCAGACCCCGCCGCCCCGCCCAAACGCGCTTCAAGGTCTGGCCCCACGTTGGCCCAGGTCGGACGCGACGCCTCCAGAATACTGGCCCAGTCGATGCCATAGACCGTCACCCGGCCCCGCGCCGCCGGACGTTTTACCGTCAGCCAGCCCCGGGTCTTCAGCTTGGCCAACTCCCGCTTGACCGTCCGCTCGTTCACCTGCCACAGCCGGGCGATATCGGCGCGGCCGATCGACAGCTCGTCCCGCATCCAGTTGTACCGGGCGGTGATCAGGGTCATGAATCTGAGGATCGTCCGCTGGACCGAGCTTGTCTCGGCGCAGGCCATGGTGCCCAATGCCGTGAGCACATCGTATTTTCGAGAGGCAGCTCCCTGCCCCACAGCTTGCTTGGCCAACATTGGACCGTATCCTGCTCGTGCCTGTGGTTCCTGGGAACCGTGCCTCCGGTTGTCCGGACGCTTTTGCTTATGGTTCAGGATTTAGCGTCCAATTTTCGATTCTGTCAACGTGTTTGCCCCGGCGTCCCCGTTCAGCCCGCCTAATCAATCAAAGATTTAGGGTTCACAGGTGATGGGGGACATCCCATGTGTCCCCCTGTTGACCGGATTTGTCCCCCCAATGGCGCCCCTACGCCAAATCCTGTCCCCCCAAAACACGCGCGCCTCAACATCTGGCGCGGCGCTCTAGGGCGTTCGGCGATTCGCATCCGTAGCGCCAAGGCCACAAGGCCCCCGTCGGACAACGGGTTTCGCGTGGATCGAGAATATTCTGTTTTGCCAAAACAGGCAAATAGGCGTATTTCACGAATAGAGCAGAATTTACGTCTCATGAGGTGGGCATGTACAACTATCGCGACCTTCAGGAGCTTCAGTCACATTCGCTGAAAATGCAGGGCTGGATCCGGAAGCAGACCTTCTCCCCGGAAATGGAAAAGACCCTGCGCCGCTTTTCCTCGTGGGAGGTGGCCGAGCTGATCTTTAAGATCAACCAGTCCACCTTTCGCGGCCGGTTGTCGGCAGACCCCTCCCTGCCCGTCGGCGAGGTCGAGGAAGACGGCCGCCAGCGCTGGTTCTCGCTGGCCGAGATCAACGAATTGCGCCGCCGCATGAAGGTGAACCGCAAGACCCTGATGCCCCCGCGCCCGCCCGGCAAGCGCGCGATCCGCGCCGCCATTGCCAACTTCAAGGGCGGTGCAGGCAAGTCGACGGTGGCCCTGCATTTCGCTCACGCGGCGGCGCTGGACGGCTACCGGGTGTTGTGCGTGGACTTCGACCCGCAGGCGACGCTCAGCCATTCCATGGGGCTCAGCGACGTGTCCGAGGATTACACGGTCTGGGGCATCATGGCGCGCGACCTGATCCGCGAGACCGACCGCATGAACAGTGCCAGCTCGGGCGCGGCGTCGGGCACCAAGGTGGTGGAACGCCGCCTGCCCGCTTCGGTGCGCGACATGGGTCTGGAAGATCTGCGCATTTCGGACTTTATCCAGCCGACGTCCTGGCCGACCATCGACCTGATCCCGTCGTGCGCCAACGCTGCCTTTGTCGAATTCGCCTCGGCCCAGTACCGGCACCTGAACCCGGACTGGTCGTTCTTTGCCGCCGTCGACCGCTATCTTTCGGCGATCCCGGCCGACAGCTATGACATCATCATCTTCGATTGCCCGCCGGCCATCGGCTATCAATCGATGAACGCTGTCTTCGCGGCGGATGTGCTCTATATCCCGTCCGGCCCCGGCTATTGGGAATACGACAGCACCACCAGTTTCATCGGCCAGCTCAGCGAGGCGCTGGAGGATCTGGATGCCGGGTTCAAGGATGCCGCGTTCCCCGCGGGGAACGCCACCGGCCCGAAAGCCTTCCTTGACCTGCGGTTCCTTCTGACCCGGTTCGAGCCGGGCAACGAATTGCACCGCGCCATGTACGAAGCCTTCGGCAAGGTCTTCGGCGACCGTGTGACCGAGCATCCGATCGAGCTGACCCGCGCCGTCGAACAGTCAGGCCGATTCCTGAGTTCTGTCTACGAGATCGACTATCGCGACATGACCCGTGAAACATGGCGGCGCGCCCGCGCCACCTTTGACCGGGCCTATACCGAGTTTCGCAAGAACCTGACCGAAGCCTGGGAAAAGATGGAGGAGAGTGAATGACCAAGAAGAGACGTCGCGTCTTTGACATCGACATGCCCGAGGAACAGGAGAAACCGCGCCCCGGCGGTCCGCGCATCTCCTCGCTAGAGCCGCGCCGGGGACCGATGGCCAGCGCCGTGCGCGAAAACGCGGATTCCCTGCGTGACCGGGCCGAGACCGAACAGGCAATCCGGGCCGAAAACGATGCCCTGGCGCATGAATATGTGTCGCTGCGGAACCAGGGTCTTGTCCTGCAACGGGTGCCGCTGGGCGAGATCCGGACCACCAAACTGGTCCGGGATCGCAAGAGCGTGGGCGCCGAGGATCTTGAGGATCTGAAAGCCTCGATCGCGCAAATCGGCCTGTCCAACCCGATCCAGGTCGAAGCCGCCGGCGATGGCTTTGAACTGGTGCAGGGGTTGCGGCGCCTGACCGCGTTCCGGGCCCTGGATGCCGAGAACCCCGATGGCGGCTATGCCAGCATTCCAGCGGTCGTACTGGGGCAGGGTGAGTCGCTGGAAGGGCTGTATCGCCGGATGGTCGACGAAAACCTCGTGCGCACCGATATCTCCTTTGCCGAGATGGCGGCCCTGGCGCGCAGCTATGCCGAAAGCGACGCGACCACGGCGGAGACGACCGACGAGGCCGTCGATGCGCTCTATGGCTCCGTCGGCAAGCAGAAGCGCAGCTATATCCGCGCCTTTGCCAAGCTGCTGACGGTGCTGGAACGGCATCTGCAACACCCGCAGGCGATCCCGCGTGCGCTTGGTCTGGCGGTGCGCAAACGCATCGAGGCCGAGCCGGAAACATTGGCCGATCTGCAACGGACCCTGGTGACCGGCGGCGCACGGGATGCGGCCGGGGAACTGGAGATCCTGAAGGCCTATGTGGGGCAGGGAGAGACGGGCAGCGACCCCGCACAGGACGCGTTCCCCGCGGGGAACAGCGCGCCACGGGCCGGGAAATCGCCCCGCAAGGCGCGCACGACCTTCCAGGTGCAAAGCCCGAGGGGGGCGGCGAAATGCACGGCGTCCATGGGACGGCTGGAGCTGAAACTGGATGCCGATTTCACGACGATGGATCGCAGAAAGCTGGAAGCCGCCGTGCAGCAACTGCTGGCGATGCTGGACGACTAGACCGGGCCATCACGCGAGACGGGGGGGGGGGGGGCGTGCCGCCAGGCGCGCCCCTTCGGTTTTTGGGAGCGCGGACCGCCCGTGGTTGAAGCGCGCAAGGATTTCTGCGAATTCCGCCACAAAAATATCAAAGCTCGTTTAGATTTCAGGGTCTGTTCCACTCTGAATCGATGAAATCTATAAGAACGTTGAGTTTTTGGGCCGCTCCCCCTAATACTGCCAGAACCTAAACGAGCCTTGAGGTTTCCATGCCGCGCCCCCGTCACACCATCAAGACCCCCGCCGATCTTGGCGTTGCCCTTCGCAAGCGCCGCAAGGCGTTGGGCCTGACGCAAGAGACCCTTGCGGTGCAATCGGGGATCTCGGTTCCGACCATCATCGCGGCCGAGCGGGGCAAGGAAACCGCGCAGATCGGGGTGGTGTTTACCCTGTGCCGCGACCTCGGGCTCGACCTGACGGCCGAGGGCTGAGATGCAACGGCTGGACGTCTTTCTAGAAGGGCAGGCCACCCCGGTCGGCACCCTGCACCGCGCCGACGATGGTGCGGTGTCCTTCCGGTACGTGCGAAAGGATTTGCCCCATCCGCTGTCCCTGTCGCTGCCGGTTCAGGATGCGCCCTTCGGCGATGTTCCGACGCGGGGCTTCTTCGACAACCTGCTGTTCGAAAACGCCATGCGGGATCAGGTCATGCAGAAACATGGGATCGCGCAGACAGATATCGTGGGGCTGCTGGCGCATCTTGGCCGGGATTGTCCCGGTGCGATCTCGGTGGTGCCGGAGGGGGAGGGGCCAGGCAAGCGCCCCGGTCATCTGGACAGGGACTATACGGTGCTGTCGTCGGAGGATCTGGAGGCGATCCTGCGCGCCTTGCGGGACCACCGTCGTCTGCCCGAGATGTCGGAGGACCCGTCGCCCCTGGCCGGGGTGCAGGGCAAGGTGGCGGTGACGGTTCTGCTGGATGGGCGGTTTGCGCTGCCGCGCCCGGGCAGCGGCGCGCCGACAACGCATATCCTGAAGGTTCCGCGGGCGCGCGACCTGCGGCTGGTCGAACAGGAACACGCGCTGATGACGATCGCGGCCAGCTTGCTGGCGCATCCGGTGGCTGAAACGCAGGTGGTCGGGCAGGGCGACCTGCGCGGTTTGCTGATCGCCCGTTTCGACCGGTCGGTGCGGGGGGCGGAGGTGCATCGCATCCATCAGGAAGATTCCTGCCAGGCCTTGGGGCTGGGGCCGTACCTGAAGTATCAACGCAATGGCAGCGGCCCGCGCCAATTCTCGGCACAGGCGGCGGGGCGGATTCTGGCGCAATGCAGCGCCCCGGCGCAGGCGCGCTCGGCCTTTCTGGAAGGTACGATGATCAACCTGTTGCTGGGCAACACGGACAACCATGCCAAGAACCACGCCCTGCTCTACGCGCCCGATCCGACGGGCCGGCCGCAGCTTGCGCCATTTTACGATATCGTTCCGACGTTGATCGACGATCAGGTCACGCATCAGTTGTCCTTCGACATCGGGGCGGCGCAGATGGCCGATGAGATCACGGACCGGGATCTGGTGCGGTTCGCGCAGGATCTGGGATATCGCAGCCTGACCGCCCCCATGCGGCACAGGCTGGCCGCGCTGACCCGGGCCGTTGTTGACCGGATCCCGAAGATGCGCGGTCCCGGTCACAAGCGGCTTGGCGATGCCTTTTCGGCACAGGCTGCCGCGCTGGCGGCGGCCCTCGGGCTCGACCTTGAGGTTCCTGCGCGCGATCTGGTGGTGCAGAACCGTCCCTGACAGAGATCACAGGGGCCGAATGAGGCCAATCGCCAGTCAAATGGGGCAGGGCAGGGCAGTAGGGCCTTGGATTTTGGCCCAAATCCTATGCCTCTGATAAGTGCGCCTTATCGGGGGTGACAGGGCGGGGGCGGAAGTTGCGGGGGTAATGCGCGTTTATCGGTCTTTCCAACCATAATGCTGTCCAATGGACCAAATTGGCGAGAAAAAATCTTCCCATGGCATTGCAGTCTGCAACCATGCGCGCCTGTGGGCGAGGGGGAAATGTCTCTCCGTAACTTCCACAGGGGCGCCCCCGCCGTTGCGAACCCCGGCCCGTGCCGGCCGACCTGTCGGGGAGGCGCGCCTACCCGGTCCGCAGACTGGTCCGTCTGGATCCTTTCGAGTGCTGGTAGGATGACGCAGTCGCTTGGCGCAGAGGGCCCCCACATGGGTCCGGCCAGTTCAGGCGCTCGAGGCCGGGGCAGGCCGGGTCCTGAATGCGCGCAAGACCCATTTAACCCGCGATCCGGACGGCGTGATTCAACCAGGCAGCAACGCTTTGAGGGGCTGGATACGGGGGAAAGGTTGGAGTCCGTTGTCTCTGACCGTCCTCTGAGACCGTGAAAACCCGCGTTCAGTTCTGCAACATGGGTGCATTTGCTCTAACACGAAGGCCCGGAACGGTTCTTGACCTCAATGAAACAACGGAATTCGGCCCCGCACTTCCATTACCCGCAAGTTCACCTCCAAATGTCCTGACTCGCGCCGTTTCGTCGCTCCGCGGCGCTCAGCCGAACCGCCAGGTCGTTTCAACGCACGGAAACTGTGCTTGGCATGCGAAAAGCGTCCTTGCATGGGGGCGAAGCGTGTCTGCGGCGGGAATACACGGGCCACTTAGACGATGGTCATGCTGCCAGGCCACTCCGCCTCGAAGCCTGGGGGCCGTTTGTTCAAATCCGAGGAGCCGCACTGCTGACTTTCGAAGGTCGGCTACGAGCGGGAAGAGATCGACCAGTCAGCCGACCTATCGACCCGATCGCGGCGCCTGATGCCTTCATCAGGGCAATCGGAGCGGAAAATCGAGAGGGCCGTGACAGCGCCTTCTATCGCCATGTCGAAGAAGCGATCTCCATGGCCTACTGCCTCGGCTTCTGAGGCACCGACACATGCACAGCCACCGAGGGCTGGTACTCGGTTCTCCCGCACGAGCTGACCCACTGGACAGGCGCCGAGAGCCGCATGGCGCGGGAATTCGGTAAGCGCGTCGGTGATGATGTCTATGCGACGGAAGAGTTGCCTGCTGAGATCGGCGCTGCCTATTTCTGAGGCGATCTTGGGTCTGCCTCGGAGCCGCGCCACGTTCTTGCCACCTATATCGATCATGGGCTTCGCATCATGAAGGGTGACAACAAGGCGATCTTTTCGGCCACCAGCACTGCGGAAAAGGTTACCGACGTCCTCGCCGGTCTTCAGCCCGTCACGGACGAGACCCAAGCGACGGCGGCCGAATTGGCCGCCCATCGCAGGTGAGTAGTCGTGGTCTGATACCCAACCTTTTACCACCCTGGGCTAGAGTTACCCGCTCTTTCCGATCATGGCGAGGTGGTATCGTCATGTGAATTTGCCAGCATTGCCCGAGGTTTGTCCCGATGGTGCTGTGCGGTCTCTCTTCGTTGTCGCATCAAAGCCATTCATCGCTCTTTTCCCAAGCGTCGGACAGTGACGGGTAACAGTGAGGGTTAGGATATTCCGTCCGGATCCTTGAGTTGAACGGAAGCGTCCGAACCAAGCAGACAGCGTGGGGGTTGAACTGACCGAACAGAGGGCGCCGCGTTGCCAAAAAGGGGCGCGGATGCGTCCTGATACCTGCGCTGTCAGTCATGCCTGTCAGCCCGCTCTCGAATTAGCAAGCGGCCGTCCAATGCTATCGGCAAAGGCACTCCCACCCCGCATCCTGCGGAATATGCCCCCTTGTGCCGTGCGGTTTTGGCAATCCGTATTGCCGACACGCCTGATCCATACCTTTGCCATGCGGCGTGGCTGCCCCGACAATCATCACCCACGCGCCGGTCGGGTGACGGACTCCCTTGAAACAAGGGTACACTCCAGCTTGACCAATGCGCCCTGGCGTTCGTCGGTCTCCCCGCCCTCGCGGATAATCTGCTCGACTGCCCACCGGCCCATGGCCCGGCTTGGCAGAATCAACGAGGTCAGCGGCGGCGACATGTGGCGCGTTATCTCTTCGTCGTCGAAGCCGACAACCGAGATATCTTCGGGAATGCGCAGACCCATTTCCTTGAGCGCTTCGTAGCACCCCACGGCCATCCGGTCGTTCTGGCAGAAGATCGCCGTTGGCGGCACGTCCAGTTCCATCAGTTCCTGCGTGCCGCGGTAGCCGGCGCTGGGAGACCAGTCGCCGGCAACGACCAACTCCGGCGAAAAGGGAATATCCGCGGTTGCCAGGGCATTGCGGTAACCTTGAAGACGGTCCTGCGCGGCCTCCATGAAGCTTTCCCCGGTGATCGTTGCTATGCGCCGGTGCCCTGCCGCCAGCAGGGCATTGGTCGCGCGATGGCCGCCGGCGATCTCTCCTGGAACGACCGCCGGGAACTCCCCGTCCGCAGTATAGCAGTTGACCAGGATCACCGGCATCCGGGCATCGCGAATGCCATCGGGGATCTTGATTTCGCGTGTGAAAATGCAGGCGTAGATGATGGCCTGCACCCCCAGATCGCGGAACATGGTCAACGTCCGCTCTTCAAGCGCCGCGTTGCCATCTGTCTCGGCCGTCAACACCAGGGCATCCAGCGCGCGTGCGACCTGGCGCACCCCGTCAAGCATCACCACCCCTTCCGGACTTGTCGTCATCTTGTCGATCACGAATGCAATCGCATCCTTGCCCCCAGAACGATCCTGAAGTCCCTGCAACATGGACGGCCGATAGCCCAGATCCCTGGCAATCTCCAGAACCCGTTTCCGCGTCATGTCCGAGATTTTCACTGAGGTATTCGCGTTCAGGACGAAGGACACGGTCGATTGCGAACACTCTGCAACGCGCGCGATGTCCTGCATGGTCACACGGCCCTTGGCAGGCCCCTTGCCAAGGGCCTTTCTTTGACCGTCCGATCCAGAGAGGGATTTGTTCGTCATAATGGCCGATAGTTGCCCGCCGGACGGAGAAGGTCAACAATATAACTAATAATTATTTATTGACTGGCTGGAATTATTAGTCTTGAGTGGCGTCAGGCTTTGACCGGCAGGGTGCCGGGAACGGAACCGTCCGCGGCAAGGGAGGGCCGAAGCCACAATCAAATGGGAGGAATACACATGAAACGCAGAATCCTGATGGGGACGGCGATTGCCTTGGGTCTTGGACTGACAAGTATGTCTGCCATCGCCGAGCCGCCGCCCCTTGAGCAGAAAGACCGCTACAAGGTCGGATTTGCCCAGACCGAATCCAACAATCCCTGGCGCATTGCCCAGACCAAGTCTTTTGAGGAAACCGCCGAAACCTGCGGCTGGGATCTTATCGCAACCGATGCCACAGGCTCTGCCGCCAAGCAGGTTGCCGACGTGGACTCGATGATTGCGCAGGGCATCGATGTGCTGTTCCTGCCCCCGCGCGAGGAAAAGCCGCTCATTCCTGCCGTGATGAAGGCCCAGGCCGCGGGCATTCCCACCTTCCTTGTTGACCGTTCGGTTGACCAGAACGTGGCGCAGGCCGGCAATCAGTACGTCTCGTTTCTTGGATCGGATTTCATCGACCAGGGCCGGCGTGTGGCGGAATGGGTGACCGAGAATTTCGACGGCGACAAGGGCATCATCGTAGAGCTTGAAGGCACCACCGGCTCCTCGCCCGCACGGGACCGCAAGTCCGGATTCGACGACAACATCGTCAAGGATGACCGGTTCGAGATCGTCGCCAGCCAGACCGGCGACTTCGCCCGCGACATGGGCCGCCAGGTCATGGAAACGCTGCTTCAGGCACATCCGGATGTGAACATCGTCTATGCCCACAACGACGAAATGGCCATCGGCGCGATCCAGGCCCTGGAACTGGCTGGCCGAAAGCCGGGTGAGGACGTTCTTGTCGTGTCCATCGACGGCACCCGCGACGCGCTTCAGGCGATCATCGACGGCAAGATGGGCGTGACGGTGGAATCCTCGCCGTTCTTCGGTCCGCTGGCCTGTGAAGTGATGCAGAAATACGCTGCAGGCGAAGAGATCCCGGCATGGGTGAAGGTTGAAGACCGCATCTTCACCGCCGAGAATGCCGCCGATCATATCGACGAAGCCTATTGAACCTGACTTGCCGGGGGCTGCCTTTGGGTGGCCCCCACGCATTTTGGCGAAAGGCCCCTGATGCAACCGCTCCTGAAAATGCAGGGCATCAACAAGTCATTTGCGGGCGTCGCAGCACTCACCTCCGCAGACCTTGAGATTGCCCCCGGCGAAGTTCACGCCGTCATCGGCCAGAACGGTGCCGGAAAATCCACGATGATCAAGATCCTGACCGGCGTCTATCGCAGGGATTCAGGAAAGATGGACTTCGAAGGCAAGCCTTGGAATGCAGGCTCGCCACGCGAGGCGCAGGACAACGGCATTGCCACGATCTACCAGGAACTGAGCCTGGTGCCGCTTCGCTCGGTGACCGAGAATGTCATCATCGGCTATGAACCGCGCACCCGGCTTGGCCTGATCGACTGGAAGGCCGCGCACAGGCGGACCCGCGAGATCCTTGCCGAGTTCGGCATCGACATCGACGTGACCCGGCCGCTTGGAAGCTATTCCACTACCGTTCAGCAACTTACCGCGATTGCACGGGCGGTCTCGCTGAACTCGCGGCTGGTCATCATGGACGAACCGACCTCGTCGCTTGACGACAGCGAGGTCAAAACCCTGTTCGGCGTCGTCCGCGGGCTGAAAGCGCGGGGCGTGTCCGTCATCTATGTCAGCCATTTCCTGGACGAGCTGTTCCACATCTGCGACCGCGCCACGATCATGCGCGACGGTCAGCGCGTGGCCGTGCGCAAGATCGCCGAAACGACCAAGCTTGGATTGATCGCCGACATGCTAGGCCGTGACCCCGAAGAGATTGCCGCCGCCGGGATGACCGATCTCGCGGGCGGAACCCATGCGCGCGGTGACGTGTTGCTGGAGGCCTCGAACCTGAACACCGGCCGCAACCTGCGCGACGTTTCGGTTTCGGTGCACAAGGGCGAAATCGTGGGTCTGGGCGGGCTGCTCGGCTCGGGCCGGACAGAAACCGCGCGGGCCATTTTCGCCATGGACCGTCTGCATGGGGGCGTCGTGGCCACCCACGCGAACCCGGCCGGGTTCCGCGACCCGGCAGAGGCGATCCGCAGCGGCATCGGCTTTCTGACCGAAGACCGCAAGGCAGAGGGGATCGTACCCGAGATGTCGGTGCGCGAGAACATGACCCTGGCCCTGTTGCCCAGGTTGCTGCGCAATGGCGCGATCGACCGGGCCCGCGAAGAAGAGATCGTCAATCATTTCGTCAAGGCGCTGGGAATCAAGCTGGCCAACATCGAACAGTCGATCCGCGAGCTTTCGGGCGGCAACCAGCAAAAAGTGCTGCTGGCGCGCTGGCTGGCGCTGGAACCTGACCTGCTGATCCTTGATGAGCCGACCCGTGGCGTCGATGTGGGGGCGAAATTCGAAATCCAGTCGATCATCCAGAAGTATGTCGAGAAAGGCGTCGGGGTGCTGCTGATTTCTTCGGAATTCGAAGAGCTGGTGGAAGGCGCCAACAGGATTGTCGTCTTGCAGGACGGCGTGTCGGTTGCCGAATTGCAGAATCCGGGCATCACGGAAGAAAGCCTGATCGGTGCGATTGCCCAGTCGCATGACAGGGCGGACGCAGGGGCCATCGCATGACTGACCGCATCCAACCCCCACCGGCGCAGCGCGCGCGGGCCGCTTTTTCGGGGACCGACCTGAAATTCCTGTCCAGAAACGGCGGCCTTGTCGCGCTGGTGGTGCTTCTTTTGATCAATGTCGCGATCACGCCCAACTTTCTGCAAATGCAAACCCTGTTCGTGAACATCTCGCAGGTGGCCACCATTGCCATCGTTGCCGTCGGGATGACGCTGGTGATCGCCACTGCCGGGATCGACCTGTCGGTCGGGGCGGTGATGGCTGTCGCCGGCGCGCTGGCACCATTGATTTTCCTCAGTGATTTCGCGCAGGCCAATCCGACGCTGGGGCTGACGGCCGCCATCGTGGTGCCGATCCTCGTGGCGCTGATGTGTGGCCTGTTCAACGGCGTTCTTGTGGCCTATCTCGGCGTGCAGCCGATCATTGCCACGCTGATCTTCTTCATCTCGGGCCGCGGCATCGCGCAGGTGCTGACCAATGGGAACCTTCAGACCTTCACCCATCCCGGATTTTCCTATCTCGGGACCGGCAAGATCCTTGGGTTGCCGTTTCAGGGCTGGCTGGTCGTGGCCATCGCCCTCGTCGCCTGGTGGATGGTCAACCGCACCATGTATGGCCGCCGTATCCTGGCCGTGGGCGGCAACGAAAAGGCGGCACGCCTGACCGGCACGCCGGTGCGGCGGGTCAAGATCGGCGTCTACGTCATCTCGGCGGGGCTGTCGGGCCTGGCCGGGCTGATCGTCGTCGCCATCAATTCCGCCTCGGACGCCGCCCGGATCGGCGTGCTGATGGAGCTTGACGCCATCGCCGCGGCGGTGGTGGGCGGCACGCTTCTGATGGGGGGCAAGGCGCCGATCTTCGGGGCCATCCTCGGTGCGATGATCATCCAGTTGGTGAAATACACCCTGCTGGCCAACGGTGTGGCCGACGAGGTCGCGCTGATCGCCAAGGCCGGCATCATCGTCCTGGCTGTTTATGTGCAACAAGGCCGCAAGGAGTGACCGGACATGCTTGACCAGACCACCTTCGACCTGCGCCGGTATATTCAGGGCAATGGCCAGAGCATGGGCGTGTGGATTGCGCTTGTCGTCGTCATTGCCTTCGGATTGCTGCGCTACGACAATTTCGGCGGCGCCTACAACATCAGTTCGTTCCTCAACTACAACTCGATGTTCATCGCCATCGCGCTTGGCATGTGCTTCGTCATCATGACCGGCGGGATCGACCTGTCGCTGGGATCGGTGGTGGCGTTCACCTCGGTTTGCGTGGCCTATCTTTCGCCCTATGGCATCCAGGTGGCGCTTCCCGGCGGCATCCTGGCGGGAATGGCCATCGGCGGGCTCAATGCCTTCTTCGTCATCGCGATGCGCATCCCGCCATTCATCGCCACCCTTGCCACAATGCTGGGCGCAAAGGGCGGCGCCCTTGTGATCTCGGGGCGGCAGACGATCTCGGTCGACTGGGGGTCCAACTTCACCAAATTCGGCATGGGATCGGTGGGCGGCATCCTGCCATGGTCGATCATCGCCGTGGCGATCCTCGCCGGGGTTCTCTGGATCGTGCTGGAAAAGACGTCCCTCGGACGCACCGTCGAAGCCATCGGCGGCGGCGAGGACGCAACCCGGATGATGGGCCTGCCGGTCAACCGCGCAAAGGCTTTCGTCTATATCCTGTCGGGAGGCTGCGCGGGGCTTGCGGGGGTGATCCTGGCCTCGGGCTTTGGTGCCGGCCAACCGCTGGAAGGCGTCGGCTGGGAGTTGTCCGCCATCGCCTCGGTCGTTGTCGGCGGCACGCTGCTCACGGGCGGGCTGGGGTCTGTTCCGGCCACCGTTGCGGGCGCATTGTTGCTGGGGCTGGTGTTCAACATTCTGAACTTCGAAAACGGGCGCGGCGTGATCAGCATCTCGGCCTACTGGCAAATGGTCGTGCGCGGGTTGTTCCTGTTCGTCGTCATTCTTCTGCAATCCCGCGTCTCGCGCGCCACGGATATACAACGAAGCCCGTCGGGATGAGCTCCGGTTTTTGGGCTGCAAGGGTCCCCCCAAGTATCCATTCGGGGACTGTTGCATTAACCGAGCCATTTGACCACGACCGTGCTTTTGAGATCAATCATGCCGCGTATGTCACCCTTCAAGCATCACCGTTTTCCACGAGAGATCATCCTTTGCGCGGTGCGTTGGTATTTGCGTTTCCCGCTGTCCTATCAGGACGTCGTGGATCTGCTCACAGGGCGCGGCATCACCATTGATCGATCGACCGTGTATCGCTGGGTTCAGAAGTTCGGCCCGGAGTTGATCAGGCGAACAGAAAAGCAACTGCGTCGCGCCAGCATCGACTGGCATGTCGATGAGACCTACATCCGGGTTGGCGGGAAGTGGCGCTACCTGTGGCGTGCCATCGAGGCAAACGCTCAGATGGTCGATTTCCGCCTGACCGCTCGACAGGATGCGAAGGCGGCCAAGGCCTTTCTGAACAAGGCAATAAAGTGTGTGCGCCTGCATCGCCCCGTCACGATCTGCACGGACAAGGCGCAGGCCTATCGGCGCGTCATCCGTGAGATCAATCACCGACATGATCCACATGTTGACAGCTTCCGGCACATCGATCGGAAATGGCGATACAACCTGATCGAAAGAGATCACGCCGCCATGAAACGGTTGCTAGGTTACCGCCAGAGCTTTCGTTCCCTACGAACGGATAAGGCGACCCTGAGCGGGATAGAAACCATTGGGACCATCAAACGTGGACACATCTTTTACAAACAACCGGGCGTCAGGGGCGAAATCGCGTTCATCGACAGCTTGTTCAAAACCGCCGCTTGATCCAAAAGGTCTAACAAAGCCGACTTCAGTTTGAAAGGACCAATGCAACAGTCCCTCTCGTTCCACTAGGGACCATCCATTGAGTGTTTTACTCTCCGATAAACCCGGCGCGGTTCAGGCCAGAAGAGAAGACCCTGCTAGGGCGCCCTTTCGACAACATCGTGGGCAGGGACGCCCAAGGGCGTCGACGAGACGAGGAAACTCTGCAGTTCACTCAAGACTGGTATCTCCTCGGCCAGCATGGGTGCAGCTTGTTGGATGGCCGCATAGAGATCGGCGACGAGCTTCTCATCGACGGTTGTTCGCGTGACCAGAGAGGCGACGACAGACAAACTTGGTATTTCTTCTCCAGGTAGTCCGTACATACCGAGATCAATAAAGGACTTTCGGTAAGTGTCGCTACGACCGAGTAGTTCTCGTATACGCGGGCCGTCAAATTCAATAAATCTCACGCCGCACCGCTCCACGGCCTCCGCAACAAGTGCACTGGGGTGACCGACAACCAGGATGGCCGCATCAATTGTGCCTTTGCAAAGTTCTTCGATCGCGTTGGCCGGGAGCAATTCCCGAACCGACCCGAAATCACCAAGCGAGAAGTCCAGCGATTCGAGCAAGTGGTTGACCGTGGCATTGCGACCGGAGGCTGGACGCCCGATATCCACTTTCTTCCCCAACATATCCAACGCGCTGAAAATATCCGAGCCGGGTGCAACGAGAACGGTAATTGTTTCTGAATAGAGCGCTGCGATGACGCGCAGGTCCGTCATTGCAGGTCCATGGGAGAATGGCGCGGTTCCCAAAAAGGCAGCGTTCAGCCAGTCCGACTGAACGATTGCAAACTCCAGGGCGCCTTCCTGGAGAGCAGTCAAGTTGTAGATCGATCCAGGGGACGGTTCTGGACTGCACCGCCGGCGGGAATCGTCCGCCCGGTTGAAGGCTTTGCAGATGGCCTGAGCGACCGGGTAGTAGTTTCCTGAAATATCACCGGAGCCGATGCTGAACAGTTTGACCGGTTCGGCGACAGCGACATGGTGGCAAAAGACAAGAAGTGCGACTAGTGTGCTACGGAGATAGCGTCTCATTGTGCTGATCCCGATCAAGCTGCCTTTGACATGGAAGACCCATTCCACCATGCCTGAGTTTGTATACGACATCCCGACACGCTCCCTTGCCATATGGTTCGTGGTCGGTTCACTTCTGGCGGTCGCAGTTGGCTTGTTCATCATAAAGCCATTGCTCCGACTTTTACTTGGTACGGGGCCGGACTTCAATCCGTCGATCAACTATGTGACATCCGGTTTCAGCCTGTTTTACGGTTTGTTGCTTGGCCTTTTGACAGTCGCGGCCTTTCAAAATTCCGAACGGGTCAAGGAAAGCATCCTGAACGAGGCGACGTCGCTTGGTTCTCTTTACGCCCAGTTGGATGTCTACCCGGAGCCTTTCCGGAGCGATGTGAAATGGCACATCCGCGACTACACGCTGTTCACCATCCACAAGGAATGGTTGGCGCATAAGGAGGGTCGAATTCTAAATGGAGGATACGGCCGCGTCGAAGCTGTCCGACACAAGTTGGCCTTGTTCGAGCCGCAGACGGACGGAGAGACGATTGTTCACGCGGAAGTCATTTCGTCGTTTCAGGATTTTACAGATGCAAGGCAACGTCGGCTCTCTGGCGTTAGAACGGCGATACCGCCGGTGTTGTGGCAAGCGGTGCTTGTCGGTGCTGGTGTGAGCATATTGTTCATGACGATCTTGCGGATTCGCGTTCTTCAACATGTCTTGCTTGGCAGCATCACGGCATTGTTTCTTGGGATTATCCTGTTCGTAATCACAACACTTGATCGGCCACTTCGAGGCGAAGCAGCGCTGCCGCCACAGCCATTTGAAACCTTGTGGACCAGGGCGATGATCTGGGATGAACCGGATGGGGAGCGCTTCTGACATGGCAGATTTTCACGTTCGCAATATTGAAGGAATGCGTCAGATCCGGGTCGATCTGCAGAACGAGACCATACGCGCAGCGCGTGGCGCATTGTCCAACTACTCAGGCTCGATAACATTCACGCCAAGGCTGCCAGCACTACGGGACATCCTTCGAAGCCTTTTTGCACATGAGTCGCGCGTCCGGCCCTATTACACTGGGACAGGCTCTGTCCTGCTGCAACCTTCTCTCGCCGGCTTCCATGTGTTTGAGTTGCAAGGGGACGAGAAGTGGATTTTGGAACCGGGAGAGTACTGGGCCAGTGAGGCCAATGTCGATTTGGGATTGCACCGAGACCCGTTCTTCTCAAGCTTCTGGGCTGGAGATGGCTTCTTTGCGTGGAAGACAACCGTCAGCGGAAAAGGAAAAGTCGCGATCAATGCGCCAGGGCCGGTGGAAGAAGTCTGCGTGAAGGATGGGGAACTCAAAGTCCAGGGACGCCTGGTCTTGGGCAGAACGTCTGGATTGCGATTCAGGTCGGTGCGATCGGCGCGCTTTCCCCGAAACTTCATATCCGGTCAAGAGCGATTGAGATTGTATGAAGGATCTGGGAAGGCTCTTGTGTGTTGGACGCCTTACTGGAACGAGTATCTTCATAGCCAGATGACAGAAGGTGAGAGAATTAGCAGAACACTGTTCGAATAGTTCTGACTTGTGATTCAACACACCTTCAGCGGCTTTTCTGCACAGTAGCGGCAGAGGGTCCAGGATCGGAAAACCGGCCCGAAGGGTCCTGACCTGAGACCCAACTCTCCTCCAGATTTTAGGAGAATCCGCGTATTGATTTGTGGCTTCATGCGGCCAGTTTTTGCAACGTGATTTTGGCCACAAATTCGTTGGGCGTGAGATTTCCCAGTGATGAATGGGGCCGGTTTTGATTGTAGTCCTCCTTCCACTTGGTGATCTCTAATCGGGCGTCTGCTAACGACGAGAACAGCGTTTCGTTCAGGCATTCGTCCCGGAAGCTGCCGTTGAAACTTTCAATGAAAGCGTTCTGTGTTGGCTTACCGGGATGTCCGTCGTCAGGGATTTTGGGACAGATGGCTGCGTGATCTAAGAGAGGGTCAGGCTCATCTGTCTGGGTTGATTATGCGGCGGATTTGCGGTGAAGCAACCGTCGCGTTTCGATGGTCTTTCGTT
>NZ_JBNAFN010000031.1:0-35999 GCF_049800695.1 Fluviibacterium sp. S390 | reverse complement strand
CCAGCCATCATCCTCGCGAAAACACCTTTGTCACTCCACCGCTTCCAGCGGTTGTACAAGGTCTTGTGCGGACCGTATGCGGCGGGCGCATCCCGCCAACGTAAGCCATTGCGGTTGATGAAGATAATTCCGCTCAACACGCGCCGATCATCGACGCGGGGCTTGCCGTGAGACTTGGGAAAGAAAGGCGCAAGCCGCGCCATCTGCGCGTCGCTAAGCCAGAAGAGATCAGACATGTCACCGCTCGTTTTTCGAACGGTGAATCACGCTGATCGCCGGAAATCAATGGGTCCTGAGCCTAGGGCTCATCGGGCTCATCTTCGGCATTCTCGGATGCCTGAGTGCGGCGGCTGTCGCGATCCTCGATGTCGATCCGCCTCCCGTGGTCGTGCCCTATGATCCGGCCACCGGCTTTGCCCTGCCCGAGGCCTCGGTGGGAGCGACGTCGGTCACAGCCAACCAAGCGGTCATTGAGGCGGAGGTCTTCCGCTATGTGACCGACCGAGAGGTCTATAACCAGCTCGACAATGATCTGCGCATCCGCAGTGTTCTGCGTCGCTCGGACGGGGCGGCCGAGAGCGGGTTGCGCCAGATCTGGAACAGCGCCAACGAGAATTACCCGCCAACGGTCTATGGCCCAAATGCCCGGCTGGATGTGGAAATCCTCAGCATCAACCGGATCGGCACAAACCGCGCCACGGTCCGCCTGCGCAAGCGCTTGACCTCCATCAATGGCGTTCAAACCGGGCTTTTCACCGCCACGCTTCTCTTCGAGTTTCGCCCCGAGACCCGCCGCTCCATCGATGAGGTCTGGACCAATCCTTTTGGCTTCACGGTCCTCGAATATTCCATCCGCTCCGACAGATTGGAGAACTAGTTTGATCAGTAAGTTCTTTGTTACTGGCCTTTTTTCCCTGCTGCCAGTTCTTGCATTCGCGGAAGCCATTCCGCGCGGTGGCCCCAATGACAGCCGCGTGCGCTTGGCCACCTACCAGGAAGGTCAGGTCTATCGCCTCAGCGTGTCGCTGACCCATGTGACCACCATCGAGTTCGGCGAGGGCGAAAGCATCCGCTCGATCATTGCGGGCGACACGGAAGGCTTCGAGATCGACGGTGTGCCGGGCGGGCAGGCCTTTGCAATCAAGCCCGTCGCGCGCGGTGTCCATACCAACGTGACCGTCTATACCAACCGTCGCAGCTATTATTTCAACGTTCAGGAGACCCGCAGCCCGACCTTTTACGTGGTCCAGTTCCGCTACCCCGAAGACAATGCACGGCCTACACATGCCATCGCGGCCCAGGCGCCGAACTACAATTACGGGGCCAGCGCGCGCACCGAGTATACCCCGACCCGCGTCTGGGATGACGGGACCTTTACGTATTTCGCGTTCCCGAGAAATGCGCCGGTACCCGCGATCTTTCGCTACACGAATGGCCGCGAGCGGACGGTCAACACCCAAGCGACCGAGGACGGCGTCATCCGGGTCTCGGGGGTGAACCGGCAATGGGTTCTGCGGATCGGGGAAGAAGTAGTCTGTATCGAAGCCACACCGCCAGCGGGGGTGGGATCATGAGCGACACCGAAAACGCGGACCTCGAAAAGCGCCTTGCCGCCCTCGAACAAGGCAAGGGCGCAAGTTCGCCCCCTGCCCCACGGCGCTCGCCGCTGCTCGCATTGGTCGTCGTCCTCGTGATCGGCGCGGGCGGTGCACTGCTCTTTCTCCTGTCGCAACCCGAGGAAGAGGAAGCCCTGCCCACGGCCACGCCGGACGTGTTCCAGAACGAAGGCGACGGGTTCGGCGCAATCGAAACCCTTCCCCCGCCCGAACCAGAGGTGGTTCTGGTCGCACCGGAACCGGTAGAACCCAATGCCGAGCTTCTGGCACAGCTCGCCGCCCTTCAGGCCCAGATCGAGGAGTTGCGCAACGCACCTGAACTAGTGGTCGAGGAAGATACCGCTGCCGCCGAAGCCATCGATGCGCTGACCGCCCAAATCGCCGCCTTGCAAGCGGCGTCAGAATCCGCGCAGCAGCAGTTTCGCGATGAGCTCACGGCGCGCGATCGCGAGCTGGAGCAACTCCGCATGGACCTCGAACTTGCGCAGCTTGAGGCCAACCGGCCCCTTCCGGCACCTATCGGCCCCACTGAGGACGAATTGCGCGCGCGGGAAGAAGAGCGGCTGCGTCGCGAGGAAGAGGCACGGCGGCTGGCGGAACTCGAACGCCGCGCGGCGGAGGAACGGGCGTTTCAGGAACGCCGCATCACCTCGCCCACCATCGCCTTTGGCGGCACCTCGGGCGCGAATGAGACCGCCTTGACCGAACGGACTTTTGGCGAGGTGACGGATTTCGTGCTGAACGGTGCGTTGCCCTCCACCGTGACGCAGGCCGAGGTGATCGCCAATCCCTCCAACACCATCGTGCAAGGCACCATGATTCAGGCTGTCATGGAAACCGCCCTCGACAGTTCCCTGCCCGGCCAGACCAGGGCCGTCGTCTCTGAAGATGTCTACAGCTTCGATGGCTCCCGCCTTCTGATCCCGCGCGGCTCCCGTCTCATCGGGCGGTATCGTTCGGGGGTCGATATCGCGCAGCGCCGGGTCACCATCGCCTGGGACCGGATCATCCTGCCTGGCAATCAAACCATCCAGATCAGCTCCTTCGGCGGTGATGAACTGGGCCGTTCCGGCGTGACCGGCTTTGTCGACACACGCTTCGATGAGCGCTTCGGCTCGGCAGCGCTGATTTCGCTGATATCCGCCGCACCAAGCGCCGCTGCTGCAAATGTGCAAGACGAAACCGCCGCGGACGTACTGGAAGACGTGGGCGATGATCTTGCCGATGCCACGGACAGCGTGATTGGCGACTATCTCTCCATCGGCCCCGTTATCTATGTCGACCAGGGCGCGCGCGTAACGGTGATGGTCGACCGCGATCTGGAGATCTTCTGAGCCCATGTCGCTGAGCTATCTCCAGACCTCGCTTGATCGGATCGAAGCCGCTGCCCGCGACGATGTCATCGAGATCTGCATCAATCCCGATGGCAGCTGCTGGGGAGAATTCCAGGGCGATCACTTCATGAGGAGGCTGGATCAGCGCCTGACCGCGACGGAAGTGAAGGACCTCGGCAACCAAATCGCCTCCTCCGCCAATACGACGATGAGCAAGGACCGCCCCATCGTCTCGGTCTCGATCACCTACAAGGGGCGACCGATCCGGGCACAGGTCATCACCCCACCTGCCGTACTCTCGGCCATGTCGATCAGCCTGCGGTTCTTCTCTAGTCTGCCGCTCGACGGGATCGCGCTTGATTTCCTCTATGGCAAGGAACGCAAGCTTGAAGAACTCCGCCTCGAGAAAACCCGGGAACTGCGAGAGGTCGTGGCCACGGGCGTCATCAACGATGCGCTGGCCTTCTGCGTCGAAAACAAGCTCAACATGATCGTCTCGGGCGGCACCTCCACCGGCAAGACCGTCGCCGCGCGCAAGATCCTCTCTCACGTGCCGGCGGAGGAACGCATCGTCACCATCGAGGAAGCCGCCGAGCTTCTGCCGACCCAGGCAAATGCCGTGACGCTCATCGCCAATCGCGATGCGGAATTCCAAACAGCCGACGTGTTGCTCACCGCGACACTTCGCATGCGCCCCGACCGGATTATCCTCGGCGAGGTGCGCGGCAAGGAGGCCATGACCTTCCTCGAAGCGATCAACACCGGCCATGGCGGCTCCATGACCACGCTACACGCCGAAACCCCGCAGCTTGCCGTCCAGCGCCTCGCCATCGCTGCGCTCAAGACCGAGATCCCGATGACCTATACCGACATGATCCAGTACATCGAGAACTCCATTGACGTGATCATCCAGGCCGGTCGCCACGACGGCAAACGCGGCATCACCGAATTCTACCTCCCCGGCGCAGACCAGATCGGAGCTTCCCAATGAAAACCTTTGAATATGACATCCTGTTTTTTCAGGTGAAGAAGCAAAAGGACTACGACGCGATGAGAAGCGCCTTGAATGAGCGCGGCGCGGAGGGGTGGGAAGTCATTACAGCTGAAGCCGGTGACTACGGCTATACCACGTTCTTGAAGCGCGAGACCGCTGATACGAAGGCAGCATCAGAATGATGCGAGCCGCTGCAATCGGAAGCCTGCTCGTCGCTCTCAGCGCAACCGCTGGCGTCGCTGAACGGAACCTGATCCCAACCCTCGAAAACCAGCCGGATGTCTGTCCTGACCAGCCTCCAGAGCCAGAGTGGATGCAAAACATAGATGTGCGCGAGTCCCACAAACGGCTCCTGATCCAACAGATCTATCGGGCGCAGAGCATGCAACGCATCGTAGAAGCTCAAAGCTGTAGATGTTCGACGCGGTATCCATCCTGGGAGGCAGCTGAAGGTGTCTTCGTCGAGCATTTCGCCGCATCTGAATACTGGGATATCGTGGAAGCGACGTCAGAATACCGACGGCGGGCAAATGAGCTTCGGCGCGAAGCCATCCCAATCTGCGAAGCTGCTGGAAACTGGTAGGGTTCCATGAGCGTCGTCACCTACTTCGTAGAAACGGCTGAAGGCTATCTCAATACCGCTGCCGAGACGCAATTTGGCGCGGTCGCCGCAACAGTCGGAACGATGCTCGTCCTCGGCACTACGCTCGTTGTCATTCTGGTTTTCATCAACGCCATCTACCAATACCGCGCCATGGACGGGCGCACGGCCTTTTGGCTCGCCGTGAAGATCGGGCTGATAGGCGCATTTGCAACCAACTGGGTGCAGTTCAACATCCTTGCTGCGGCGGTCCTGAACGGGATCGACAGCATTGCCGGATCGCTCGTGGCCTCTGTCGGCGGCGGATCACCGGGCCCATCCGGCACCTTCGCCGAGGAGTTCGATGACCTGATCGCGGCGCTCGGGGACTATTTGAATGCTGCGGGGTCTGAACTGAACTGGATGGCCGGTGCCCTGTTGGACACCCTGGGGGTTTTGCTGCTCTCGATCCTCGGTGGGTTGGCGGCGTTTATCGTCGTTGCGTCCAGGCTCATGATCGCTCTGCTGATCGGGATTGCACCGATCATGATCTTCCTGACCCTTTTTGAAGTGACCAAGGATTACTTCGCGCGCTGGCTTTCGGCGCTGATTTCCTTTGCGATGTACCCGATTGTCGTGGCCGGCGTGTTCGCAACCATCACGGGTGTCTCGCGTGCGCTTCTTGCTGAGTTGGGCGACCCGGAAGGCGCCTCGAATATCGGCGCGCTCATTCCCTTCTTCATGATGGTGCTCATGGCAAAGGGCTTCATCATAGCAACGCCCTTCCTGGTTCGGGCGATTTCTGGAAACATCATGATGCCGGCACTCTCGGCCGGCTTCGGCGGTAGCTATGCCTTTGCCCGAGGGCTCGCAGGCAGCCAACAAGTCTACAACCGGTACGCCATCGGAGGTGCGACTGGCGCGGAATACGCAGCTCTGCGGGCGCGACAATTCTTTGGCGTTCAAGCGTTGCCGACCCGACCCAATACTGCGGGAGGACCAACCGCTGCTCCTCCCGGCGACGGAACCGGAACAGGAGCCCGAATGCTCGCGCAGCTTTCAAGGTTGGGTCGCCTCGGCAGGCGATGACGGCCCAAAGCTGCCATTGGTCATGATGATTTATGCCGCGATGCGGCTTCCCAGAAGCGGCCCTTCATCCATCATGATGAAATGATCCCGTAATCACGCTGTAGCCTGCAAAGCACTTTCTTCCTCAGCCGATTATTGTCTCCCTTCAGATGCGGTTTCTCAGAAAGCACGGACTTTTCAATTTCTTCCAAAAGGGCGTCTCGAGGAAGGCTTTTGGCCACATCTCTATCGATCTCCAGCATGCATATCCGCAAGAGATTCATAATTGCAAAGCCATCCTCAATCCGAAATGCATCCAGCGTTCGGTTTGAAAAATCAAAGCCAAATAGTTCAGCGGGACGTTTGACCCAAAACTCGTCAAGGCGCTGAGCGCCGCCGGTCTTCCAAAATTTTTTCATTTCGGAACTCGGTTCTGGCAACTGGTGGATGAGGTGGTTTCTTCGTCTCCGTAGGTATACGACCGTCTCAAACAGTTCCGTTGCGGTACGACAGTTTATTGATCTAATTTGTTCGTGAAGTGCTTCGTCGTCTGCGGAGTCTCCCGAATTCATATCAAGTTTATGCAGGGCCGCGATATGCTTCCTCACCGCGCTGAAGTATGCTTGAACTGTTTCGACGCCCGCTTGCATCGCGATGAGCGCAGATTGATTCAGGTAGATCTCCTCGAACTCCGCCATTTCGCTGACACGTCTATGGATTCGGCTTGCGTACGGGTTTTGTGGAAAGGCATCCGTTGTGAACGATGCGACGGATTGGTCGCGAAGTTGCAGCGATGCTTCAAACGCATAAAATGCACCAAAGCAAAGTTGATCATTGACCATATCCAATTTTTGCCGAAACGGTGCGACAATCGGGGTTCTAGCTGTCTCGTTCACCTTGCTTCCTTCATTGCGTTGCTTTCTTCAATGCGGCTCACCAAAGCAGATATCTGAGATGTCACTGCGTTATCACTGGTTGGAAGGGCCAGAATATGGCAAGTTTCTAAGAATTTGGTATCCGGAAATATAGAATGAACAAGGCGGTTTCTACAAAACTGATACAGGAGCTTAGGCGTGAGCTGGCATCCGCTATTTCTGACTACAAAGCTTACGATGTGCCGGGAGTCTGCACGCGATTGGGTTTGGCAGACGGAAGCGAAGAGGAAGCATTTCAGAGTAAATACAAGTACGCGTCCAGCAGGCTGGCAACATTTGGGGTCGAACCTCTCATCGAAAAGGCTCGTTCTTTTTTGGACGAAGTTGACGCTTTCTTGCTCAGTGAAATCTTTGAAAAGATCATGGATTTGGAACGCCCCGATGTTACGAAGCTTACGCGTCGTCGCTTAGTGAAACTTCTTGCCGATGGCCAATTGGTTAGTGAGGTTGATGAATTTGCGTTTGTGGCAGCTGTCTTTCCCTTGGCTTACATGTCTGCACCCAATCCAAATGACAGTCGCACACTCGAAGAGTACCTGATCCAACACACGCTTCGAAACGATGACCTCACACAACAAGAGTATTTGGAATCTTTTGGACTGCTGTCTTGCTCTACCTCCCTATTGTTTCACTTTGTCGAGCAGCTCACTTCTGCAGAATATCAAAGCGAGGAACGCCAAAAAAAGCTGTCGGCACAGATCGACGCGCTCTTGCGCCATGACGGGTATACATTGTCTGAAACAGGTAAAATCTCGGGATCACCGATCTTCAAGGTGATTGCCTTGCCCGAAGGAAATCCGGCTGATTTGGATATCACCGCGACGCTGAATGCCTTCGATCCCGATCAGATTGGCGAAAGATGGCAAAGAGCAATCGATAGTAGGTCAACAGACCCGGAACGCGCAATTACTTTGGCCAGAACTCTCTTGGAAGATGTTTGCAAGTGGATCTTGCACGATGCAGGCGATAGATGGGAGGAAAAGGACGATCTCCCTGTTTTGTATAAAAAGCTTTCTAAGGTGCTAAATCTGGCCCCGGATGATCATACTGAGCAAGTATTCAAGCAAATCTTAAGCGGTTGCCAATCCGTTGTTACGGCACTCGGCGCGCTCCGAAACAAGTTGGGAGATGCTCACAGCATCGGACCGCGGCGGATCAAGCCGGCAGCTCGGCACGCAGAATTGGCCGTTAATTTGTCAGGAACCATGGCAACGTTTCTTGTTTCAACTTGGAACTCTAGGCAATCCAAAAACCAAAAATAGCAATCTCAGTTGGAACAATCGGTTCTCCATAGCAAAACTATTTGACCTGTCTTCATCGCTTGAGTTGGGCTTGCTATACCAAGCCGCTCACGGCTCAAGATCCTGGCAGCTTGACTTTGAGCACCTCTTCCAACCGTCCTAGAAGTGGCTCGAATCCGGAAAAATCAATATTCGCGGCGTTCGCCTCGATCACCCATTTCGCAAAGATCTCCTTACCATATTGGGTGGCGGTTTGATGGGATTTTAGCTGTGGGTTGAACTTTTTTCCTCTGTTCACAGTCGCAAGCGTCGTTTTGTCAAAAAGGTCTTCGATACTAGCGGATTTCCCGGCCGGGATCGGAATTGGAACGACAAACAGGTTGCGCCTTACATGGTAATAATTCGCAGAGCCGTCCACCGCAGCTTTAGAACCCATTTGCTCCTTTATTACCGACCACATCGGCTTAGCAGCAGAGTCGTTATCCACAATCACTATTACAGGCTGCAATTGTCCACCACTGTGAAACTCTTTTAAAAGAGCACCATACTTCCCAACAAACCTGTGTAGCTCACCCGTACCGCCGGAAATTGACAAGAGTTTTGCGTGTTTTTCGCTATGTTTGAAAAAACTCAGCGCCTGATGAACAGACCCATCAGCATCTTTTGTGGGTTCCAAAAGCGGATACTTAGCGCTTAGCGCAGCAATCGCACACCGGATATATGTATTGTCTGTTTTCCCTTCACAGATGATCAATGGGCGGGTATTGGCGTGAAATTTTTCATAGGCCAAAAACCTGCGATAGAGTTTATAGTGAGAAGGCACAGGCATTCCGTCCGGGGCCTTCGAAGCTGCCTCGAGATTGGTGAAACCCTCTAACTCTTTAGGGTAGGTCTTGGCAGCAAACACAAACTCCAGTTTTCCTTTAAGAACTGAGAGGCTCGCTGGCTTCTTTGTATCCGCATGATGACATGCACCGGTCTTGAACAGCGAGTTACTCATCGCGCGAACAGCATCGTAGTACTGCTTTCGTATGTTAACTTTGCGATTGACGACTAAACCTGTTGCGCTTTGACGTGACGCTGAAAGCTGCATGCGGGTTTTGTTTGGGTTTATTACAAAACCTGATCGCGCTATTAAGCTTACCAATTTTTCCCCAGCCTTCCACGCCCCATCGGTCTCTGATGAGAAATCCGCGATTGGCTCAGGGAAGCTTTCTTGGTTCGTCGAGAATGTGATGTCGTCAGCATATCGGGAGTAGGTACAGTGATGCTTCCTCGACAATCGCCCCAAACGTTGATCGAGAATACTTGTTATCAATTCTGATACGATTGGAGAGGTCGGAGCCCCTTGAGGAAGCGAATTGTCGTAACACACGATTTGCGCGATTAGCGTGGCGATGTCTTGATGTAGCTCGAAGGAGCGATTTTTTAGAAAGTATCCCCGCACACGTCCAAAATTGAAACTTGGGAAGTAGTCTTTCAGATCGACGTTTAGAACAAATCGTTTATTTTGGTGCTTCCATGCGTTTGAGAAAATTGAAAGGCCGCGATCCTTTTGGAAACCATGAGAATATGAGCGGCGCGGAAACTCTAGCGGCGGCCAAATCTCTCGGTGACAATCATAGAGGTAATTCGAAAGACGCTTCTGCAAGCCTTTCAGTTCTGGGCAAGGAGCGTGGATTACCCTCTCTCCTCCGCTTTTTTTTGTAATTTTGAACTCTGTATATCTCTGTTCTGCAGGCACTTTGTATACTGCGTAGGCGAGTGCTGATCGTGGGTAATTTATCAGGTCAGCGAGTTCGCCGCGTGTGCCAACGGATCTTAGTGACGCTAGTTTGCTCAAGCCAACCTCCCAGTAGATGTGCTTGCGGGTACTCCTAAGGCAAACCAAAGGTTTACATGAGGAAAACTAAAGGGAACTCGAAGAGAGCATCACACCTAACAATGGGTGCAAACGTCATGAACAGCACGACGATAAAATCTACCCGCAAGCTATACGACTCATTTAGCACGTCGCGATTTTGCATGGAAGATATGGCTCGAAGAAAAACTGCTTCTATTGGAGCACAAGAAAGACCCGACAATGAATGTCCGCTTATTTCTCAGCCATGTGGAACCTCGCACATGCAGCGAATGACAGGATTCCGCCCGCTCGACCGACATAGCATCTTCGCTACCCTAACGGGCAACCAGCTTTTGACCACCATCCTCCCGCAGCATCGCTTCCATGTCCTCCAAGCCATCAACGGCAGAGCGCATCCGCTTCTTGTCAAAGTCGCCAGCTGCCTCGGCATCGGCGACCTGACCTCCAAAATCCATCTCCATCTGACGCTGTCCCTCGGCGATGACAGCTTGAACGACGGGCGCGGTCTTCTTTGGAACAACATCTGATTGCCCTGACGGTTGACCTTCAAGAGCCTCGCGTGCCCTCTCCACATCGGCTTCAGATCCATGCGGGCCGTCCGGCGGCGGTGTCATCGGCATAGCGCGCATACTCAGCGGCGGCGTGCCTTGCGGCCCACTTCCCCCCGGCTCCGGAAATGGCAGTTCTCCCGTCTGCGCCGCGTGAATCGCCTTGAACAGCCGATCATCAAAATACTGGATCCGCTTCGCGCGGACCGGCATTTGTGCATCTATCACCATGACGATCTCGTCGAGCGGCAGGCGGCGGGCCTCATCTTCGGGGAGCAAAGAGCTTTCCTCGGTTCGCGTGGATTGGCTGCGGCCTTCGAAGGGGTTCTTGCCGATGGATTGAGATCGCGTGACGACCGTCTTCGTGGTCTTGCCGACCGCCTTGCTCAGCTCCTCGACGGTCTTTTCATCGGAGGGCGTCAGGTAGAGCTTCACGCCCGCGTTGCCCTGCAGGGCACGGCGGGTGTTCTCACCATAGATTTCATCGAGGGCGGGGATAGTTTGGGTGACGACAGCCAAGTGACCACGGTAGGTGCGTAGGGTCTCAATGCTTTCGACCACGATGGGCATCTTGCCGAGGCGGTTGAACTCATCGAGCATGATCATCACCGGCCAAGGCTCGTCGGGGCCGGGGTCTTTCTCCTGCATGGCAGAGAGGAGATCGGAGAAGAAGAGGCGGATCAGCGGCGCCAGCGGCTTCACCATCAACGGCTGGACCACGAGGTAGACCGAAAAGGGCTTCTTCCGGATCATGCGGAAATCAAAGTCCGAGATTGCCGTCGCCTCATCGATGGCCGGATTTTGCCATTGATCCAGCCCCGAGGTCATCAGGAGCGAGACGTAAGAGGTCAGCGTATCGTTGTTGGTCGAGGCAAGCCGCGTGAAGATCAGCTTGGCGGCCCTGTTGTCGACCTCGTGACCGCGCGCGAAATACTCCTTCTGCTTGTTCCCTCCCGAGGCCGAGATACGGTAGATCTCGCCGAGGGTCGGGCGCTTTCGCTGGAAGGCCAAGAGCCCCGCCGCGACGAAAAGATCGATCCCACCTTTCAGAAGCCCCTGCACCCGGTCATTGTCGCTCTGCAGGAAGAGTGTCGCGAGGAGCTGCAGTTCCATCTGCTGGCGCGCGGAGTCTTCCAGCTCGAAGATACGCAGGAGCGGATTGTAGCGATGGGTGCGCCTGTCCTCCCAATCGGTGGGGGCAAAACGATAGACCTTGTCGCCCTGGGCAGCGCGGTGGCGGGCCGTGGCCTCGAAACACTCGCCCTTCACATCGAGCGTCACGGCGGAGCCTTGCCAGGTCAGCAGGTTCGGAATGACGAAGCCCGTGGTCTTGCCGCGGCCCGTGGGCGCCACGATCAGCGCATGCGGAAAAACTTTCGAGCAAATGTAGTTGGCGCGGGAGCCCGGCGGCCCCAGCTTGCCGAGGATGAACCCGGTCCCGGGTGCGCCAAAAAATCCGTTGGCCTTCATCTCGCGCGCGCTCTGCCAATGAGTCTGACCAAAGCGTGTGAGAGCTGACCCTGAGAGAGCAAGGCTCAGCATCATGCCAGCGGCGGCAAAGCTGCCGACGATCAAGTGGATGAGCTGGGCATCCTCGGGGCGGCGATCGAGGATTGCCAGATAGTTCTGCGCGATATAGGCAAAGTCGATCTCAGCCCCAAAGCCGAGATCCTGGTAGGTCAGCACCGCCGAGGCGATGCTATAGCCTATGGCGGCGGTCACCAGCGTTACCAGCAAAACGCCGGTTGCGATCCGCGCTTTTCCCATGGCGGCGCTCAATGGACCTGTCCCCGCTCGGTCTCGCCATCCACGTCAGTCGCGCGGTGTTTTTCGTATTCGGCGTCGGCGAGTTCATCGACCACCTGGCGCAGGGCCTCCGTGTTGGCCGTCGCGGCATCGGATTGCAGATAGACCTTGGCGACATAGAGCCGGTCGAGGCGGTCCTCGAGAACCTTGTCCAGCGCATCGGCATCGCCGGATGTGAGCCTGTCGAGTTGGCGAACGTCCAGCACCCGAGCGATCTCGTCGCGAAATGCCTCACGATCGGCTTCCGCCTCAAAGGGCGCGGACAACTCCCCCGCCCGCTCATGGTCCAGGACACGCGCAATCTCGTCTGCAAGACGGTCGGCGCGTTCATCAGACCGCATCGCCGTTTCATCGCGGGCTGCGAGAGCTTCGTCGCGTGTGCCAACCCCAATCCCGTCGCGTAACTCGGTTTCGCGGCGGACCTGATTGATGGCCTCCATGTCGCGGATCTCTACGACGGAAGCATAGGTTGCGCCGAGCCCACGGGCGAGGTGGGACGGCATGTCCGGATAGCGCGCGCGCAAGTCATCCGTGGCGGCATCTGCAACGGGCGTACGGAGGTCGCGTCCCTCCATGATGCGGTCGACTTCGCGGGTGATCGCACTGGCGCGGGCTACATCGGTGATGGTCTCCCTGTAGGGTTCAGACCGGTCAATCACATCGCCTGGACGTGCGAGCAGCTCCGGATATGCCTCGAGATACGCGCGCTGCTCCGCCTCGATCCGGCGCTCCGCCCACGAGACCACCTGCCACTCCCGGTCTTCGATTTGCCGCGCTGTCAGACCCTCGGCGCGCATCTCCTGACGGATTGTTCCTTCCATCGCCCGCACCGAGTCCCGGTGATAATGGAACCGCTCGCTGACCGGTTCCGCTTCAACGATGCCATCCCGGCGCAGCACGCTTTCCCTTTCCAGCAGCGTACCGAGTTCGACGTGCACATCGTTGAGAATGTCACGCGCCTGTTCCAGATCGGCGCGGCGTTCGAGGTTCAGATCGCGGGCTTCAGCCACCTTGGAGAGATCATCGGCGATCCATTGATGCTCGAGCGCGGCACTCGAGGCCCCTGTCTCGATCCGTGCGACCACTTCCGATGCGCTGATCCCGGTGCCCCGTAGTGCCGCGTCAATGCGCGATCTCAGGTCGGGCTCGGCCAGTCGCTCGCGCTGGCTGGCGTCAATATTGGCTTCGGAATAGATCCCGCCCTCCGAGGGGGTCTCTGACAGCGTGGATGATCGCAAACCGAGAGGCTGCATGTGCTGGACCTGCGTCTGGATCTCGATAAGGCGTTTTTCCAGCACGGGACGCTCCGCGTCAGACTTCTCGGCGATCATGCCCTGCACCCGTGCGAGCTTTTCCGCATAGAGGCTTCTCAGGTCCTCGAAGCTTTGATCCTCGGCCATATAAACATCTCCTGTTCGGTCCAGCTGCCCGCCATGCGCCAGCACCTCGCCCGCGCGGAAGAGTGCCGCGGCGATGTCTTCCCGGGCCTCCCGGGAGGCCTCTGCGGCAAGCGAATGGTAGACGGTCCTGGTGTTGGCGATCTCCGCCAGCGTCCGGGTCAGGTCCTGCCCCACGCGTTCGCGCTCGCGGGGCGCGCGACCTTCTTCCTTGGCGGCGTAGACCTCGCTGGTCCGGGCGGGGTAATGCATGAGCCCCCGATCCACCCGGCGCGTGGCCTCCAGCCGCACGCCATACTTCTCCGCCTCCTCGACCATGGCGAGGCGGAAGTCGTCATAGTTGAAGCGGTGGTTGCGCCCCAGAAAGAAGAACTCGCCTTCTTGTGAGCGGCGGTTCAGCACCAGATGCGCATGCGGGTGATCGCGGTCCTCATGCACCGCGATGATGTAATCGAAATGCCCCGCATCGGTCTGGAAGAACCGCTCCGCCACATCCGTCGCGATGTCGCGCACATCCTCGCCCCGCGTGCCGATGGGGAAGGACATGAGCATGTGAGTGGTCTGACCAAGCTTGGGTTTGAAGCCCGCATCCCACCGCTTGGCAAAGCGCTCGGTGAGGTCCTTTATGTCCTTCGCCTCGAGCTTCGTCTTGCCATCGAGGAACCCGCTACTGTCCACGATATGGGTGGACTTGGTGGTGAGGTAATCAAGCTGGTTCATCAGCTGCGATTTCGTATGCGTCCCCCCGCCCCGGATCGCCTTGAAGACCGCCGGACGGTGCCCGGCTGCCGCGCGCACAAGCTGGCTCTGCTTGGCGACATGCAGCCCCTGCATCGAGCCCCTAATGCGGCTCCAACCATCCCGGAACACCTCGCCCGTGACAGCATCGACTGCATCATTCATCCGCATGGGCAAACTCCCTCAGCGCGGCCGTGGCTTGCAGCTGCATGGCGTCTCGGCGGCGGCGCAGGAACAGGTCGATCTCGTCAGCAGAATCCAGGATGAACCGCGCCAGCCCGCGCATCTGCGCAAGGCGCAGTTCGGTGAACTCGGCATTCGTGCCACCGTCAGCGCCCTGCCCCTGCCGGTTGGCCCGCGTCATCTGCTTGGCGATCTGTGCGACCCCGTTGCCAACCTCATGCAAAGAGGATCTGTATCGCGCCATCTCTGCTGCCATCTGCGCATCCGGAACGAACACCCCGCCTGCCGCCTGGATGAGCCGCCGCAGCCCCTCGGCCCGGCTCTCGATCCCGGCCTCGGCCAGCACCTCGTCGAGCGCCGCAAGCTCCGCAGCCGTGACCTTTACACTGACTGCGGAAACCGGGATCGCGGCATCGGCCTGACGCTCGGCATCGGCTTTGAGCGTGTACTGAATCGCCCGCCGCGACACGCCGAACCGCTGCGCCAGGACCGATGTGGTCACACCTTCCGCAGCCTCGCGAACGATCTCCATGCGGTCCGCATCTGTGAGCCGTTTTGAACGAGACATGCGAAGAAAGACCCCCTATTTCCTGCCACCTTCCACCAAGGCTGCCCCTACCTTACGATAATATACCATGCTGTCAATTATATACTTACGTCGCATTCAGGCTCAGGCAGCCTTGGTGTCCGCTTCCCCCGCGGCCCGCAGGGACGCGGCTCTGCCGCCCTCACCACCAGCACAGCCTCCAGCTTCAAAGGCCCCTTCTCCAGCACCGCCCGAGGGTCTGGACGAACACGCATGTGTTCGGGCGGAAACGCGGGCGGACGCAAACCCCACCGACAGGGCGGACAGTCAGGGTCAAGGCGGGCCAGATTTGGCTCCGCCAAATCTCTGCCGCAAAAACCGGGAGGCCCTGGCCGATAGGTTTTTGTGGATGGCCCCCTTGAGGCTGCCTGTCCGGTCTGTCGCGGCCTGATCATACCGAGGAATGTGCGTCCGTGGACCGCGCAGCGACCGGCAGCTTCGTGAGGTCGCCTCGGGCGATCTGACCGCCGGACCCGGCATCCCTGGAACAGGGATCGGGCCGCCCGGGGGGCGGCCCATCCTCGTTAAAGGATTTAGTCCTGGGGGTCCTTTGCGCTCGGCGGGAACATCACCAGCTCCGAGACCGCGACCGGGAAGTCGAGCTTGAGGCTGAAGAACTCCGAGCCGTCCCCGTTGCGGGTGTTGCGGAACATCGCGCCCACGCGCTGAAAACGGGTGCGCTCCTGGCCATCGGTGTCGGTGAACTTGACGGGGACGGTGGCGACGTAGTGGTTGGTCATTTGGGTTACTCCTTGTTGCGATGGGGATCACCCAGCACGGGGGCAAGAGGCCCGGTCGCAAGCGCAAATGCGGAGGGTCCGCGGCTCCGCCGTGGAAGCCGTATTTGTGCTTGCCGAAGCGTCAGCGCAGGGCACGATTGGGCCGCCCCCCGTGCGATCCACATGCATAGCAAAAAGGAGTGATCCGGATGACCCCTGCCATCACGCAGCCGTCACCATCCGCGTTCGCGTCCCGCCGATCCTGGCCGGGGTGCTGACGGAGACCGCCCGCGTGGATGCTATGTTCCGAAACACCCTCCGAGGGACGTGCAGGTCTTCAGCCTCATGTGTGACGTCTCGACCCCTCGGTCTTGCGCTGCGGACGATGTGCAAGGTGCGCACCATCCCCAGCCCCTACCGATGCGGATGGGCCGAACTCTGACGGGCTGGGTAGAGCGGTGACGGTGCTGGACGCCGTGAGCTACCTATCAAGTGTAACCGATCGCACGCGCCGTGAGACATGACGAAAGGGCCGCGCCAAGCGCGACCCTCTCTCTTCATTCCTGCGACGCCTTCTTCGCCGGGTCCGCAACCCGCATGACCGTCAGGCCTTTCGCTTCCGCCTTCTGCCCGAGGTTCAGTGCGACTCCGTTGCCTCCGAAGAGAACAACCCCCGTCGCCGCGAACTTGTCGTCCAGCATTTCGTCGTTGCACTTGAACGGTGCCGCCCGCCCGTGCGCAGACCAGCGCGGATCAAAGCGCGTTTGTGCGACCCCGCGTGCCCGGGCCCACCGAGCCGCAATCATCTCCGCCCCGTGCTTGCCACCCTTGTGGCAGAGGAAAATCTCCTGATTGCGGTTCTGCTTGATCCGTTCGCGAACCTTGTCGAGCGTGTTGAAGATCACATCGACATCGGTCCAGTCGGTGGCGCCTGAGGCGATCAGGGGCACCCCCTCGACTTTCGACTTTTCGGCGGTTTCACGGTCGTGCTGCTCCAGCAGTTGCCGCGCCTCGAAGACCGCCCCGGTCTCTTGCGCCCGGGTGCTTGCGCGCGATCCGGCTGCCGGGATGAAGGCGTGGCCCGTCTCGACCTCGTAGCATTCCGCTGCGGCCTCGCTCATCACCTCGATTGCGCCGACGATATCGCGCAGCTGCAGAAAGCGCGACTGCGCCTCTTCGAGCGCGGTCTCGGCGATCTCGGATCCATCGTGGGATTTTGCCAGCGCGCCGATCTTGTCAGCGGTGCGGTCGACCTCCTTGCCGAGCGCCACCTTGCGGCGCTGCAGGATCGTGGCGAGCCCGTGCGCCAGCGGTTCGATTTCCGCTTCGAGCCCGGTCCCGCGCAGCTGCCCGAGCAAAGCCTCGAAGCTCTCGCGGATGATGCGGTCGGTCAGAACGTGATCCTCCGGGATCGGCAGCTGTGCGTCCTTCTCGGTCAGCCCGAAAAGCTCGATGGTCTCGTAGGTGTTTGCGGTGTCGTAAGCCATGTTCTTATCTCCAGTGTTCGGTTCCAAGGCCACCACGTGAGTGTGGGGGCATGGCCGAATGCCTGGTTTCCGAATCTGCCCGGGTCAGGGACGGCGCAGCCGCCGGCTTGCCGGGCGCAAAAGTTTTCCGAACGCGGCACCCGACACATGCGCGCGCTCACGCACGGGGCCGCCCCGCGCCACGAGCCCCGCCCTCGCCGAAAAGTTTTGCGATCCTTGACGCGGGCTGATTTGGGGGCCATCCGGAGGATATGCTTCCGCACTCATGTGTGTGTGTTTTGACGGTAGGTTTGCCCGACCCGAGCAGGCAAACGGCCCGACCGGACGCGGGAGACGGATGGAGCGGCGGGATCGTTTTGGCCTCGGGCCAAAACAGACCAGAGCGCAATCCGGCGTAGCGGCCGGGGAGGGACGTGCTCGCGAGGCGGGCAAACCGGGATGCCGGGTGCGACGCCGCGGTGAGGCCGCATGGCCGAATGCGCGACGGACCGAAGGGCCGTTCTCCCCTGCGACACGCGAAGCCGAGCTGGGGTGGCCGGAAGGCATAAGCCAAGGTTGATGTGCATGCGACTACGCTGGCGACTATGTGAATTACTTATCGCGGCATCCCACGTGATCGCGGCGGGAGAACGAAGCCGCTATCGCGGCAATGGCGCTTGCGGCTGAGGTCTTGAGCTAGCTCTGACGGTGCGTATTTTCCGATCTTGCCGACCTGTCTGACGATTGGGGTTTCTCAATCCGATGACAGGAGATTCCCATGAAGGAGAAGAAGACGACCCCGCTGCGTGAGCGGATGATCGAGGATATGCGCATTCGTGGCATGTCGCCGAAGACCCAGCAGGGCCATATCAGAGCGGTCAGGTACTTTGCCGAGTTCATAGGGCGCTCACCTGATACTGCCACGCGGGACGAGTTGCGCGCGTATCAGCTTCACATGACCGATAGCGGGGTCTCGACAGGCGTGTTCAATGCCAGGATCGTGTCGCTGCGGTTCTTCTTTGGCATGACCTGTGGGCGCGAGGAGATGAAGCGTTACATGCAGTTCCGGCGCAAGGCGAAGAAGTTGCCGGTGGTCCTGAGCGTCGAGGAGGTAGGCGATCTATTGGCAGCGGTTCCCGGACCGGGGCTGAAGTATCGCGCAGCCTTGGGGATCAGCTATGGCGCCGGGCTGCGCGCATCCGAAGTGTGCAATCTGAAGGTATCTGACATCGACAACGACCGGATGCTTATCCACGTCGACGAGGGCAAGAATGACAAGGACCGCAAGGCCATGTTGTCGCCCGCCCTGCTTGATCTTCTCCGTGACTACTGGCGGGAAGCGCGACCCGAGGGATGGCTGTTTCCGGGCAAGCCCAAGATCATGGCTTTGTCACCCCGCCAGCTGAACCGGGCGTTCACGTCCGCCAAACACATGGCCGGGATCAACAAGCCTGCCACGCTGCACACCTTGCGGCACAGCTTTGCAACGCACCTGCTCGAGGCTGGAACCGATGTCCGGGTGATCCAGGTGCTGCTGGGTCATTCCAAGCTCAGCACGACGGCGCGCTATACGCATGTCGCGACCAAGACCATCCGTGGCACTGTCAGCCCATACGAGATGTTAGAGAAGCTGCAGGACCACACCGTCAGGCGGGGACTGGAGTAGCGGCTCAGGCGGTTGCAGCGCCCCCGGCTGGAGGTTGCTGACATCTTTCGGAAGTATGGACCCACATATCGGCGGGCCAAGGCAGGTCATGTCAGTCTCGGCCAACTCAAAGTGATGTCGGCGATAGAAGCTTGCCGAACCGAAGCGCTCGGTGGGCATGTAGCTGCCTGCACCAAATGCGATCACCATCACATCGCCTATAACTCTTGCAAGAACCGGCATTGTCCCAAGTGCCAGGGCCCCGCCGCGCGGGACTGGATGGCAGCGCGCGCCGAGGATCTGCTGCCGGTCGAGTACTTCCACGTCGTCTTCACGATGCCTGCCGAGATCGCCCGCATCGCCTATTGGAACCAGAAGGCGGTCTACGGCCTGCTGTTCCGCGCATCGGCGCAGACTGTGATGACCATTGCGGCCGATCCAAAGCGCCTCGGTGCCAAAGTCGGCATGACCAGTGTCCTGCACACCTGGGGATCGGCGCTCACCCATTATCCCCACATCCACATGATTGTTCCAGGCGGCGGCTTGTCACTGGACGGCACCAGATGGGTGGCCTGCAAGCCGGGGTTCTTTCTGCATGTGCGGCTATTGGCACGGCTGTTCAGGCGCTTGTTCCTGGAAGGACTGATAGAGCTGCACCGAGCAGGCCAGCTTGCGTTCTTCGGCGACCTCGATCGCTTGGCGCTGCCGGATCCCTTCGCGCAATGGCTCGCCCCGTTCCGCAAAACGGAATGGGTGGTCTATGCCAAACCTCCGTTCGGTGGGCCCGAGGCGGTGCTGGCCTATCTGAGCCGGTACACCCACCGGGTCGCAATCTCGAACCACCGCTTGGTCTGCGCGGATGCTGACACCGTGGCTTTCCGCTGGAAGGATTACCGGATCAAACACGGTGATCGTCAAAAGGTCATGCGCCTGGCCACCACCGAGTTCATTCGCCGCTTCCTGATCCACGTCCTGCCCGATGGGTTCCACCGCATCCGCCATTACGGTCTGCGGGCCAGTTCAGCGCGCAAAACAAACATCAGGAAGAGCCGGGCTTTGCTTGGCGCTCAACGCACCGGAGAAACCGCCGAGCCAGAGTTGGCGCCCGAGACCACCTCTCTCACCTTGCGCGAGCCATGTCCCTGCTGCGGTGGCCCTTTGCGTGTCATCGAGATCTTCTGGCGCGGTCAGATGCCAATGTCACGCGCGCCACCAAGGGAGCAGGCTGCATGATCCGATGCTTGAACCCAAACTTTGATATACTTCGGTCGCCATTGGCTGATCGGCCAAAACCGCTTGCGGCCATCATCCAGATTGACGGTCAGGGTTGCGTTATCCGCGTCCAATCTACGGAACGCCCGCGACCAAGGTGGTGGAAAATGACTGCGGCTGGCGAACCCAACACGGTCAACTCCGCGCCCCCTTCAATGATAGCCTCACCCGCTCGCGCTCTTTCCCCATAGGTCACAACCAGCCCCCGCGGCTTCCTCCTTCCGAGGTTTGTCAACGCGGGCCGCACACCCCGCAGGAAGGAAATGTTGCACCCCGGCCCGCATCGAAAAACCTTCAGGGAAGCCGACCTTCGCTGCAGGCGCGAGGAAAACCCTGTTCTTCCGCAGAAGCGGACATCCAGGTCCGAAATAATCCAATCGGCAAAAAGGACGGAACGACGGAGCCGCGCCGCCGCATGGGGCCTGTGGCGGGTGCCTAATGCTGATCAAGGCACTGCGCATTTGGGAGCTTGCGGACCTGCCTGACAATTGGCGCCCTCTCAATTGACAGACCAGAGGTTTCCACGCCGTCGGAGATTCCAATGCCGCTGCGCGAGCGAATGCGTGGCGTCAGAGATCGCAAGCAAGCTCTTTTATATGGGCGGGAAAGCCGTAACTGGCTCGGAGGAGTGGCAAGCGATCGTCTCAACGGGGACCATGGCCTCAGCAGGCGGGGCGTGCGCGTCGGGTACACCGAGGCCAAGTTCACTGGGTGTCGTGTAATGGCAGTCTTGCGCAACCGTGCAGCGCCGCAGTGTCGGCGTTTATGGCGTGGATCGGCGTCTCCTGGTGGGTCGTGATGTTGTACGGACGCGCGACCACCTCCTGAAACCGGGCGCGGCCCGCCCGCGACAGCACCGACCGCGACACGCTTCCGGCGTAGTAGATGCCCGACGAGGGGAGGTAGGCCAGCATAAGTTCGCGATGCAGCCAACCGATCAGTTCGGCGTAAAAAGCCACGGCCTCGGAGACCTCGGCGCTGGTGCCTCGGTCGTAGATGTCCATCAGCTCCTCCGGTCCCAGATCGCAGAGACCCGTCAGCAGTTGGCAGAACTGCGCAAACCCGCGACCGGAAAAGCAGTGTTCGACCGTCGGGAAATGTTCAGCCAGCCCGGCCCGGCGGGCTTCCAGCACCTGCGCGACCCCGGCGGGGAGCCCCACGTGACCGCTTTCGGACCGGAGGCAGACGACCGTGCCGCCATGCTGCACCACCGGGCTGACATTGAACCCCGTTCCGATCCCGACAACCAGGGACTGGCGCGGAGCGGATTGTTCCGGTCGGCCTTTGACGATTGTATCGAGGTCGTCGGGGCCAAGGCCGGGCACCGAATAGCCCAGTGCGACCAGATCGTTGTTGATCCCGCATCGTTGACTTCCCACCCGGGCGGCGAGGTCCGCCGCGGAAATTTCCCATCCGCGATTGGTCAGCCGGGCGTTGCCACCATCGACCGGGCCGGCCACCGCCAGGGCAATTTCGTCCGGAACGGTGTCTCCGATATCGGCAAAGTACGCATCGACGACGGAGTCGAAGGTCGCGTGCTCTGCGTTGCGGAAGCTGCGGGTGGACCCGGGCCGAAGCTGGCCCGAGTCCGAGAGCGCGAGGCGGCTGTTGGTTCCGCCTATGTCAGCGACAAGACGCATGCGCTCAGTTCAGCCGCTGGCCGGTTTCCGGCGCGAAGTACGACACCTTACCCAGGTCGAAGGCCAGCTTTTGCGGCTTGCCGGCCTCCGCGGTGGTCTCAGCGTGCAGCCGCGCGGTGACGTGTTTGCCGCCCATCTGCATCACCACGTAGGTGTCGGCGCCCGCTGGTTCGACGATGTCGACCATGCACTCGGCCTCTTGCGCCACCGTGCCGGCGCGGTAACCGGGTTCGGCGATATCCTCGGGGCGCACGCCGATGATGACGTCCTCGGGCAGGTCGCGGTTGCGTTCGTCCCTCAGCACGATGGGCGCACCATCACGCCGCGCGATCTCGATCCGCGAGGCATCGCTGCCGGATTGCACCTTGGCCGGGATCAAGTTCATCGCCGGGTTGCCCATGAAGTCGGCCACGAAGAGGTTGGCCGGGCGGTTGTAGATCTCCGCCGGGGTGCCGATCTGCTGGATTATGCCGCCCTTCATGACGACGATCTTGGTGGCGAGCGTCATCGCCTCGATCTGATCGTGGGTGACATAGACCATCGAGGCGCCGAGCCGCTGGTGCAGTTCCTTGATTTCGGTGCGCATCTCGACCCGCAGCTTGGCGTCGAGGTTCGACAGCGGCTCGTCAAAGAGGAACAGCTTGGGATCGCGCACCAGCGCCCGGCCCATCGCCACTCGCTGCCGCTGGCCGCCAGACAGTTGGCCGGGGCGGCGGTTCAGCAGTTGCTCGATCTGCAATTGCTTGGCCACATGGTCCAGCTTCTGTTGCTGGGTGGCCTGATCGACGCCGCGGACCTTCATGCCGAAGGTGATGTTCTTGGCGACCGTCATCGTCGGGTAGAGCGCATAGGACTGGAACACCATCGCGATGTCGCGGTCCTTGGGGCTGACGTTGGTCATGTTGCGCCCGCCGATATGCAGCTCGCCGCCCGAGATCGGCTCAAGCCCGGCGATGCAGTTCAGCAGAGTGGACTTGCCGCAGCCCGAGGGGCCGACGAGGACGAGGAAGTCGCCCTTCTCGATCGAGACGTTGATGTCCTTGAGGATCTCGGTCGAGCCGTAGTTCTTGTAAAGATTCTTGATATCCAGGATCGGTGCCATGAGATTTATCCTTTCACGGATCCGGCGGTCAGCCCGCGGATGAAGTATTTGCCAGCGACGATGTAGACGAGGAGCGTGGGCAGTGCCGCGATGATGGCGGCGGCCATGTCCACGTTGTATTCCTTCACGCCGGTTGTGGAGTTGACGATGTTGTTGAGCGCCACGGTGATCGGTTGGGTGCCTGCCTGGCTGAACGAGACGCCGAACAGGAAGTCGTTCCAGATCTGAGTGAACTGCCAGATGACCGAGACCACGATGATCGGCAGGCTCAGCGGCAGGAAGATCGACCAGAAGATTCGGAAGAAGCCCGCGCCATCGACCTTGGCCGCCTTGCTCAGTTCGGCCGGGATCGTCACGTAGTAGTTGCGGAAGAACAGCGTGGTGAAGCCCAGCCCATAGATCACATGGACGAAGATCAGCCCCGGGATGGTGCCTGCGATGCCCATGATGCCAAGCACGCGGGCCATCGGCAGCAGCACCACCTGGAACGGGATAAAGCAGCCGAACAGCATCAGCGCGAAGAAGATGTTGGCGCCGGGGAACTTCCAATGGGCCACCACGTAGCCGTTCATCGCGCCTACAAGTGTTGAGATCAGGACGGCGGGCACCGCGATCAGCACCGAGTTCCAGAAGTAGGGTTTCACGCCGTTGCACTGGATGCCGGTGCAAGCCTCCGACCAAGCTGTGCGCCATGCATCGAACGTGACTTCGCGCGGCAGGGCCATAAGGTCTCCTGTGCGGATCTCTTCGAGGCTTTTCAGCGACGTTGTGATCATCACGAAAAGCGGCAGCAGATAGTAGAGCGCGAACAAGCCAAGGACGACATAGAGCAGCCAGCGCAGGCCGATCCGGACGGTGCGGCTTTGGCTGCGGGGTGTATCGATTGCGAAATCAGTCATTTTTCACCCTCAGTTCTGAATAGAGGTAGGGGACGACGATGGTGAACACGACCGCCATCATGATCATCGCCGAGCTTGCTGCCTGACCGATGTCGCCGCGCGAGAATGCCATGGCGTACATGTACGTCGCAGGCAGGTCCGTGGCGAAGCCGGGGCCGCCGCCGGTCAGAGCGATGACGAGGTCGAAGCTCTTGATGGCAAGGTGGGCCAGCACGATGAAAGCCGACAGGAAGATCGGGGCCATTGATGGAATGATGATCGCCGAATAGACCCGCCACGTGGGGATGCCGTCGACTTGGGCTGCGCGGATGATCTCGGTGTCGACCGACCGTAGACCCGCCAGAAACAGCGCCATCACGAAGCCAGAGCTCTGCCAGATGGCGGCCAGCACGATGGTGTAGATGGCCTTGTCCGGATCGACCAGCCAGTTGAAAGTGAAGTTCTCGAACCCCCAGCCCTGCACAGTTGCATCCAGCCCAAGGCCGGGGTTGAGGATCCATTTCCACGCCGTCCCGGTCACGATCATCGACAGCGCCATCGGGTACAGATAGATCGTGCGGATCGCGCCTTCAGTGCGGATGTTCTGATCCAGCAGGATCGCTAGCATCAAGCCCAGCGCCATCGAGATGACGATGAACAGCGTGCCGAAGATGAACAGGTTGTTCATGGCGACGTCCCAGCGCGGCGCGGCAAACAGGCGCTCGTACTGGATGAAGCCGTCGATCTCGTATTTCGGCAGTAGTTTCGATCGGGTCAGCGAGACCCAGGCGGTCCAGACGATGAAGCCGTAGACGAAGACAAGGACGGCGACGAACGATGGGGCGAGCACGACTTTTGGCAAGTGCTCTTCGAGCCACTTGGACATTGGATTTCCTCCATAGGGATGGCCCGCCCCGAAGGGCAGGCCAGGATTTGGCAGTTTACATGCTGTTCTGGACAGCGGTCAGCAGTTGCTGAACGGCGTCCTCCGACGACATGTCGGAGTTGAAGTGCGAGGTCACCACATCGGTGATCGCACCGGCCTGCGCGCCGCGCAGAGCCATGCCGTGGGCGTAGGAGGGCAGCAGCGAGCCGCCTTCGGAGCTGGCGGTCATGTCTTCCGACGACAGGTGCGCGCAGCTGTCGAACTCTTCCAAGGCAACATCGGTCCGCGCCGGGATCGAGCCCTTGTTGAGGTTGAACACCTTCTGGAAGTTCTGACCGACGATCAGTTTCGCCAGAAGCTCCTGACCTTGGCGCTTGTCGTCTCCGTCGACGTCGAACATGGCAAAGCTGTCGACGTTATAGAGGAAACCCTCACCCGGAGTGGAGGCGCAGAGGAAGTCTTCGCCCGGCACCTTGCCCGCGGCGAGGAATTCACCCTTGGCCCAGTCGCCCATGATCTGGAACGCGGCTTCGCCGTTCATCACCATCGCGGTGGCGAGGTTCCAGTCGCGGCCGGGGAAGTTCTCGTCGACATAACCGCGCATGGTGCGCATCTGGTCGAACACCGCCTTCATCTCGTCCGAGGTCAGCGTGGCCTCGTCCAGATCGACAAACGCCTTTCGGAACCCGTCGGGCCCGAGGATGCCAAGCGCCACGGCTTCGAACACGGTCGCGTCCTGCCAGGACTGGCCGCCATGCGCCAGCGGGATGACCCCTGCGGCCTGCAGCTTTTCGGCAGCGGCGTTGAATTCATCCCACGATGTCGGCATTTCGACGCCGTTGGCTTCCAGAACGTCGGCGTTGGCCCAGATCCAGTCGACACGGTGCACGTTCACCGGTGCCGCGCACCAGTTGCCTTCGCACTTCATGTGACCAGCGATTGAATCCGGCAGCACGTCTGCCCAGCCTTCGGCTTCGGCCACGTTCGAGATATCGGCCAGCACACCTTCTTCGTACCATTCCTGAATGGCCGGGCCTTTCAACTGGACGGCGGTCGGCGCGTTGCCCGAAAGGACGCGTGCCCGCAGCGCCGTCATGGCAGCGTCGCCGCCGCCGCCCGCGACCGGCATGTCGGTCCAGGTGCCGCCGTTGTCGGCGAATTCCTTTTGCAGGACCGCGACGGATTTGGCTTCGCCGCCCGATGTCCAGTAGTGCAGGACTTCGGCGCTCGGCTCGGCGGCGGCGAAGGAAGCAGAGATCATGGCAGCCGCGGATACGGTGCCGAGTACGATACGTTTCATTTTTGGGTCTCCTCCCGGTTTTGAACCTGACGGGGCAATCTCCCGGCCCCGTGGTTCACGTGCCACAATCTGAAGCAAACGGCGCCTGCCATGCAATCTCTGCAAACCGGGTTCTCGCCCCGGACATCATGATATTTATCCGGTTTGTTACCGATTGTTACGCCACGGTTGAATTTGTTGCGCATCGTTACGTAAGCGATGATACCGAGGGGGTTGTGCTTCCGGTTTGGGAGAGGGGACGGATGACGATTCCAAGACTGCTGGTTGTCGATGACGATAACGACACCCGACAAATGCTGACGCAGTTCCTGCAACAGAATGGGACGATCGCGCTGCCCGCCTCAAGCGAGGCCGACATCCGCAGGCACCTCGATACCGGGCGGATCGACCTGATATTGCTCGACGTTATGCTGGGCGACGAAAACGGGCTTGAGATCTGTGCCCGCCTGCGCGCGGAACAGGAAGTGCCGATCATCATGATCTCGGCGCTCTCCGCCGATCATCAGCGCATGTCCGGCTACGAGGTCGGCGCCGACGACTACATCGCCAAGCCGTTCAATCCCAAGCTCCTGTTGGCGCGCATCAAGGCGGTGTTGGCGCGCGCGCGGCGGTCGTCTTCGCTGGTCCACCGCCGACAGACCAAGACGTTCCGCTTCGCCGGGTGGAGCTACGACGCCAAGCGCGACGAAGTGCGTTCGCCCGAGGGGTTTCAGGTGGCCTTGTCGCGCCGGGAAACCGCGCTGTTGCAGGTGTTTCTTGCGAACCCGCACATCCCACTCACCCGGGACGAAATTGCCGGAGCACTGGATGTCACAGGCGATCCCGCGGAAACCCCCGTGGATTCTAGCGGCAGGGCGCTCGACGTCCTTGTCGGGCGGTTGCGTTCCAAGATCGAGAAATCCCCCAAGGAGCCTCAGCTCCTGCGGACCGAGCGCGGCATCGGATATGTCTTCGCCGCCGATGTCATCTCTGAGGATACATGACTGGCAAACTCTACAGCCTGCGCGTCTTTGGCACTGGCCTGTTGGTCGCGGCCTTCTTTGTCGGGCTGGCGAGCACTTGGTTGTGGATGCGGTCGGACGCCGCGTGGCAGGCGCACCTGACCCGCGCCGAGTTCACCGGTGGCTCACTGTTCCACGCGCTGAGTGCCGGGGCTCCGGAACCCGCCGGAGTGCACATCCAGCCGCTGTCGGACGCAGACACCCAACTTGCCGCCCGTGGTGAGTTCGAGCAGATAAGCGGCATTCCCCGCCCGCCAATTGTCACCAATGTTTCGATCCTCGAGGCGCCGTCTCCGGGTGTGTCCGGTCATGAACTCGTGCTGGCCGTCGTGGCCTCCGAACTGCGTTATCCGCTGTCCGCCTTGTCCATCAGCAACCAGCACAGCGCGGCGGAAACCCTCGGCGCCCTGACGCGGGTGATGGCGAGTTTATGCAGCGATCCGGTGATCCTTGCCCGTGTGGACCGCGACGACTGGGTGCGTGTGGAGGGCCTGGACATCTGGGGCTGTGACGCGGCGCCGAGTGATCTGCGCCTTGCCGCGATCGTACTGGCCTTTGTCGGGCTGGGCGGCATCGCCACGCTCTTTCTCAACATGATCGGACTGTTCGACCGCTTCGCCGAACTGTTGCGCAGCCGTCGCCGGCTTGGCGGGCCCGAAAGTTACGACTCAACCGGGCCAGAGGAGTTGCGCGACATCGTTGCGGCCGTGAACAGCTACCTCGAAGCCGAGCGCGAACAGCTGGAGAAACGGGCCATCGTGCTGTCCGGAGTGAGCCACGACCTCGGCACCCCTGCCACCCGCCTGCGGCTTCGCGCGGCGCTGATCGACGACCCGGAGTTGCGCAACCGGCTGGAAAGCGACATTGACCAGATGACCGGCATCATCGAAAGCGTGCTGACGTTCACCAGGACCGAGATCAACTCCGAGGAGCCCCGGCAGATTTCCCTGACGTCTCTGGTCGAGGCTTTGGTCGCCGATTACAGCGATACCGGCCAGCCAGTAGAATTCCGCAGGACAGAGCGCGTCACCGCGAAGGGCGGGCGATCGGTGTTCATGTCGCGGCAGGGTCACGGCGCCGTCCCCGACGAGCGGCGTGTCGTTGTCACGGTCCGCCCGGTATCATTGCAACGCGCTCTGTCGAACCTGATCGACAATGCCCTGAAGTATGGCCGCCGGGCGACCGTCGAACTGCACACCGACGCCGACACCGCGACCATCGTGGTCGAAGATGAAGGCTCGGACTATTCTCCCATTGATCTGGAGGCGCTGGTTTCACCGTTCCGCCGTGGCGGCAACACCGGGTTGGTCCACGGTTTCGGACTGGGCCTGACCATCGTGGCCAGCATCGCCAACATGCATGGCGGCGCGCTGACCTTCGAACACGGGGCCAACGGCATTCGCGCCCGGCTCAGCATCCAGCGAAACTGAACCGGCAGCACCGCGTTCACGGCCAGGGCTATTGGTTGCAAGCTGGCTGCCTTTCGCCAGACCCATAGGTGGCGTTCGCGCTCGCAGCAGGGTTTGGTCGCGCGGTGACGGCAGGTCGGTCCCGCACAGTATGAGTTCGCCGCCTTTATAATTCGCGTTTGCAGCGAATGGCAGCGAAGGCCGGCCGCGATGCAGCATATTGAGAATTGGTTGAATGGCCGCTCGGGGCCGTCCACGTCGGGCGTACTGCTTCAAACCAGATCGACGCCGTAGAGGCGCGGCGCATGGACATGCGTCCGGACAAGGACTGCAGCGGCCGCACCCGCGATGGCGCCGAAGAGATGCGCCTCCCACGAGACGCCGGGTTGGCCCGGAAGAACGCCCCAGAGAATGGAGCCGTAGAGGACACCGACCAGCAGTGCCGCGCCCAGCGTGATCAGTGAGCGATCCACGAGGCCGCGCGCGACGAGGAAGCCAAACCAGCCGAAGACCAACCCTGACGCACCGATATGGATGGCGGAGCTTCCGAACAGCCAGACGAGACTTCCGGCGAGGCCGATCACCACTGCGTTCACAGGCAGCAAGGCCCTCGTGGTCGTGGCCACCAGCAGCCCACCCATCACCAGGAGCGGCGGCGTATTGGCCATAAGATGCGCGAAGCTTCCGTGCAGCAGCGGCATTGCGACGACGCCATCCAAACCACCGAGCTGCCTGGGGATCAGGCCGAAGGCCGGGTTCAAACCATAGCCGACGATCCAATTGACGACTTGGACCGCCCAGAGCAGCGCGACAAAAGCGGCAAGCGCCGCGGCGCGCCGTAAGAAAGCACGCATGTGATACCGGTTCATCATGTTGGCGACATTAGACGTCCCCACAGCACCTTCAACGGCTTTCGCGCGCTGCACAGGGTGCCACCTCCGGGAAAGGGGATTCGCGTTGGCCAACGTGGTCACGGCCCAAGCCAAGAAAATGGCCTCGATCTTACACGGTGTTCCCCGGGCGAAATGGCTGCGGTTCACGCTCGGGGCGCTTCAGGGCTTCGGCGTATTTGCGGGCATTGTCATCGATCGTGCCGTGCCAGAGCTTCGAGACGAACGCGCGGGCGTCTTGGACCGTCATGTCTTTCAGCGAAGAGGACAGCGCCATGAAAAGCTCATCCTCGCTGATCGCGGCGGCACAGTGCATGGCGTCCGCGTAAAATGACGGGTCGTTGAGGACCTGCTCGCTTAGCGGCATCAGCGCGAGGTTCTTCTCCGGGATCGCCATGAAGATCGTGTCTTGCAGATCGGTCAGGTAGGCGCGGCGCGATGTAGACACCGGCTTTCCCGCCGCCTTGGCCTCCAGATATGTCTGCCTTGTCCTGTCGAGCTTCGCCCTTGCATGGGTCATGATGACTTCACGCTTTCGGGCGGGTAGCGTGAATCCGGTGCAGCGCTCGATATGGGCGAGGAGATCTGCAACCTCTGCCTTAACATTAAAGCTCTCGAACCATGGAACCGTCCCTGACCTAGCCACCACGCGCCTGCCCTCGATATCGCAATAATATATCATCGTATCACATTTGCACCTGACCGCAAGCGCGTGGCGTCCTTCACGCCAGCAGACACAGAAAAAGGGGAACCGTGATCCCACGGCTCCCCTTTCGGTTCAGATCGTCTCCTCTCGCGCGCCGATTAGGCGACCAAGGAGAGCCCCGCGCCCGCGTCCTGCGGTTGCTCACCGCTGTCGATGAACGGGATGATCGAGAAAGTCTGCCCGCCGCGCTGTTCTTCGTTCTGCACGGCGTTCACGCGCAGGTCACCGTCGGGCGTGTTGATCAGCAGCGACAGGTAGTCATTGCCAGTGCGGCTGCTTCTCGCCATCCAGGCTGAGCCGACGCGGATTGGCGTGCCCCGGGGCGAGCTGACCTCGATCCGATAGTCGGGGTGGGTCTCCTCGGATTTGTAGCTGTTCTCGATCAGCATGAACTCCAGATCGAACATCATGTTGGCGATGTAGCCCGTGAAGGCGTTGTCAGCGTCCATGGCGGTCAACTCGCCCGAGATCGAGCCGGATTTCATCAGGCCGTTCGAGACCAGCGGGATGATCTCGAATTCGCCGCTCTGGGCCGCGCGCGCCTCTTTCGTCTGCACTGCGTTGACCCGGAACGGGCCGAGGCCGACATCGATCTGCATCGAGATGTAGGGGTTGCCGCTGGTATTCCCGGTCTCGTTCCAGGCCGTGCCGATACGCACCTTGCGGCCTGATTTGTTGACTGCCGTCACGTCGTAATCCGGGCTGCGAGCGGACATCTTGGCCCGTGCCTCGAGCTGGATGGCGATGTCAAAGCGCGTCGAATGGATCATGCCGGTGTACTGAGCGGCTGCGGTCTCGACATTGCGGGTGAGGGTTCCTGCGAACATGGGATGGTTCCTTTTGGATTGGCCGGTGCCTGACGTTTTTGCCAAAGCATCCGGGATTGCTTTCTCGACCCCTTGAGGGATCATAAATCAGAAAGCCTGCTTTCCTTTCAGCCCCGCCCACGGGTCAGATCTGCCGTCCGAGTGGGAATGGACCCACGCCTCCGGGTGCTACGCCCCTCCCCTGCCCCTGTCATCTTGATTGGCCGCCCGGATTTTCCGCGCTGTCCTTTGATCGCGCGATGAAGAACTCCGCCTCTTTGCCGTTCAACCGTTTCCCTTCCCGGTCGGTCAGGCCGATGCAGCTACCATTCGGCACATAGGTGATCAGGTACTGACCGAACCCGTCCTTGTGGACAATGTAGCCGGTATTGGCCCAATGCACGGTCTGCCCGGCATCGACGGCCGCCTTGATGTCTTCGAGTGTCATGCGAACCTCCTTACGAAGAATGGTGGAGAAACGACGCAAGAAGCCCGGTCGTCCAACCGGGCTTCCATGCAGCATTCGTTTGGCAAACGACCGAGATCTGTCAGGCACCTTGCGTGGCTTGCGTCGCGCGCGCTGCCATCCAATCCTTCAGGCCAAGAAGCGTTCTTCCGGCGGCGACCTCGGAGGCCCAGGCAACCCTTGGGTCGCCGCAGGGCTCGGAGCCGGAATACCGGTCGATGTGGCCATTGGCCATCCATGGCTCGGGCTGGATCCGTCGCAGCCAGTCCGCCATGCTCGGAATGCGGCCCTGGCAGTCTTCACGGATATGCTGCTCGCCGATCCAGCGCACGGGTATCTCTCGACCTGCGCTATTGGTCAGGGACAGGCCGAAGACACGTTCGGCCTCAAAAAGGCCTTGGGCATGGTGGCGCAAAGCTCTGTGCGTGAAGAGCGCGAGGTGCTCTTTCGAGGCGTCAAACCAATCGTGCACAGCCTGATAGTCAGACGGCCCCCCGCCGAATTTCCGGGCAGAGCTTTCAGCATGATGAAGCGGATGGGCCATCTCACAGCCCCTCGTCATAGCTGTGCGAGCATTCGACATAGCGGTCCGCGTGATCGAGGATGATGCTGTCTAGTGCTATGTCCCAGGTCAGCGTGCCGAAGCCACCCTCGTTGTTTTCGAACCCCGGGTGATGGTGATAGGCGAGCGACCAGGCGAAGTCGCCAACTTCTGTGGCAAGCGCCTCCGGCAGGTTGACCTCCGCGGGCTGCACCGTCACATCCTCGACATTGCCGGAGTCGCCATAGCCTTCGTATTCGGCAGCGACCTCGCTGATGCCAAGCGCACGTAGTTGCGCGAGCAGTTCCGCTCGGGTCGCCTTCAAGGTGGTTTCGCGCTCTGCACGCCACTGAGCCGCCATTGCGGCATAATCGATCTGGGGATTGGTCATGGGTCCGTCCTCTTGTCTGAATTTGGGGGGCCGGGCGTGGCGTTGGTCTGCGCGCGCCCGGAAAGCGCAGCCCGGGCAAACCCCGATCCGCGACGCCCGACCCAAAGCCCGCTTTGACTTTTCAGGCGGCTTGTTCTGCCGCCTTGGTGGTTCCCTGCCCAACGATCCGGGCCAGAATGCTCCCCGTGTCGATCCCGTCCCCGTGCGGCAGGAACACCCGTAGCTGGAAGGCGATGATCTCGGTGAAGCAGCCGAGCGCCTTGAGGCCGTCGATCATGCCCCTGTCAGCGCCGCCCAACTCAAGCCGCATCTCGCCTGCGACCCGGCGACGGGTCAGGGTGAGACCCCGGCCCAGATCGACCGGCGCCGTGGTGCCGAGCGCGGCGGTCAGCATGTCTTGCGGCGTTTGCGGGTCGGAGACGAGGAATCGGGCGCGCAGCGCGGCCGCACCTTCCTCGCTCAGCGTACGCCCGATCATCGCGGTCGCCCCGTCGGGCGTGACCCGGTAGATGCGCTCATTGGTGGTCGGAATGTCCTTCCAGATCGGCAGCAGCAGCCCGATCAGCAGGTAAAGCTTGGTCGTGGTGGTTTTTGGCAAGGACGCAGCCTCGGCATCCCAAAGCCGTGCGAATTCCGGCTTGTCGATCTCTTCCCAGGCAGAGGCTTCAAATCGCGTCTCTTCGAGATAGCTGGCCCCATTGGGTCGCACCACCTTGCGCATCAGCGTGACAATGTCCTCGTCATACATCTGCATCGGACGTGCCGAGATGAGCGCCGCGCGGCCGGAGGCGCGATTGACCATCGGCAGCTTATCCGGATTCCGCGATATGGCCTCTTCGGCCCCAAGAACGTGGACTGGGTCCGTCACCTCAAGTCCGATGATCCGCGTCACGGCGCCGGATTTCGGGCAGGTCCAGAGATCCTCCGTGGAGACCTGTTCGATCTTTTCGCCACGCAGGGTTTCGACGCCGAGATCGAGCGTGCCCGCCGCGCGCGCCCGTTCAGTCTGATCGGCAATCCGGCGCATGAACTCGGCAAAGAGCGCATTCTGCATGTGGATGGGAAGGGCAAGCACCCGGTTGAGAAACCGCTGGATCGGGGGAAGCTCCTCGAGAAGCACCCCGTCCTTGTCGATCAGCCGCAAGGCCGTCCAGTCGGTGAAGCTCTCATAGCTCATCGCCTCGGCCCGCCCGGCAGCAAGATCGGCGAAATACCCGCGCAGCGCCGCTCGTGCGATCGGGCTTTCGAGATTGTCCTCCTCGCGGAACATGCCCTGCGAGCCGGTCTCGCGCTGGCCCTTCGTCAAGGCCCCCAGCTGGTCGAGGCGTTTGGCTATAGTCGAGGTGAAGCGCTTCTCGCCGTGCACATCGGAGGTGCAGACCCGGAAGAAGGGCGCGCTGACCTGGGCCGAGCGATGCGTGCGTCCGAGTCCCTGGATGGCCGCATCGGCGCGCCAGCCGGGCTCCAGAAGATAGTGTCGCCGCCGTTTCTGGTTCTTTGCTGTCTGCGCCGCGTGATAGGACCGGCCCGTCCCGCCCGCGTCAGAAAAGATCAGGATATCCTTTTCGCCGTCCATGAAGGCTTGGGTCTCGGAGGAATTGCTGCTGGCGATGCGTTTGTCGATGAAGAGATGGCCATCCTTGGCCTTGAGGGGCCGGATCGACCGCCCCGTGACTTCTGCCACGGCCTCGTCGCCAAAGGCCCAGAGGATCTGATCGAGCGCCGAGGGGATCGGGGCGAGCGTCATCAACTCCATCATAGCCGCGTCACGCAAAGCGAGCGCCTCGCGCGAGACGACCAGCGCGCCGGTTTCATCCCGCAACGGTTCTGCCACCATATTGCCGTCGATCTCCAGGAGCTTTTGCGCATGGATGGGGAAAGCCTGTTCGAGGTAGCCAAGCACATAGTCACGCGGCGTCAAGGCACCCTCGACCAGCTCGTCCTCCGGGTCCATCGTCTCAAGCCGACGTTTCAGCAGGCTCTCACCCGTCGAAACCACCTGGATGACGCAAGCCTTGCCCGCCGCCAGATCTTCCTTGATCGCGCGGATGATGGTCGGGGCCTTCATGCCCATCAGGAGATGGTTGAAGAAGCGCTGCTTCGTGCTCTCAAACCGGGACTTGGCCGAAGCCCGTGCGGCCGAGACATTGGTCTCGCCCGAGGCGTCGTTGACACCGGTCGCAGTCAGCGCCGCTTCGAGATTGTGATGGATCGTCCGAAACGCGCCTGCGTATGCGTCGTAGATCTCGATCTGGGCCGCGGTCAGCGCGTGTTCCAGCACATCATATTCCACGCCATCGAAGCTGAGGGCCCGGGCCGTGTAGAGCCCGAGCGTCTTGAGATCGCGCGCGACCACCTCCATGGCGGCAACGCCGCCGGCTTCCATCGCCGAGACGAAACTCTCGCGGCTCGGGAAGGGGTATTCGGGCCCCTGCCCCCAGAGACCGAGACGCGCGGCATAGGCCAGGTTGTGCACGCTCGTGGCGCCGGTAGCCGAGATGTAGAAGACGCGAGCGCGGGGCGCGGCCAGTTGCAGACGCAGGCCAGCAAGGCCCTGCTGGGAGGGTTTGACCCCCCTGCCCTGCTCGGACCCGGCCGCGTTCTGCATGGCATGGGCCTCATCAAAGGCCAGCACGCCTTCAAAGCCTTCGCCCATCCAGTCGAGGATCTGGCTCAGTCGCGTGGTGCCGCATTTGCCCGCCGAACGCAGCGTGGCGTAGGTGACAAAGAGGATTCCGTCGCCCATGGGGATGGGCTGATCCGGTTTCCATTTGGAAAGCGGCTGAATGTCGGCTGGCGAGCCGCCGAGATCGGTCCAGTCGCGGATCGCGTCCTCGATGAGCGTGGCGGATTTAGAGACCCAGATCGCCTTCCTGCGCCCGGCAAGCCAGTTCACCAGGATCAGCCCCGCGCATTCGCGCCCCTTGCCGCAACCGGTGCCGTCGCCGAGGAAATAGCCGAGGCGATAGGCACGTGCGTCTGGATCATCATCGGCGCGCGTCAGCTTGGTCTGGTCCTCGTCGATGGTAAACCGACCGGGCAGATCACGCCCATGGGCATCGTGCGCCATGATGATGGTTTCCAGCTGCGCTTCGGAGAGATGTCCCTCCCCGATCAACTTGCCGGGCAAGAGCAAGTCGTCACGGCCCGTGTTTGAGGGCATGGGCGGGGCAACCGAGGCCATGGCGATGCTTTCAACGAGCGGCGTGGGATGTTCCTGCGCACCCGCGATCGCGATCCGCTGCGGACGGAAGCGCGCATAGATATCCGAGACAGGCGTGTTGTCGCGCGGGACATCGAAGCTTGTGAAGCTGAGCGGGATGGCAGCATTGGTTCGGGTTTTGGAGGCGGCGGCTGGCGCGACGCAGCGCTTGCGCGGGGCAGATGATGGAACGGCCGGCCGCCCGTTAGGGATCGCCGCTGCCTGTTGTACGCGGCGCATCTCGGTCCTGGTTGCGGCCACGGCATCGACATATGCCAAGGCTTCATCCAGATCCCGCACAGGGACGCGGATCATTTCGCCGTCCTCCTGCACCTTGTCGAAGACCATCAGCTGGGTTTCCACAGAGGTGCCGAGCTTGCGGTAGACCTGCCCCGGCATCGTCAACGCCAGTCGCGGCGTCAGGAGGCCGCAGGCGCGGGACCAATGCGCGGCATCGCGTTCGGACGTGAATCCTGGCGGCATGATAGCCACCAGCCGCCCACCGGGCGCGAGACGCTTTGCTGCCGCGATGAGGTGCTTGGCGGCGATGTACTTGTCCCGGGAACGATCGACCGAGGACGCGAAGGGCGGGTTCATCACCACGACGTCGGGCAGGACCGGCGTCTGCAGCAGATCGTCGATATGCTCACCATCGTGACCCGTCACCTCGCCGCCGAAAACCACGCGTAGGAGGCGCTGGCGAAAGGGGTCGATTTCATTGAGCAAAAGCGTGGCACCGGCCCGGGTAGCGAAAGCTGCCAGGGCACCGGTGCCCGCCGAGGGCTCCAG
>NZ_JBNAFN010000030.1:0-39105 GCF_049800695.1 Fluviibacterium sp. S390 | reverse complement strand
CTGGGCTGGCCGCCGAACACAGTGAAGAAAAGACCGTGATGATCGACGCGACGTATCTGAAGGCACACCGCACCGCGTCCAGCCTGGGCGTTAAAAAGGGGGGCGTGGCCGCCTGATCGGCCGAACCAAGGGCGGTATGAATACAAAGCTGCACGCCGTCTGCGACAGCCTGGGGCGACCAATCAATCTCTTCGTCACCGCCGGGCAGGTGAGCGATTACATCGGCGCACGGGCATTGGTGAGCAGCCTGCCGAATGCCGAGTGGCTGCTCGGGGACCGGGGCTATGACGCAGACTGGTTCAGAGAAGCATTGAAAGACAAGGGGATACGAGCCTGTATCCCCGGCCGAAAGCAGCGCAAGACAGCCATCAAGTATGACAAGCGTCGATACAAGCGCCGCAACCGCATCGAGATCATGTTCGGAAGACTGAAAGACTGGCGGCGTGTGGCCACTCGCTACGACCGATGCCCAAAAGTCTTCCTCTCAGCCATCGCATTGGCCGCAACCGTCATGTTCTGGCTTTGAGACAAGAACGAGTCCTGACCCTAGCCTGGCTTTTTCGAGAAGGGTCTTGTAGTTGAAATAATCGATGGAAAAGCCGTTGCCGACCAACAGGGCGCGGTCCTCACCCTTTGTCGCGTCAATCGCCTCCTGAAAGCTGACGACATCAGACAACTTCAACCACCGTATCGTAAAGTCCATAGCGTGTCAGACCGGAATGGCTGTCGATGCCACTGTATGACAGCGAAGCGTCCTCATATCTGCGGAATGCGAATACAGCTTGGTTCATATGCTCGGTGTTGAACACCTTGAGGCGAACCAGCAAGTGGAAGTCAGCAACGGTCAGCCCCGTCACGCTCAAGAAAAGATCAGGTTCAAGTTTCGTAATTACATCTTGCAGCGTGTTTTCGCGAAAGTCTGTCAGATACATAAACGCGGGTATCCGAGTTGCGAACTTGACCAGCTTTTCCTGAACGAGTTTGCGCTTCGATTTGAACTCTTTCTCCTCAGCGGAAAGCTCTTTCTTTTCCTTCTCCGAAATGTCGCCCGATTTAGCTTTGCCTTTTAGTTCCTTGACCTTCTCGCTCTTGTTGATGATCGTTTCGATGATGTTGTCGCCGAGCGCGCGCCACCCTTCGATACGCTCCACCGCCTTCATAGCTTCTTCGTTGTCCATGATGCGTCGCAGGGTATCGTTATCGACGTTCACCAACAGCGCGCTTTCCCATTTGCGAGCCAGCAGCGTCGCAGAGGTTCCGGCCATCGCAATGTCCAGAATGCCACCAGCATCAATCTGGGTCATGTTCGCGCCGTCGTATGCGAGAACAGGCAGGAAAGACACAAGATCACGAACCGCGTTTTCTGGGTTCGGTTCGTTTGGTGAAAGCCCAATGCCGTATTCCGACAACTGCCTGAGGGCGCGGGTCGGTGCAAAATCGAAGACAAAGCAAACCGGCTTGAGAACTTCTTCTTCGTTGGGGTTATCGCCATTCGGGTTCTTGAGCGCCCACGGAGACTGCACCCTAAACGCGGCCTGAAAATACGTTTCCGGCGATTTCAGGTTCCGCAGCATCAGGATTGAAGACCATTGCTTGACTGTCACGCCAGTGGTGAGCTTGCCGCAGGAAAGGGTGATCGATTTCGTGTCAAAGCCGCTGCCTATCGCCGCGCGAACTGGTGGCAAAGCTTCAAGCCCGATGCCCGCCGATGTCCCAGCCGACACAACCACGTTGTACTCGTGCCAGAAGGTGTTTTGCCGCTCGGCCAACAGTTTCGCCATCGCATGACATGCGGCGACGTTTGGCAGGAACCAGAACGAATGCTGGAGGTATGGCAACAGCCGCATGTCAGAATACGGAAATGGCGGTCGCGTGCCTGTTCTAAGGTTGTCCACCGCATGAGCCGCGTGCTGGCCCCTGATGATATTCAACCACGTCTGCACTTCATCCTTATGCTTGAACTCAGCATCCGCGCCCGTGCCGGTTGCCGCGAAGAACTCGTTCAGGTCGAACTCGTCAAACTCACCCGCGCTGGCGATTGACAACAATTCGTCCGGCATCTGGTAGGTCAGCAACCGCATTTGTGGCAGCGAGCCATAGGGGTTCCATTGGCCGGGATGGTTGGCCGCAAATTCGGCCTTGGCACGTTGCTCGTCGGTGTAGGTCCAGTTGAAGATCTGTTCTTCGATGAACTCGCCTGTCGCCAACGCCTTAAACGGCGTGCCCGACAGGTAGAGGTATGCCCGCGTCGTAATCGGTAGGAACTCGGTTTCCGCTTCAAGCGGTTCCTGCAACTCGGCTACACGCTCTGTCAGCTTGTTTGCGTCTTCGAGCAGCTTTTCCTCACGCTCAAGGGCTTCTTCTTCCCCTTCGAACAATTCCTTGGCACTCTCACGCCATGCACCAAAGTGATACTCATCGAAGACCACTAAGTCCCAGTTGACCGCGTGAAGCCACTCGTTCCGGGGCTTGATATTACCCAGTCGATCCTTGCCCAGCATGTCTTGGAACGAGCCAAAATAGACCACAGGTTTGCTTTCGTCGATCTGGGTCGGATCGGCGTCTGACTTGCGGGACTGAACCGCCCCGGATTTACCGGAGAGTAAAACACTCAAAGGATGAGCCCTATGACGACAAGACGATTCACCCCCGCCTATCCGGCCGAGCTTCGCGAACGCGGTGTTCGGCTGGTTCGTGAGAACCGTGCCGATTACAGCAGCGACAGCGCTGCATATCGGGCAATTGCACCGAAGTTGGGATGTTCGCCGGACAGCCTGCGCGTCTGGTGCCAGCAGGCCGAGCGTGATGCCGGTCAGCGGGCGGGGCCGCGCGGTTGGCGGCGGAGGCGGGCGTCTCGCGGCGCCAGCTTTACCGCGACATTGCCACGCTGCGCGCAGGCGGCGCTCTGATCGATGGCGAGGCCGGGGTGGGCTACCGGCTGACCGAGGACCCTGCCTTGCCACCGCAGAGTTTCTCCCGGCTGGAGATCGAGGCGCTGGTCCTCGCCGTCGGAGAATTGCACCAGACGGGCGATGCGGACCTGGAGGAGGCGGGCCAGTCGGCTCTTTCCCGGATCATCGCCACGCTGCCCGACGGGCAGGCGCGGCAAGCCATGCACACTGTTTTGCGCAGCTTCCGTCCGCCGCCTGCGCGCGTTGAAATGAAAGTGGACATGTCCGTTCTGCGTCGCGCCTGCTGGGAAGAACTGGCGCTCGATGTCTCATATCGCGACCTCAAGGGCCGGCTCACCGAGCGCGAGGTCTGGCCGCTCGGCATTAGCTATTCGAACGGAACGCTGATGGTGCTGGTCTGGTGCTGCCTGCGGCAGGACTGGCGCGTCTTCCACGCCTTGGGGATCGAACAGGCCCGTCTCAATGGGCACAGTTTCAGACCGCGGCGTGTGCCTTTGCTGCACGATTATGCGGCGCGCAGGGCGTCAGCTGAAGCGTAGGTTCAACCGACCCGAACAGGGCCGCCGCCGTTGGCGCCATGCAGCGACGCCCTGTTGACGTTATTAATGCCCTCAACCGCCGGCGACGCCCGCCACGTTCACGTAGAGCGCGTAGATGGATTGGGAGGCGGCCATGAACAGGCGGCTGTTGGCGCGTCCGCCGAAGCAGAGGTTCGCGCAGCGCTCCGGCAAGGCTATGCGGCCGATTGGCTTTCCATCCGGCGCGAAGACCATGACCCCGTCCAGATCGGGATCTCCCATGCCCCAGCCACACCACAGGTTGCCGTCGACATCGCAGCGCATTCCATCGGGTGTGCCGCCAGCGGCGTCGATCAACACGCGTCTGTTGGACAATGAGAGGCCATCCTTGCCGACATCGAAGGCCAGGATCTTGTGATGGGGCTCGCCACGGGATTCTATGATGTAGAGAATGCTTTCGTCTGGCGAGAAGCACAGGCCATTCGGTCCGCCGATACCTTCGGCCACGACGCATGCCGCACCGGTCTCCGGATCGAGGCAGTAGACGCTTTCCCCACGCTCCGACCCGGATCTGTGGCCCTCGTAGTTTCCCAGGATCCCGAAGAGAGGGTCCGAGAACCAGACAGACCCATCGGATTTCACGATGAGGTCGTTCGGCGAGTTCAGCCGCTTGCCCTCGAAACTGTCCATCAACGTGGTGATTGTCCCGTCATACTCGGTCCGGGTGATGCGTCGTCCTCCATGTTCACAGGACAGAAGACGACCCTGCCGATCACGCGTATGGCCGTTTTCGAAATTCGATGGAGCCCTGAATTCACTGACCTGCCCGGTTTCTTCGCACCAGCGCAGTACCCTGTTGTTGGGAATATCGCTCCACAGGAGGTGACGGGCATCGCCGAACCAGACGGGCCCTTCTGCCCAACGCATCCCGGTCGCCAATCTTTCGACGGCGGCCAAACGCAAGCGGTACTTGTCGAATGCAGGATCCAACGATTGCACGGCCGGATCGGGATAGCGCGTCGCCGGCTCCCACCCGCTTAGGAACAGTTTCTCTTCACTCATGCGGAAGGCTCCTGGAGCTGGTATTCATGTATCCCCGGCGATGGTCTCAGCTTGGCGACAAGACGTGGATCACACGGTCCGCCACCATGTCCTTCGTGCTCTCGGCATGGGCCTTCATGTGCGCAGACGCCCCATGCGCAGCGAGGGCTTCAAGGCTGGCCCATTTTTCGACAACGACAAAGGTGTCGACACCTGCAGGGGTCTGGATCGGTCCCGCGCCCTCTGCATCGATCGTCGCCTCATAGGCAATGCAGCCATCTTCGGCCAACACGGCCGGGACATTGGCGTTGAACTTTTCCAACACCGCCTCGCGTTGACCGGGCTTTGTGGTGATGATGGCCAGGACATGAACGGTGGACATTGCCGATATTCCTTCAGTGGGTCCGATATTTGCCCGAACGGTATCGCCTCGATCCTTCGAAAACAACGTTTGACCTGCCCAGCCGACGACGCGTCGGGAATGCAGGTCGAGGATCACAGCGAGATAGAGCCACCCGTCCTGCGTCCGGACATAGCTGATGTCACCCGCCCATTTCCGGTTCGGGCGATCTGCCGAGAAGTCGCGATCCAGCAGGTTTGGCGCGATGTTGAAGCTGTGATTGCTGTCGGTTGTCGCCTTGAACTTCTTGCTCCTCTTCACGGAAATATCGTTCTGACGCATCAGCCTGCCGACACGTCGATGGCCGACATCGAGGCCAAGTTCCTTCAACTCCTCGGTCATGCGCGGGCGGCCATAGCTGCCCAGGGACAGGGCGAACTGCTCGCGGATGTGGGCCAGGACCACCATGTCATTGCGCTGGCTGTTGCTGAGTGGACGGCGACGCCAGGCTCGATATCCCCGAGGGCTGACATCCATGATCTTACACAGCCGGGCCACCGGGATTTCGTTGCGGTGTTCTTCTCCCTTGGTGATTTGGGGCATTTGCCCCGCCGTGCCATCCACGGCACTGGTCGGCGGACCACATCGATCCGCTCGCATTGCGGTGGCGTTACAGCCTGCCCATGATCATGTCGGCGCAGCGATCGGCGATCATCATCGCCGGTGCGTTGGTGTTGCCCGCCACAATGTCGGGCGCGGCGGACATGTCGCAGATTCTGAGCCCGTCGATACCACGAACCCGCAGGCGCGGATCAAGAACGGCCATCGGGTCATTGTCATGGCCCATCTTCGCCGTGGCGCAGGGGTGATAGTTGGTTTTCACGAAGCGTCGGCAATGCTCGCGAAACCCCTCGTCCGAGGCGCGCGACGCTGCATCCGGCAATACCAACCTTTCGATTTTCGATGCCAGGGGTTTCTTCGAGAATACGTCACAGAAGAACCTCTGACCGGCGACCATCGTCTCCATGTCATCTTCGTGACTCAGCAGGTTCGGGCTCACCAGGGGCATGTCGCCTGGACGGTCCGACGCCAGCCGAACCCAGCCGCGCGACTTTGGCTGGAGAACGACCGTCGTCACGGTCATGCCGTGCCGGTCTTCCACGAGGTGTTGCGCATCGCGGTCGATATAGACCATGCCCACGCAGAACGTCTGGATCGATGGCGGTGCATCCCGGTCGATCGGGTTGACGAACGCGCCGCATTCGACGCCGGTCGAGCAGACACGCCCGGAGCCGAACAGCTTGAACTGCAGGCCGTTCAGGATCATTCGCCAGCCGTCGCCCTGCTTGAAATAGCCGTAGGGACCATTGGTGTAGGCGGTGATCGGAACTTCCGGATGGTCGATCAGGTTGTTGCCGACGCCAGGCAGGTCGTGCGCCACCTCGACACCGACCTCGCGCAGGTGGTCGGCCGGACCGATCCCCGAAAGCATCAGTATCTTGGGCGTGACCAGCGCGCCGGCGGTCACGATCACTTCCCCCTCCGTCCGGACCTCGTGCAGAGCACCCTTGCTGTCGGCATAGATCACGCCCACGGCGCGACCGGCGTCCAGCAGGATGCGGTGAACTTCGCTTTGCAGACGCACGGTCAGGTTGGGATTGTTCTTCAGCGGTTCGACATGGGAATAGGCCGATGAAGAGCGCTTCCCGTCGCGATTCATGAACTGGTAGTAGCCAGCACCGCGCTGCGAGGGACCGCAGAAGTCGCTGTTGAATGGCTCGCCCATTGCCTGGACCGCTTGCACCCAGTCACGCGACAGCGGATCGATATACCCTGGATCGGACACCTTCAGCGGCCCACCGACGCCGTGGTATTCGTTCAGAAGGCGGTTGTTGTCTTCCATTCCAGTGAACGATTGGAGCACATCGGCGAACCCCCACGGCACGTAGTCCTGGCTGCCGCGCAGCGCGGCGTCCCAGCGATCGTAGTCGGAAGGACGACCTCGCATGTAGACCTGTCCGTTGACGGTCGATCCGCCGCCCAGCACGTGGCCTTGCGGTATATCGTGCTGCCGCCCGTGAAAATGCGGCTGCGGCACCGTTCTGTGATACCTCATGTACTTCGAGCCGTTGATCATCTTGAAGATGCCAGGCGGCATGTCGAGCAGCGGGTGATGATGGGAATATCCCGCCTCCAGCAACAGCACCCTTGCGTCGCCCTCGGCGGCCAGCCGCGCAGCGACGACACATCCCGAGGCGCCACCACCGACGACGATGTGGTCAAAAGCCTCCATCGACCCTCCTCCCAATCTCCTACTCATCGATGTCGAACGTCTGCCGCACGTGCTCCCAGGCAGTGTGGAGATGGTTCACCAACTCCGCTTCGGCAACATCGGGATCACGCTCCAGTATCGCCATGTAGATTGCCTCGTGGCTGCTGTAGTTGACGCGGTTGCGCTCGGGTGACCGAAGCATCCGGCTCCAGTGCGGCGCCAGCCAGGTCGCGTAGGCGCGGTGCAGGGTCGGAAAGATCGGGTTGCGCGGTATCTCGTACAGCACTGCGTGGAATGCCACGTCCGTGGCGTAGAATGCATCGGAATCCCCCAGCGCGTCCTTGTTCCGCCGCAGCGCCGACTTCAGATCGGCAATGTCACCTTTGGTGGCTGAAACAGCGGCGTCGCGTACCAGCCCACGCTCGACGAAGACCCGGCTCTGGAACAGAGGTGCGACACCGCCCGTTTGTTCCAGAAGAAGTTCGACGATGCTGCCAACCGACGAGAGAGCCGTGTCGTAGCCCGGCTTGCGGACGATCGGACGAAAGCGCGGCTTTGCGTCAAGCAGTCCCCGACTCGCGAGTGTTGCGACCGCCTCGCGGATGACTGTCCTGCTGGCGGCGAACCTCTCCATCAGGTCACGCTCGGAAGCAAGCGGCATGTTGTGGGGAAGCTCTCCAGACAGGATCTGGTGCTGAAGCACATCCACGATCGCGTCCGATGCGCGCCCGCCCTCGGAAGGGAACTGCACGATTCCCGAAGTTTCTTTTTTGCTCATACCGCCCTGCAATTTGGTCCGATCATATATCTGCCTCTATACGCGCCTTTTGTCGATCTGTCAGCTAGTATGTCTATATCCAGCCAAATTTTGCGCGCTTTTGGATTAGTTCTCATTTTATCTTGACGGGCTGCTGGCCTAGGGAGTAGCGTGCCGCATAGTTTGGTCATACCAAGGCTTCCAAGACATGAGCATACCCAATCTGATTCCCGGCGAGATCGCCGACGCCTGCATGTTGATCGACGGCGCATGGGTGGCGGGGTCCGGCGGACGTCTGGAGGTCGACAATCCGGCTGACGAATCGGTCATTGCGACCATTCCCGAGGCGACCGCGGAGGACGCCATTGCCGCGCTGGGGGCCGCGCGGCGGGCACAGCCGGGCTGGGCCGCGCTGCCGGCGGTGGCGCGTGGCGCGGCAGTCAACGCCCTCGCGCGGGAAGTCGAGGCCAGGTCCGAAGACCTCGCGCGCCTCATAACGCTGGAGCAAGGCAAGCCGATCGGCCAGGCGCGTGGAGAAGTCAGCGCTGTGCTGATGTTCCTGCGCCATGCGGCGAGCGGAGCACGTCGGATCGAGGGCGACATCGTTGCCTCGGACCTTCCGAACGAAGAAATCCACGTTCGCCGTCACCCGCATGGCGTTGTCGTGGCCCTGACAGCCTGGAACTACCCTGCCGCGCTTTGCGCGCGCAAGCTTGGCCCGGCGCTGGTGACCGGCAACACCTTTGTGTTGCTCGGGCACGAGATCACTCCGCTGTCCGGACTGTTCATCTGCGGGCTGGCCGAGAAGGCCGGTATCCCGAAAGGCGTGATCAACGCGGTGACAGGGCGCGGAGCCGTGGCTGGACAGGCGATGGTCGAAAGCCGCTTGAGCGACCTTGTGACGATGACGGGCTCGACCCGTGCCGGCAAGCAGATCTACCGCACTGGCGCCGAGACGATGAAGGTTGTTCGGCTGGAGCTGGGCGGCAAGGCGCCGTTCATCGTGATGGAAGATGCCGACATCGACAAGGCGGTCGAGGCGGCCGTCGTCGCCCGCTACACCAATTGCGGCCAGATCTGCACCTGCAACGAGCGGATGTATCTGCACAGAGCCATCCGCGACGAGTTCCTGGACAAGTTCGTCTCGCGCTCCAAGGCGCTGACCATCGGCGACCCCATGGCGGATCCGGATATCGGCCCCAAGGTCAGCCGGATCGAGGTGGACAAGATCGCCCAGATGGTGCGCACCGCCAAGGCGGAAGGCGCCGAGGTTCTTCTGGACGGCGGGCCGCTGACGGACGGTGCCTACGAAAAGGGCTACTGGTACGCGCCAACCGTTCTGTCGGTCGGCGACAACACGTCGAGCCTGATCCAGAACGAGGTCTTCGGCCCGGTTGTCCCGGCGATGACGTTCGACAGTTTCGAAGAGGTCGTGGAGTTGGCAAACGACTCACCATACGGCCTCTCGGCATATCTCTTTACGCGCGACTACCGCCGGATTGCCCGGGCGCCGTATGCGCTCAAGTTTGGCGAAATCTACCTCAATCGCGCCAACGGCGAGCAGGTCCAGGGCTTTCACACCGGCTGGAAGGAGTCCGGGCTTGGCGGAGAAGACGGCAAGTACGGGTTTGACGGGTATCTGCGCAAGCAGACCACCTATCACAACTGGGGTTAGCCCCGCACCAAGGCGGCGCAACGCTGCAAGACAACAGTGGAGGAAACACTATGAAACGCAGGATCCTGATGGGGACGGCCATTGCATTTGGTCTTGGTCTGACAACAATGTCGGCCGTGGCGGAACCGCCGCCCCTTGAGCAGAAAGACCGCTACAAGGTCGGCTTCAGCCAGATGGAGTCGAACAACCCATGGCGCATCGCCGAAACCAAGTCCTTCCATGACACGGCCGAGGCCTGCAACTGGGACCTGATCGCCACCGACGCCGCCGGCTCGGCGGCCAAGCAGGTTGCCGATGTGGACTCGATGATCGCGCAGGGCATCGATGTGCTGTTCCTGCCCCCGCGCGAGGAAAAGCCGCTCATTCCCGCCGTGATGAAGGCCCAGGCCGCCGGGATCCCGACCTTCCTGGTCGACCGCTCGGTTGACCCGAATGTTGCCAAGGCCGGCGAGCATTATGTCTCGTTCCTGGGCTCCGACTTCATCGACCAGGGCAAGCGCGTCGCCGAGTGGACGATCGAAAACTTCAACGGCGACAAGGGCATCATCGTGGAGCTTGAGGGCACCACCGGATCGTCGCCCGCCAATGACCGCAAGTCGGGTTTCGATGACCGCATCCTGCAGGACGACCGGTTCGAGATCGTCGCCAGCCAGACCGGTGACTTCGCCCGCGACATGGGCCGCCAGGTCATGGAAACGCTGTTGCAGGCGCATCCCGACGTGAACATCGTCTACGCCCACAACGACGAGATGGCGATTGGCGCGATCCAGGCGCTGGAACTTGCCGGGCGCAAGCCGGGTGAGGACGTTCTTGTCGTGTCCATCGACGGCACCCGCGACGCGCTTCAGGCGATCATCGACGGCAAGATGGGCGTGACGGTGGAATCCTCGCCGTTCTTCGGTCCGCTGGCCTGTGAAGTGATGCAGAAATACGCCGCTGGCGAGTCCATCCCGCCCTGGGTCAAAGTCGAAGACCGCATCTTCACTGCGGACAACGCCGCCGACCACATCGACGAGGCTTACTGATCCTCCCCTGCCGGGGGGCCGCTTACGGGCGGTCCCTCGTGCATTTCTGGCGAAAGGGCCACGATGCAACCGCTCCTGAAAATGCAGGGCATCCACAAATCCTTTGCGGGGGTCGCGGCGCTCACCTCTGCAGAGCTTGAGATTGCCCCAGGCGAAGTTCACGCCGTGATCGGCCAGAACGGCGCCGGAAAATCTACCCTGATCAAGATCCTGACAGGCGTCTATCGCAAGGATTCCGGAGAAGTCGCGTTCGATGGGCGCCCGCTTCACGTGCAATCGCCCCGAGAGGCGCAGGACAACGGAATCTCCACAATCTACCAGGAGTTGAGCCTCGTTCCGCTCCGCTCGGTGACCGAGAACGTCATCATGGGCTACGAGCCGCGCACGGCGCTCGGGCTGATTGACTGGACGTCCGCCCACGCGCGCACGCGCGAGATCCTCGCCGGCTTCGGCATCAATATCGACGTGACCCAGGCGCTCGGCTCCTATTCCACCGCTATTCAGCAGCTGACCGCCATCGCGCGGGCCGTGTCGCTCAATGCGCGGCTTGTCATCATGGACGAGCCGACCTCTTCGCTGGATGATCGCGAGGTCGAGACTCTGTTTGGCGTGGTGCGCGGGCTGAAGGCGCGCGGCGTCTCGGTCATCTACATCTCGCACTTTCTCGACGAACTGTTCCAGATCTGCGACCGTGCCACGATCATGCGCGACGGGCAGACGGTGGCGGTTCGTGAGATTGCCGATACCACCAAGCTGGGATTGATCGCCGACATGCTTGGACGCGATCCCGAGGAAATCGCTGCCGCCGGGATGACCGAGCTTGGCGGTGGTCAGCGCGAAACAGGCGAGGTGCTGCTGGAGGCCACCAACCTGCATACCGATCGCATGTTGCGCGATGTCTCTGTGACCGTCCACAAAGGCGAGATCGTCGGGCTTGGCGGGCTTCTGGGGTCGGGGCGGACCGAAGCGGCACGGGCGATCTTTGCGATGGACCGGTTGCGCGGCGGAACGGTAAGCACGCACCTTCACCCCGAGGGGTTCTCCAATCCCGCCGAGGCGATCCGCGGTGGCGTCGGCTTTCTGACCGAAGACCGCAAGGCCGAGGGCATTGTGCCGGACATGTCGGTGCGCGAGAACCTGACCCTCGCCCTGCTGCCCCGGCTTGTGCGCCGCGGCACCATCGACCGGGTGCGGGAGGAAGAGATCGTCAAGAAGTTTGTCGATGCTCTCGGCATCAAACTGGCCAGCATTGAACAGCCGATACGCGAATTGTCGGGTGGCAATCAGCAGAAGGTGCTGCTTGCCCGCTGGCTTGCGCTTGAGCCCGACCTGCTGATCCTCGACGAGCCAACCCGTGGTGTTGATGTCGGCGCAAAGTTCGAAATCCAGTCGATCATTCAGGAATATGTCGAAAAGGGTGTGGGCGTGTTGTTGATTTCCTCGGAATTTGAGGAACTCGTGGAAGGCGCGGATCGGATCGTCGTCTTGCAAGACGGCGTATCGGTGACCGAACTCCAGAATCCCGGCATCACCGAGCAGGCGCTGATCGGCGCAATTGCGCAATCCCACGAAAGGGCGACGGCATGACCGATCAGAGCCAGGCCCCCTCGGAGCAGAGCAGGAGCCTTTCCATGGACGCATTCGACTGGAAGCACCTTTCCAGGCACGGCGGGCTAGTCGCCTTTGCCGCGCTGCTGCTGATCAACATTCTGATCACGCCCAACTTCCTGCAATTGCAAACGCTTTTCGTGAACATCAGCCAGGTTGCGACGATTGCCATCGTCGCGGTTGGCATGACCCTTGTCATCGCGACCGCAGGCATCGACCTCAGCGTCGGCGCGGTCATGGCGGTGGCCGGGGCGATTGCACCGCTGATCTTCCTGTCAGATTTCGCCCAGGCGAACCCGTCGCTCGGCCTTTTTCTGGCCATCGTTGTCCCGGTCCTCGTCTCGGTGGTTTGCGGGCTTTTCAACGGGGCGCTCGTGGCATTTCTCGGTGTGCAGCCGATTATCGCGACGCTGATTTTCTTCATTTCCGGCCGCGGCATCGCACAGGTGCTTACCAACGGCAATTTGCAAACCTTCACGCACCCGGGATTTTCGTATCTCGGCACTGGCAAGATCCTCGGATTGCCGTTCCAGGGCTGGCTGGTGCTCGTCATCGCCATCGTCGTCTGGTGGATGGTCAACAGGACCATGTTCGGCCGTCGCATCCTTGCCGTGGGCGGGAATGAGAATGCCGCCAGGCTGACCGGCACCCCGGTGAGGCGCGTCAAGCTTGGCGTATACGCCATCTCAGCCGGTCTGTCTGGTATCGCCGGACTGATCGTTGTCGCGATCAATTCAGCCTCGGACGCGGCCCGGATTGGCAATCTGATGGAACTGGACGCGATTGCAGCCGCCGTCGTGGGTGGCACGCTGCTCATGGGCGGCAAGGCTCCGATCTTCGGCGCCATCCTTGGCGCGGTGATCATCCAACTGGTGAAATACACCCTGCTGGCCAATGGGGTTGCCGATGAGGTCGCGCTGATCGCCAAGGCCGCCATCATCGTATTGGCCGTTTACGTTCAGCAGGGCCGGAAGGAGTGATGAACATGCTCGATACCAACGCATTCGACTTGCGCAGATATCTTCAGGGCAACGGCCAGTCGCTAGGTGTCTGGCTCGCGCTCGTACTCGTGATTCTGTTTGGCGCCATGCGCTACGACAACTTTGCCGGCGCCTACAACATCAGTTCGTTCCTCAACTACAACTCGATGTTCATCGCGATTGCGCTCGGCATGTGCTTCGTCATCATGACGGGCGGGATCGATCTTTCCGTGGGATCGGTGGTGGCGTTCACCTCGGTCTGCGTGGCCTACCTTTCGCCCTATGGCATCCAGGTTGCGCTACCTGGAGGTATTCTGGCAGGGATGGCCATCGGGGGCTTGAATGCCTTTTTTGTTATCGGAATGCGCATTCCACCCTTCATTGCCACGCTCGCGACAATGCTGGGTGCGAAGGGCGGCGCCCTGGTCATTTCGGGCCGGCAGACGATCTCGGTCGATTGGGGCTCCAACTTCACCAAGTTTGGAATGGGCAATGTGGGCGGCATCCTGCCTTGGTCGATCATCGTCGTAGCGATCCTGGCAGTGATCCTTTGGGTGGTCCTTGAAAAGACCTCCATCGGCCGCACCGTCGAAGCCATCGGCGGCGGCGAGGACGCAACCCGGATGATGGGCCTGCCGGTCAACCGCGCCAAGGCTTTCGTCTACATCCTGTCAGGGGGCTGCGCGGGCCTCGCCGGAGTGATCCTCGCCTCAGGCTTTGGGGCCGGCCAACCCCTGGAAGGCGTCGGCTGGGAATTGTCAGCCATCGCCTCGGTCGTCGTCGGCGGCACGCTGTTGACCGGCGGGCTCGGCTCGGTGCCTGCCACCGTCGCAGGGGCACTGCTTCTCGGCCTCGTCTTCAACATCCTCAACTTCGAGAACGGGCGCGGCGTGATCAGCATCTCGGCCTATTGGCAGATGGTCGTGCGCGGTCTGTTCCTTTTCGTCGTGATCCTCCTGCAATCGCGGGTCTCACGCACGGCCTCAAGACAAGGAGCCTAACGTGACCGGGATTCAATCGTTGCAAGCCCGCCGGTTTGCCATTCCGCTTGACGAGGTGTTGAGCGATGCCAAGCACGGCGATCACACCCATTTCGAGTTGATTACCGTGACTGTCCGGCTCACGGACGGCAGCGAGGGCACCGGCTACACCTACACCGGCGGCAAGGGCGGCCACGCAATACTCGCGATGATCGACCATGACCTGAAACCTTTCCTGCTTGGCAGGGACGGTGCGCAGGTCGAGGAGCTTCATGATGCAATGCAGTGGCACGTGCATTATGTCGCCCGGGGCGGTATCGCGTCCTTCGCCATTTCCGCCGTGGACATCGCGCTTTGGGACGCACGGTGCAAGCGCGCCGGAAAGCCGCTCTGGCAGATGGCGGGCGGGTCCTCGAACACGTGCAATTGCTACTTCGGCGGAATCGACCTGAATTTCCCGCTGCCCAAGCTCTTGGACTCGATCCGGGACTACCTGGCCAAAGGCGCGAACGGCGTGAAGATCAAGATCGGTCAGTCGACCCTTGCAGAGGACGTTGCCCGCATAGCCGCGGTGCGCGACCTGATCGGGCCGGATGTCGCCTTCATGGTCGATGCCAATTATTCCATGACGGTGCCACAGGCGATCGAAGCCGCCGAAGCGTTCAAACCCTTTGACCTGCTGTGGTTCGAGGAACCGACGATCCCCGACGACTACCTGGGCTTCGGCCGGATTGCCCGCGAGACGGGCATGCCACTGGCCATGGGCGAGAACCTGCATACGATCCACGAGTTCGAATACGCCTTCGAACAGGCCAGCCTGTCGTATGTGCAGCCCGACGCGTCGAACTGTGGCGGCATCACCGGCTGGCTGCGCGTGGCAGAACTGTCGCGCAGGCATGGCATCCCGGTGTGCAGTCACGGGATGCAGGAGCTTCACATCTCGCTGGTATCCGGGCAACCGAACGCTGGCTGGGTCGAACTGCACTCATTTCCCATCGACCGCTACACCACACGCCCCGTCGTCATAGAAAACCACCTCGCCGTCGCGCCGGATGCGCCTGGTATTGGCGTCACGTTCGATTGGTCAAGGCTGGGAGATGCCGACGATCGTGCGGCCTGACGCCCGACCGTCCAATTGCTCTGCACCTGCGAGTGTTTACGGATCGCCGAAAAAAGACCCGAGGGGTGGGAACCCCGGATTGGGTCGCACATGAGGGAAGCAACAACATGAAGGCTCTGGTTTACACAGGCCCCAACAAGGCCGAAGTACAGGATGTTCCCGTTCCGGCTGGGCGAAGCGGTGCGGTGAAGGTCCGGATGCGCTATTGCGGCGTCTGCGGCACCGATATCGGCATCTTTGCTGGCAAGCACCCAAGAGCCCAGGCCCCACTGGTGCTCGGGCATGAATTCGTTGGTACGGTCGAAGAGCTCGCTGGTGGCTTGGGGCAGTTTTCAGTCGGCGACCGGGTTGTCGCCTATCCGCTTTTTTCCTGCGGCAGCTGCCGGCCCTGCCGGAACGGGCAGCCGCATGTCTGCGAGACGCTGAAGCTCATCGGCATCGACCGCGACGGCGGCATGGCCGACTACGCCTGGATCGACGAGGATGTGCTGTTCAAGGTTCCGGAGTCGCTGTCCGATGCCGCTGCCGCGCTGGTCGAGCCGCTGGCCGTGGTGGTCCGCTCGCTGCACCAGGCGCGATTCAACCTGCTGGACACTACCGTCGTCACCGGCGCCGGGCCGATCGGCGTGCTGACCGCGATCGTGCTCAAGCATTCAGGCGCCTCGCGCATCGTGATCTCCGACGTGGACCAGGGGCGGCTCGATATTTGCGCCAAGTTCGGCTTCGAGACTGTCAACGTCGCCGTGACAAGCCTTGTCGACTACATCAACGACAGCACCAATAACGAAGGCGTCGATATCGTGTTCGAATGCTCCGGCGTCGAAAGCGCGGCGGCCGAGATGACGAAGCTGACGCGGGTCGGCGGCACTATCTGCATGACCGGCATCCACAAGGCGCCGCGCGCGGTAGACCTGCGGGACATGAACTTCAAGGAACAAATTCTGATTGGGTCGCGCGTCTACACGCTCAGGGAATTCGGCATGTCGGTGGCCTATGCGCAGGAGATCGCGGAAGACCTGGAGAAGGTCGTGACCCAGATCGTGCCGCTGTCGGGGGCCGAAAGCGTCTTCGAGATGATCGCCGATCCGTCGGTGACCACGGTGAAGGTGCTTGTGGACTGCCAGGCGTGACCGATCGGAAAGACAAGAGGACAAGAAGGCTATGACAAGTTTTGATGTAAGCGGTCGCAAGGCGATCGTGACGGGCGGCACACGCGGCCTTGGCATGGGCATGGCCGAGGCGTTGCTGGAAGCGGGGGCTGAGGTGGTGATCTTCGGCTCCGGCGAAAGCGCGAAGGCTGTTGCCGAGGAATTTCGCGGCCGCGGCTTCGCCTGCCACGGGCTGATTGTGGACCTGGCCGATGCCGCGGCGCGCGGTGCGGGCTTCGACGCGGCGCTGGCGCTGCTTGGCGGGCGGCTCGACATCCTGGTAACCGCAGCCGGTGTCCAGAAGCGGCATAAGAGCGAGGAGTTTCCGCTGGAGGATTTCGACGCGGTGCTGGAGGTCAACCTGACCTCGGTCTTCGATCTCTGCCAACGCGCGGCGCGGGTGATGCTGCCCCAGGGGCGCGGCAAGATCGTCAACATCGCCTCGCTGCTCAGCTTCTTCGGCGGGCTCACGGTGCCGGCCTATGCCGCCAGCAAGGGCGGTATCGCGCAGCTTACCAAGGCGCTGGCCAACGAATGGGCAAGCCAGGGGATCTGCGTCAACGCCATCGCGCCGGGCTACATGGCCACCGACATGAACACGGCGCTGCTGGCCGATGCCGGACGCAATGCCGAGATCACGGCCCGCATCCCGGCCCGCCGCTGGGGTGTTGCCGACGACATGAAGGGGCCGCTGCTGTTCCTGGCCTCCGAGGCCTCGGATTATGTCAACGGCGCCATCCTCCCGGTGGACGGCGGCTACCTTGGCCGCTGACACGAAAAACAATCGAACAAGGAAAATCAGCTGATGAAGATTGTCGTCTCCGATTGCGACCACGCCTCCATGCGCATCGAGGAGAAGGTCCTCGCCGATGCCGGCTTCGGATATGAGCATCACGCCTGTCGGACCGAGGACGATCTGATCGCCAAATGCGCCGGCGCGAATGTCATCATGACTCAGTACGGCCCCTTCAGCGACCGGGTGCTCGCGGCGCTCTGCCCGGACCTGGGGCTGATCGTGCGCTACGGAGTCGGGGTCGACACCATTGATCTGGACGCGGCGACTCGCCTCGGCGTGCAGATCTGCAACGTGCCCGACTATGGCATGAACGAGGTCTCCGACCATGCGCTTGGGCTAATGCTGGCGCTGGTCCGCAAGATCCCAATGATCACCAACAGCACGCGTGCCGGCGAATGGGATTACCGGATGTCCATACCGGTGCGTCGCATCAAGGACATGACGATCGGCGTGCTGGGTGTTGGTCGGATCGGGCGGCTGTTTGCCCTCAAGGCCATGGCATTCGGCGGGCGCGTAGTGCTGTGCGACCCCTACAAGCCGGACGGAAAAAGCCGAGTTCCGGGGGCCGAGCAGTTGCCATTTGACGATTTCATTGCCGCTGCTGACGTGGTCTCGGTCCATTGCCCGCTATCGGAGGAGACCAATGGGCTGATCGGAGCGCCGGAGATCGCCAGGATGCGGCCGGGTGCGTTCATCATAAACACCGCCCGGGGCGGAATCGTCGATGAGGATGCGTTAGCCGAGGGGCTGGCCTCGGGAAAACTCGCGGGCGCTGGCATCGACACTGTCGAGGTCGAACCGCTGCGAAAGGATTCGCCGCTGCGGGCGCTCGACACCTGCCTCGTCACACCCCACATGGCCTGGTACTCAGAGGAATCCGCCAACGAACTCAAACGCAAGGTCGCAGAGGAAGCCGTGCGGTTTGCCCAAGGGCACTGCGTGACTTACCCAGTCAACCGCCCGGCGTGACCCGGCCGGCCCGGATCTCGTCCGCTGGACTTCCTGACGGTCCACGAGGACGGCGCAGTCATGTCCAAGGTGCTTCTCTAACTGGCAAAATGGAGCAAGCCACATCTGATTTGGGAACGGCGATGCGAAAGTCGACCACGGTAGCGGCGGGATGAGCCTGCTGCGGGCGGCGCGAAGTGGCCTGCTGCCGTTTCCGTTTCAAGATCTCTGATTTCCTTCTCGTCGAGTATCAGCCGACCACAGGTCGTAACCTACGTCAGCGTCCAAATTTCGGGGGCAACTCAAACCAGCCTAAATTTCCTCCGCCCCAGTGCCAGGCTTTCACACCGCTGCTGGCATAAATAAAATATCAAAAACTGGGAAAACTCTGTAATGATGTGCCTCAGGGTGGATACCTCTGGTCCTTTTGAGTTCTTTGCTCTGCTCTTTCTGCACATGCGAGGATCGAATGGCCAAGAAGAACACCACCCTGAATTTCGCCGCAACCAACCAGTCGCTCTGGTCCCCGGGGGAAGCCTTCGACGGCTTCCTAACCACAGGCGACCTTCTGGTGTACGAACTGCCGAGCCTTGAAGAATTCATCGGCATCAGCAAATTCAACACCAACATCGGCGCAACAGCCTATATGGAAGCCCGGTTCGGGCTGGTGGCCTGGGCCGATATTGGTTCGACCGGAAGCTGGCAGGCGGACTACGACATCTCGGTCGACATCGACCTGCCCTATGCCGTCTATGCAGCCGATCAGATGGTTTTCGACTTCTCGGACTACTACGTGGTCTCGGCCGACATCAGTTCGATCGGCTTTGGCAACGCCGAATCCGATGATCCGGAAAAGCTGGTTACCGCAGGTCTGGACCTGGTTGCAGAGTTCAAGGCAGGTCTGAAAGGCATCGGATTTTATGGTCCCATCCCCGGCGGGGTCGATAATTTCACTTTTGGCAACATCCCTCTGATCGATCTCGACCTCGGCGGCCCGTTGTTGGACGTGTCCATTGATAAGCCGACGTACAATGCAAAAGTTGAAGGTTGGGGGATCGAGTTCTATCTGGGGCTACCCACCGGCGCAGACACCGAAGGCTCTTCCGAGGGGTCGGGCGTGGTTTCCGGGAGTGGGATCTCCGACACGCGCTTTGCAACGCTGGATGCCGATCTGGACAACATCCTGACCGAGCTGTTGGGCTATATCAAGAACCCCTACATTGCAGCAGGGGTCAAGTTTCTCGAACGGGTCGTGTTCGCGGAATACGAGTGGGAAGTCGGGGGCGGCGACATCGAGTTCTCGTTCACGATGGTTGACGTTCAAGGGACGATCGGGGTCGCGCTGAGTGAACAGGTCAGACTGGACATAACAGAACCGGGGCCTTCGATGGTCCCGGATGTGAACATTGCACTGACAACGGACAACGGCACTCCCAACGATCCGAAAGACGACACAACGGTGTACGGCAACCTTGGCGATGTGCTTAGCCTGACGGCGCCCGCCGTCGGGTATGGCAACGCGCTTGTCACAGCTGAATACTCGGTCGGATCAGGCGTGTTTTCGCATTCAGTGGGTCTGAACGTAAATTCCAAGATCACCATCGATATCCTGAGCGGCAGCTTCGGCGGCGATCTTGTGCCCGGGTTCCTGGAGTTCGATTTCGGTCCGGTCTGGGATTATGAGTTCCCCGAAGGCGGTTACGACATCGATATCGACGGTCTGTACTATGATTCCTTTCCCGTCAGCGGTTCGATCTTTGGAACCCAGACCGAAGTCTATGACGTCTTCTATGCGCACCGAAATCTAGCCCCAACCGGTTGGGACAGAAGTCTGCCGTCTGCCGAACATGCGGCCTACGGGTTCATCGAGGCTGGTTTTCAGGCCAGAACGGCCGCAGCGGATTCCTTTGATCCCGGGAATGCCTATCTCAAGAAACCTACGCAGGCAGAAGTCAGCGCCGAGGATGACTTTGTCATCGATTACTCCAACGAGACCCAGAAAGTTCTGTTCACCTGGGCAGGCGCGATCACGTGGGACTCGGTCACACTGAAATACGGCAACAAAAGCCGCGTCCTGATCGCCCCCGATGCTGTTGAAGGTGTCAATCTGACCCCGGTACGGGCTGATCTGAATATCACCTTGCCGCAATCAAATCTGACCACCGGTGTTTTCCTGAACCACGACAGCGGCATTCAGTCTCTTTACGACGGCATATTCGCGTCGCGTTTCGCGGACTCGTACACCTACGAATACAACGGCAAAACATTCACATCCCGGAACGTGGCCAATGTCATCGGCGGCGTGCGCGGGGACGTTCTGGTCTATTCCTATCACGACTTCGCAGATTCAGATGGTCAAGGCGGCGAGTTTTTCGACGGTGGGGGCAACGAAAACGATTCCCATGACCTGTTCGTCGCCAACCTCGCGACCTGGGGTACCGGGGTGTATTGGGATCTGCCGAATTCGATCCTGCGCGACAATGATGGCGACCCGAATACCATGGGCGGTGTCACGCTGGAATATGCCGGCGAATCCATTGACGTCATCAACGTGGAGGCCATGGCGATCCTGACAGGCAATCAGGATGACTATATTGTTGCAGGGACCAAAAGCGATGTGATCCTGACCAATGGCGGGGATGATATTGTCAAGCTGGTCTACTTTGTCCCCAATGGGCCTGCAGGTATGCAACCGGTTGATATTGAGGACGATTATGTGCGTCTTGGTGCTGGCGATGATGTGGCCATCGTTGAACTAGGCAACATTCCCAATCCTGGGGGGAAGTTCACCGACTACATCTTTGGCGGCACTGGCATTGATAATGTGTTTGTACGTTCTGGCGTGCAGGGACTGCGCTATGACATGTTTGATGACACCCTCGCCGGCTATGTATTCGGCGGAGAAGGTATCGGAGCAGACGATACCCACGCAAATTTCAGCTCGCTTTTGCAATACTATGGCGCAAATCTTGAAGATTACGCCGACACATACGGTGCGGATGACCCCTCATTCGGGATCGACACCAATGACGACGGCAGCGATGATTTCTTCGCACCCAATCACTACCTCCTGCTGAACGGTGGCTCGCAGCAAGGCCGGATCGAGATTTCGCGTGACGTTGAATACGTCAGTGTCAATGTCGACAGTGGCAGCGGTGGCGGCGACGACCTGATGGTCTTTCAGGGTGGCACCCGCTACGACGGCGGTGCTGGCAGCGATACGTTCATCGGTGATTTTCAAGCCTGGCAGTACGACAAGGGCGCGCGCGGCGGCCTGAATCTGGCGGTTTCGGACCAGGAATCCTATTTCGGTGACGTGGTCATCCGGAATATCGAACGCATTCACGTCATCGGCACAGACGACAATGACATCATCTCGGGTGGCGATGAGGATGACTATGTTTTCGGGGCCTACGGAAACGACTACCTGTATGGCGGGGTGGATGCAGTTGCAGACACCCTGGACGGCGGTGAAGGCAACGATATCTTTCTGTGGCAAGACAATGGCGCGGACACGATCATCGGCGGGAACGGTGTCGATACACTGAACATCGGGGCGTTCCAAAGCCCGATCGATGCTGACACCAGTGCGTTCCAGTCCGGCGGATCGCTTGGCTACACCTTCCTTGATGACCAGGGCAACGTGTTGGGGACGGCCTTCGGGCAAATCACCACCAACCTGGCAACCCAATTGAACATTCTGGCGATGTCGTCGCAGGCGGCTGTAACCCAGGCCTCATTCGGGACGGACAGTGTCAGCTACAGCGAGATCGAGAAGGTCAACGTCATCGGCTCTGAAGCCGGGGATGACATCCTGATCTATCAGGGCGGTAACCTGTATGACGCGGGCGAGGCGATTTCCAAGGATTTCGACCGCTTCGTCGCTGACTTCGGCTCTCAGAACGTCGGCATCGAATTCCGCATCAGCCCTCCGGGGAACTACAACGACGACGAGGGGTATCTCCTCGACAACGGGGTGTTCCTGCGCGGCATTGAAATGGCGACCATCCAGGCAGGCAGCGGTGTGGATCTGTTGGTCGGCGGTCAGTACGGCGACTATTTCTTCGGCGGCGACGGCAACGACATTCTGTATGGATTGGACGGCAACGACCATCTGGACGGACAGTCCGGCAGTGACATCATCATCTGGGACTCCCAAGGCTACGACGACATCATTGGCGGGACCGAAGTCGGGAACTTCTATCAGAACGGTCAGCTGGTTCAGAATGTCCAGGAAAACGACAACCTGATCATCAACGGCGGCTCCGGCCATTCCCGCGTGCGTCTGCTGGATGACACCGGTGCCGACATGCTGACCATCAACCCCAAGGGCCAGGTCTGGGCCGATGGTGGTCGCGACGCGATGCAGGAGCTTGCCGAGAAATCCCTGACCGCAACAACCTGGAAGTACTACAATTCGACACCCGGAAACCCGAACAATCGCGAAGACCCCTCCCTGAAACACGTGACCTACAGCGAGATTGAAAGCGTCGATATCGCAGGTACGGACGCCTATGACGAATTGGTCGTTTACCAGAACGGTGTGGCCTATGTGGGCGGCGAGCGGGACGGTGATCAGGATGTGTTTGTCGCGGATCTGAGGGGCTTTTCCCAGGACCTGTTCCTTGATGTGACCTACGCGTCCGGGGTCGGCTACGACATTGGCCAGGGCACGCGGATTGCCGATTTCGAACGGATGCACGTTCTGCTTGGTTCCGGCGACGACACCTTCATTGGCGGCGAACTTGTGGCCACAGCCTATGAAGGGGATGGCACAACCGCCCTTGCGGCAGGCCAAGGCAATGTCGCCTATGGCGGGCACGGGAATGACAAGCTGATCGGCGGGCTTGGCGACGACTACTTCATGGGCGAAGGCGGTAACGATACGTTCACGCATATCGGCGGCAATGACACGATCGACGGTGGCACCGGCAGCGTTGACAGCCTGACGATCAGCGGCAGCGACGATGCGCTGGAATTGGCGGTATTCAGCGTGATGGACGGGGCGACCGCCCTGGTAAACTCGGCAGTCTCGATGGTTACTGGTGTCCCGAGTTTCACCGCGTTTACGGACTTTTACACGGTCGCCACCGATGCCTGGGTGAAGGTTACGCACGGGGCAGCTTCCGTTCAATTCACCGGGATCGAAGAAACCTTCATGTCCGGCAGCGAAGCCAATGATGTGCTGGTCGGCGGCACCGCGCTGGGGGTTCTGTTTGGCGGTGCGGGCGATGACGCGCTGGTCGGGCGCGAGGGCAATGATCTGTTGTCAGGTGGCGTCGGCGACGACGTCTATGTCTTTGGCGCGAACTTTGGCACCGATACGATCGCGGGCGAAACCGCTGGATCTTCCCGGATGTTGTTCACGGCGCACACGACGAACGACCTGTCCTTCAGCTTGGACGACATCGACCTGCTTGTGACCGCAGGCACCGACTCTGTCCGGATCATGGACTACTTCAAGGGTGATCCGACCATTGGCATGAATTTCACCTTCGAAGCCATGGATGGCGCCTTCAGCAAGGATTTCTCGGGCCTTGGGGCCGTTAGTCCCGGCTCCAGCGTTGGAACTACTTATCTTGGCACGCCAGATGATGATCTGGCGCCGATGGGGACAGATCGGTCAGATTTCTTCCGCGGGTTTGACGGTGACGACTTCTTCCAGGCCAGTGCCGGTGGAGACATATTCGAAGGCGGCGCGGGTCAAGATATTGTTTCATATCAGGAGGATACAGCATCCATTCAGGTGGATCTTGGCACGCAAAGCGCCATCCACGGCTCTGGCGACCGCGATCTTCTGGTGTCGATCGAGCAGATCGAAGGATCTGATCTGAACGACAGCTTCATCGGCAACAACGCCGAAAACATTTTCAAGGGCTTTGCCGGTGACGATACGATGTTGGGTGGCGGCGGAAACGATCAGCTGATCGGCGGCCACGGCAACGATTTGATCGAAGGCGGTGCAGGCAACGACCAGATGTCGGGCGGCACGGGCGACGACACCTTGCGGGGAAGCATCGGGACCGATTTCCTTGGCGGTGGTGCTGGCAACGACCTTCTGGAGGGCGGCGATGGTGCCGACATTTTTGATGCGGGCACAGGAAATGACACGGCCCGTGGAGGGACTGGCAACGACATCTTCACCTATCGGTCTGGCCTGGACAGCTATGCTGGGGATGCGGGCAGCGACACTGTAGACTTCAACCAACTGGATATTGCCGTTCAAGTTGATTTGACCGCAGTGGACGAAGCCGTGACCCGCGACGGTGTGGATCTGGATCCGACACTCGGTCCACTTCGCACGCTGGCACAACTGGTCACGGTCGAGAATGTCCGCGGATCCATTTTCGATGATGTGCTTGTCGGTGACGGACTGGCCAACCAGCTTGACGGCGACAACGGCGACGACGTTCTGACCGGCGGCGCAGGCAAGGACATCCTGATCGGCGGCGGTGGTTTTGATACCGTGGACTACAGCCGTGAAACAGGCTCTTCCGGGATTGTGCTCGACCTCTTCACGCCGGGGCAGGAAACGGCTGTGGACACCCACGGTGACGATGATGTGTTGTCGGGCATCGAAAACATTATTGGCACGCAGTTTGACGACATAATCAACGGCGGTGTTCGGGACAACATCTACTGGGGCGGCGCCGGCGACGACATTCTGGACGGTGATCTTGGCAATGACGCCCTGTACGGCGAGGCTGGCCAGGACACGCTGTTCGGCGGTGACGGCAACGACATGCTCAGCGGCGGTGATGATGCTGACACCCTCTATGCGTATGCCGGCAACGACCTGTTGATGGGCGGCGCTGGCGATGACGTTCTGGATGGCGGGGATGGGCTCGACAGCGCTTCCTACACCGACACGACGGCAGGTGTATCGGTTGACCTCAACGCCAACACGGTTACCGGTTCCGAAATCGGGACGGACACATTGATTGACATCGAGAATGTCATCGGCGGCACAGGTGACGACACGATGCTTGGCAATGCGTCCGCCAATACGTTCTCGTATTTCGGTGGCATGGACACCTATGACGGCGGCGGCGGTGTTGACGCTGTCAGCTACCAACAGTTCACGTCTTCGGTTCTGGTCGATCTGTCTGCCAGCAACGAAGCGCGTACAGCCGATGGCACCACGCTTCCGACATCAGGCCTGCGGACGATCGGACAGTTCACCAGCATAGAATCCGTCATCGGCTCGCAGTTTGATGACCATCTGGTGGGTGACGGCGGGGACAACACCCTGGTTGGCGCGAGTGGCAATGACCTTCTTGACGGCGGCACGGGTGGTTCTGACACGTTGGCCGGAAACGATGGCAACGACCGGTTTGCAGGCCACATTCATTCCGGCGTGACCACCTATTCCGGCGGCTATGGCTCTGATACGCTTGATTATTCAGGCGCAACTGGTGCCGTGACTGCAAGTCTTGATATCGGGGATGGCAATGACATCGTCACCGAAATCGAGCGTCTGATCGGCAGCCAATACGCAGACACCTTGCTTGGCAACGCCCTGGACAACGTCCTGAACGGGGGCTTCGGCAACGACACGATTGCTGGCGGATTTGGCGATGACCTGATTGTCTATGCCGGTGGTGAAGACATCGTCATGGGCGGTGACAGCAACGATACGCTTGACTACTCGGGCCTCGGATCTGCGATTGATGCCGATCTGTCGAAAACCACCCAATCTGTCACGACGGGCGATAGCACCGATTGGACTACAGGGGTTCAACGGGTTCTGACCACCCTGCCCGACAGCGACGTCGAAAGCGTGATCGGCACAGACTACGATGACCGGTTGCGCGGCACCGACGGCGGCAACATGTTCAGTGACGGCGGCGGTGACGATGAAGTCTACGGAGACGCCGGCAACGATGTGTTTGCCTACGGCGGAGGTTTTGACACCTGGGTCGGCGGAGCGGACAGCGACACGGCCAGTTTCTCGAATGTGGCAACCGGTGTCGGCGTTGACCTGACATCCACCGGGACCGGTGCAAACACATTGGCGACGGCCAGTGCCGCCGCGGTCGGTCTGGCCGTTCTTTCAGAGATCGAAAATGTCGTCGGCTCCCAGTTTGCGGACGTCCTGACTGGTGACGATTTGGCCAACATCCTTGATGGGCTTGGTGGCGACGACTTGATCGAAGGTGCAGACGGCGACGACATCCTTTCAGGCGGCGATGGCAACGATACGATGATCGGAGGCGCGGGTGCGGACCAGTTCGTTGGCGGCGCCGGGGTCGATACCGCAAGCTTTGCATCTGCAAGTGCACTGGTCGCGCTGGATCTCGGTACCAACCAAGGGACCCAGGGCGATGCCGCCGGAGACAGCTTTGCTGGTGTTGAAAACGTCATCGGAACCGCGTTTGACGATGTGATCGCGGGTGACGGTGAAGACAACCGCCTCGACGGCGGTGATGGGGATGACCTGTTGTTTGGCATGTCCGGCGATGACACGTTTGTTGATGGGGCTGGCGATGACCAGATTGCCGGGGGCGATGGCAACGACATCCTGGTCCATACCGGCGGCACAGCCAAATTCGACGCGGGTCTGGGCGATGACGTGCTGGATCTGTCAAAGGGTCAATCGGCAGTGGTGGTGGATCTGGTGGAAGCGCCTCTGGCCTCTGAGGGGGGTGCATCGCGTGCGGTTGCCGCCACCACCGACACGTCAAGCTGGATCCTGCAATCCGGCGGAAGCCTGAGAAATATCGTTACGATGACCTCGACAGAAGCGGTCATTGGAACGGACTTCGATGACCATCTTACAGGCAACACATATGCCAACGCCCTGGACGGTGGCGCCGGCGACGATGTTCTGGATGGCGGCGGTGCGTCTGATCGCCTGACCGGCGGTTCGGGCTTCGACGACTTCACCATCAGTGCACATGACGGCATCGTCACGATCACGGATTTCGACGTCACCCAGGACACGCTGGATCTGCGCGCCTTTGCCCAATCCGAAATCGACGCAGCGTTTTCCAATGCGGAATACGTCTCCGAGAGTTTTGGCTTTGGTGATCCGATCGCACTTGAATTTGCCCGGATCAACCCTGACTTTGCTGCGATCGACTTGTCCGATCTTGCGCTTCCTGTGACGATTGTCAGCACGATCATCAGCCTGAGTGACACACAAATCGTCCGGCTGGTCGGCGTGAACCAAACCCAGTTTGCGCGTTTGCAACTGACCGGCGCCAACAACGCGCCCCAGGTTGTCGACGATAGCTACTCGGTCGACGAAGACGCTACGCTTACGGTATCTGCCGCCGGAATTCTGGCCAATGACTCCGATGTGAACGGGGATACGCTGTCTGCCTCGGTCAAAACCGGGCCCACGAACGGCAGTGTGATGCTCAACGGCGATGGCAGCTTCACCTATACGCCCAACGTCGGTTTTTCTGGCACAGACAGCTTTACCTACATCGCAAACGACGGAACCGACGACAGCAGTGAAGCAACCGTCACCTTGACGGTAGTTCCGACAGCGCCAATCCTGACGGCCCCTGCAGGAGGCGGAACTGTCAACGGCACGAACGTAGCCGAAGACATCCGAGGCAGTGACGGCCCGGATCACCTGAACGGGTTTGGCGGCGACGATGTCATCACGGGCGGCAATGGCGACGATATCATCGACGGCGGCGGCGGGTCAGACAGCTTGTTTGGCCAAGGCGGCAATGATCACCTGATCGGCAGCTATGCGGATGACCTGCTGTTTGGCGGCTCTGGCAACGATATTCTGGAGGGCAGCGACAGCCCGGACCAGTTGTTCGGTGGCAGCGGTGCAGACACGATGGACGGCGGCAACGGTTCGGATCTCTACGTCATCGACCAATTCGACACCGTCAACGACACCGGCGCCAATGGCTACGACAAGGCGCAGATCAGCAACGCAGCGGGCATTTCGGTGTCGCTGAACGGCTGGAGTGGCCTCGAGCGGATCAACGGGTTCTCTGGCGGCGACCAGATCGACGCTTCAACGGTGGTCCAAGGGCTCCTGATGTTCGGCGATGATGGCAACGACACGTTGATCGGCGGGCGTGGCAATGACGTGCTGATCGGTGGCGACGGCAATGACATGCTGACCGGCAACGATGGCAATGACATCATGTTGGGGGCCGCAGGCAACGACACGTTCGACGGCGGTGCAGGAAATGACGTCTTTTATATCGGTGAAAGCGGTGATGTGGTCAGCGATGGCGGCGCCGGGTTCGACAAGGCGGTGATCTCGACACCGGCGGGTATTGCCTTGTCCGTTGGGTCATGGCTGAACGTCGAACGGATCAATGGCCTGACGGGCGACGACAGCATTGATGCCACAGGCATGGCAACGTCAATCACCCTGGTGGGCTCGGACGGCAATGACACGCTGACTGGCGGCGACGTGGGAGACGTCTTTTTTGCTGGCAACGATGACGACGCGATCTTCGGGGGCGGCGGGGCCGATGCGATCATTGCAGGCGCCGGCAATGACACTTTGGACGGCGGCATCGGCAATGATTTCTACTTTGGCGGAGCTGGCGCGGATATCTTCGTCTGGACCGACAATTTTGGCCGGGACGTGGTGAAGGACTTTACCGATGGCGTCGACCGTCTGGATTTCTCGGGCCACAGCGGGGTGAACAGCATGGCCGATGTGAGCGTGACCCAAAGCGGCAATCACACGATCATCACGCTGACCAACAGCACCGACAAGGTGACGTTGGCCGACACGCTGTCCACCACGGTCACCAGCAGCGATTTCGACTTCGTGTGAGGGGACGGCCTGCATGGTCTTCTCATCAAGAACCGGGGCCCCTGGAGGAAACGCTGATCCGGAACAGTCCACCATTGCCCCCTGACCTGAGCATGCCCAGGCATCCGTTCATCACGACGTTCAGCACCCTGTTCAACACGTCATAATGACGGACACCCAGAAGCAACTCGATGTGATGTCAATGTTGCCCTGCCTGTGCTCTGCCCCCTGAAAGCCGAAAGAAAGCCGGGGCTCAGGTCACCATCAGAAGACCGATGCCAGAGGCTCCGCCCGCAGTCAGGGCTGTACGGCCGGACATTTCGGTCATGGTGTGCGTCCTCGACTAGCGGCCAAGAATTCGGATGGGGAGTTCTGCCAACCTGCCGAATGGCGGGCCCAGCACTTCAAAGGCGTTGAAAAAGCCAGGTTTGAAAACGGAACGCGCATGGCTCATCCGGCGAAACCCGTCGCGTCCGTGACAAGCGCCGATGCCACTGTTTCCGACGCCGCCGAAAGGCAGGTCATCCTGCGCGATATGCAGCAACGTGCCATTCAGAGTCACCCCGCCCGAGATGGCTGTGTCGAGGATCGTCTGCCGTGCCTTGCGGTCCCCTGTGAAGGCGTAAAGCGCAAGGGGCCGCGCGCGGCGGTTGATGAACGCAAGCGCATCATCCAGCGATTTGTAGGGTACAATGGGCAGGATCGGGCCGAAGATTTCCTCGTTCAGCAGCAAGCCCTCTTCAGACGCGCCGATGACCAGGGTCGGCGGGAATTTTTCACCGTAGTCCCCCGAAGGCCGCAGGATGGTTGCACCGCTGCCTTGCGCCTCCTGCACAGCGTCCACCAGACGGGTCCGGTGTCGCGCGGTGATGATGTTGGCGTAGCCGCCCTTTGCATTTGTGGCGGGAAAGGCGGTTTCGATGCGCTTGATCATCTCAAGCGCGAGTGCCTCGGCCTTTCCTTCCGGCACCAGCACATAGTCAGGCGCGATACAGGTCTGGCCGGCATTGGTGAACTTACCCAGAACAATGGAGCGCGCGGCCTTGTCCAGTGGATAATCCGGTGCCACCACGGCCGGGGACTTGCCCCCCAACTCCAGCGTGACGGGGGTGAGGTTGGCCGCTGCCGCCTGCATCACCTTGCGCCCCACAGCGGTTGAACCGGTGAAGATCAGATGATCGAACGGAAGGGCGGAAAACTCCTGTGCGACTTCGACGCCGCCGGTCTCGACCGTCACCACATCCGCGTCAAAATAGGTCGCGACAAGCCGCTGGAGCAGGTCGGAAAATCGGGGCGTCAACTCGGAGGGTTTGATCATGGCGCGATTGCCTGCGGCCAGGGCATCAACCAGTGGCCCGAGGGCGAGCAACAGCGGGTAGTTCCACGGCGAGATGATCCCGATTACGCCGAGAGGCTCATGACGCACCCAGGCCGAGCCGGGCTGGAACGGCCAGGCGACGTGGCGGCGCTCGTCGCGCATCCAGCGTTTCAGGTGGCGCGAGGTGAACCGCACGCCTCTGAGAAGCGGGACAATCTCAAGCAGTTCCGTCTCCTTACGGGGGCGACCGCCGAAATCGGCATCAATCTCGCGGGTGATGTCGTCGCGGTTCTCGACCACCATGCGCCGCAGCGCTGCAAGACGGTCCCTGCGCGTTGCCAGATCGGGTAGACGGTCACTGCGGGAAGCCGTGTGCATGATCCGGAAGGCCGGAAATTCGAGGTGCACTACATCTTTCATGAACGGGCCTTCTCTTCCGCAAATGTCAGGGCGTCCGTCCACCCCTACTGGCTTGCACATGCAAGAGGATGGACCCCGGACTGTCAGACCAGCTATGCGATGTACCTAGGAAAACTTGAGGGTGGTTTCAAGTTTTCCATTTTGCACCCGTTCGATGCCGCCAATCACCAGACTGGCCATCATCCTGGCGATATCCTGCGTTTCAACGGTACCGTCGCCTTGCAGCTGGATCACAGCCTCGAGCGCAATGGACACAACAATCCGTGCGATCAGTTCAACCTCGGGCGAGTCAGGGTCCAGCCCCGGCAGACCGCGCACAACATCTTGTTTAATATCGGAAATCACCCCTTCTGTTCCGTCCAGCCCGTAAAGTGCGGAACGGATCTGGTGTTGATTGCAGGCGATAAATGCGCGCGCACCATCCAGAGTGAGGATGTAGTCAAGCAAATCCTCGTAGGAAAGCAGGAGCATCGTCTCAAGGTCATCAGACTTTGCGCGTGCATTCGCCGTGATCGACCTGATCCTGTCGAGCATCTCGGCGAGGATCTCTTGAAAAACTGCCTCCTGGGTGCCGTAGTAGTTATAGAACGTGCCTGTCGAGATATCGCTGGCACTGACAATCTCTGCGATCGAGGCCCGCCCCAGTCCATGACGGGAAAAAACTTCCCAGGCCCCGGCCCGAATACGTTCGCGGGTCTTGCGGGCCGTGGTTTCCCGTTTGCTTGATGGCTTGTAGGTGCGTGGGGTCGTCATGGCGCGCTATCCTCGTGGCCGTGCTTGATATGACACGACAGCGCGATCCACCGATCCATATTCCCAGACCATTTGAACGGATCTCGCTTCGCGCACGTGATCGCATAGGCCTACTGCTTCGGATCCGTCATCGCCAGCCCCGCCCGACAACCATGGCAACAGATTCACGCATCTCTCGATCAGGTGCGCCTTTCCCAATGCAACGGATCAAGGCGTTTGACAGGCCATTTGCGCGGACTGATCTGCACGCCGCCCTTGGCGATTGGCCGGCAAAGCCGAACCCTCCGTTTGTGCCCGGCCACGAAGGTATCGGCATCGCGGCAGAGGTCGCAGGTCTTGTGGAAGCGGCAACGTAACCCTTGGCCTGCGAGACCCCGTCGAACTGCAACCCGGCATCGCTCCGGGCTGTTTCTGCAGGTCTTCCGAACAGAAGATTGACCCGATGACCATCAGCCGATGGCAGACAGAATGATCGGGCGCACTCGTGCTGCCCTCTTCCCGCTGTCCGCACCGTGACCCGCATTCTGTGCCGGTGGGTAATGTGGTGCCAAAGGCCGCCTCAGAAGTTGACCCTGTCGCCGCCCGTGCGCTGCGGGCCAATCACGTGGCCAGCGGATGGTCATTGGCCTGGGTGTCAGGGCCGATAGCCTTCACGTCTTTCTCGACCCTCCATTCGGCAGCCGAAAGCACCAGACACGGACAATCGGCAAAGGAATCGCCTTCCTTGTAGTCAAGGTGACAGCCGGTATTGATGATCGGCACCTCGACGAGGAAGCGCGTGCCCTGCACCAGTTGGGCGGGCGCATTGATGCGCATGGTGGTGGGGATGCGCCGGATCAGCACGCCGGACTTGGCCGTAGACCAGGCCCGAACCCTGATCGCGCAGGAAGGCTGGGTGTCGGAAAGCGCAAGCGCGGCGCTGTTCAATTGGCTTGAAGATAACTGCGAAATGCGGGCTGGCCCATGACATCAACGAACACACCGCTGGCATCTCGGCCATCGGCTTTGCCTGCGCAGATCTGAGCGGCCGCTACCACGCGATTTCAGTACCTGTTCCCTCCTTTCGAATTGACGCGCTCAAGGCACGACTGGAAGGCGCACTCAACGATACGCGCGCCACGGTACTGAACGAGTTTTCCTTCGAACACCGACGTCGTGTGCCGGGGCCGCCCCCTCAGGCGAGACCCTGGGGGCCGATCCCATGGCGCCTTCCAAGAACGGCACGGCAAAAGAACCCTCTGCCCGCGCCGTCATTTTTCCCATGTACCGTTGGCTGCTCAGAACCTCTTGGTGAAGCGCAGCAGGCCACGATGGCTTTGGTAATCGTCACCGACCGAGCCCTGATATTCCACCTTGATGTCCATCCCAGCCGCTGCATTGGCAAACGACAGCCCAAGCCCGAGTTGGCCCACGACGGGCGCAATCGGCACACTGGTCGAGAAATTGCCCGCTCCGGCAGGTGCCTCAACAAGACGTGCTGTGGTTGACCAGTCATCCTCGGACGACAGGCTGATGCCCAATGACGTCGCGGCGCCGATGTCCCAGCCGCCCTGCCGAACCATGCGCGTGCCGATCTCGACCGATGGCGTGACCACGATGGCGGTGGCCGACCCGGAAGCAACATCAAGATCGAAGATCCCGGCACCGCTTTCCGTGTAGCCGCCAGCGCGCGTGTGCACGAGATCGATGTCGAGGATCGGCATGACATAGCCTTGTGGCGTGTCCGCCATGGTATAGGCGGCCCGAATGCGTCCGCTCAGCGTGTTGAGGTCGGACTCGCCCGTTGCCGTGCCGGTGAACCCCGGCACCGAAACACGCCGTTCCGTGTCGAAACTGCCCCAGCTGCCCCCCAGCGCGCCGGACAGCGTGAAGTTGCCAAAGCGACGCCCCACCGACACCGCCAGAAACCCGTTGTCCCCTTCGACGCTCGAAAGACTGTTGTTGCCGGTGTAGTTCGAATGTTCGTAGCCCGCGGCGAAGCCCGCGATCCAGTCTTCATTGACATCGACCTGCGCACCGCCGCTGAAGCCATAGGTCGTGCCGTCATAACCATTGGTGCCGGACTGGTCCGTATAGCCCCGGCTGCCGTCGGCCCAGTAACAGTTTTCCCCGTCTGCCGAGAGGGACATCCCAAGGCGACGCGCGCAATTCATGGCACCGTCCAGCCGCCCGCGCGTCAGCGGCACCTGCGCCGCCGCCATCGCCTGGGATGCACCCGGGGTCAGGGATGACAGGGCCTGCGCATAGGCCGTGCCGCCGCCCGAATTGCCGGCCAGCACGTTCATGTTGGCCAGCAGCGTCCCATAGCTGCGGGACCGATTGTCGAAGATCGCATCAAGGTGCGCCCCGGCGCTGCGTTCGCTGGCGGTCAGGGACGCGGATGCGCTGCCAAAATGGGTATCGGCGACACTGAAGGCGATCCCATTCCCCACAAGTTCGGCCGCGAAATCAACCGCGGCAGTGCCGATCACCGTCGGCGCCCCGGTCAGCGTGCCACCCGCCGACACAAGGGTCACCGCGCTGTCCTTCAGAAGCGTCGTCGCATTGATCGCGATCGCCCCGTTCACCGTCGCGTTGCCGGCCACCTGCAGGCTGTCACTGCCCGCAGGATTGACGAAGTCGATGGTCGCTTCGGTGATGCCTGCGCCGGTTTGAACGAAGTTTCCACCGATGCGAAGCGTGTGACCGCCGCGACCGTTGCCGATGACCAGACGCCCGTTATTGACCACATTGGCAGCGTATAGCCCGGCGCCGCGCAGGGAATTGCGGCTGTTGTTGGTGATCGTCCCCGCGACCTCGCCCCGGCTGTCGCGAAGTAGGATATCGCCGATCACGGTTCCATCCTGAACCAGCACATCCGTCGTGCTGCCATTCACCGTGGTTCCGTTGGTGGTATAGGTGATCGCGGTGCCCGACTGGGCCGTAACCGTGGCACCGTTGGTGATGGTCACGGTATTTCCGGTGCCGGAGGCGACCAGAATGCCGACGCCCGCGCCGCTGCCGCCGGTCACATCCGCCGACACGTTGACGGCCACGGTACCGACATCGGTGCCGGTGTTGGCCGCGCCCATGCTTTGGGCGAAAATACCCACCGAGTCTGCGCCTGTTGCCGAGATGGCGCCCTGCGTGGTGACGGTCACGTCGCCTGACCCGAATGCAGACCCCATGTCACCGGCCGTGGAGCCTGCGAAAGTGCCGCTGCCATCGCCGCCAAGGCCACCGCCGCCACCGATGGATTGCGCAATGATCCCGTGTGCCATTGCCCCGGTCGTCGTGATCGTGCCGTCCACGGTGACGCTGACAGCACCGCCGACACCATCGGCCGATTGAAGAAAGCCGGGTGTGACGTCGAACGGGCCGACCGACAGGTCACCGCCGATGCCACCGCCGCCGCCGATGGATTGCGCGATGATCCCGTGTCCCCCGGAGCCGCTGGTCGTGATGGAGGTTCCCGACGTCAGGTCAAGGCTGACAGCGCCGCCGTTGCCGCCGTTGCCGCCAAACCCGCCTACCTGAACGCTCTTGACGCCATCGGCGCTGCCAACACCGCCAATGCCCCCGCCCCCGCCGATGGACTGGGCAACAATGCCGAAAGACCGGTCGCCAGTGGTCTGGATGGTGGACCCAAACGTCAGCGAAACGTCGCCCGCATCGCCCGCCGAGCCGCCCTGCCCACCGACGATGATGGCCACCGAATGACTGCCTGCGTCATCCTGCGATGCGGCGCTGCCGGCCCCGCCAATGCCGCCGCCGCCACCGATGGACTGGGCAATGAGCCCATGCGAGTCGTCGAGACCAGTTGTGATGTCGATAAAACTGTTGCCCGAGGCCGGAATGGTCACGGTGCCGCCGGTGCCGGAAGTCCCGCCACTGCCGCCGACGCCGCTGCCGACTGTCAGCGTGCCCGCAGCCATGGCAGATCCATCACCGCCTTGCCCGCCGCCGCCACCGATGGACTGCAGGACAAGGCCGTTTGCCATGTATCCCAACGTGATAACCGAGGCGGTGCCGCTGGAAAAACTCGCCGTGACGGGGCCGCCATTGCCCGCCGTCCCGCCGGTTCCGCCTACGGCAATGTTGACCTGCGCGGTCTCGCCGGTACCCGAGGCCATGGCCGTGCCGCCCGTACCGCCACCGCCGCCGATGGCCTGAACCACGACGCCGTCAGCCCAGTCACCGGTTGTCTGGATCTCGCCGTTGTAGTCGAACGTCGCGCCACCGCTGCTGCCGCCGGTGCCGCCCGCACCGCCGACCGCGACGGTCAGGGACACATCGATATCGTCGTCGCTGTCGTCCTGGGGCGCGAAGGCCGACGGGCCGCTGCCGCTGTCTTCACCGGCCGACCCGAGACTGCCGCCCAAACCGCCGCCACCGCCAATCGACTGGACTAGAAGGCCGTCCGCATCGACCCCTTTGGTCTGGATCCCGCTGCCCGAGATGCTGTTCACCGTGACCAGGCCGCTGCCCCCGCCCTGACCGCTTTTCATGCCAACGTTGACGGTCACCGTCCCGGTGTACGTGTCGTTCTCGTCGTCTTCGACGGCCTCTTCGCCACTGCCCTTGATACTAGCACCGAGCTGAATCTCTCCGCCCTGCACGGTGCCGCCGCCGCCGCCGATCGATTGCACAACCGCCCCGCGCGACCCCGCGCCCGAGGTCAGGATCATGCCGTCCTGGTAGAGTGTGAGATCGGCGGTGCCGCCTGTCGCGCCGCTCTCGCCGCTTTCGATGATGCCGCTTGATCCCAGATCGAAGGTCAGCGCCACTGTTGCCGCGCCGCGGATCGTATCGGTCTTGCTTGACGGGACGCCGCTGTTGCCGCCACCGCCGCCGATGGACTGTACGACCACGCCGTTCGAATAGGCATCGGTGGTGGTGACAACCGACGGGATTCCCGCCGGTGTCGAACTGCCAAGGGCCACGCTGGCCGTCCCCCCGTTGCCACCATTGCCGCCCGCACCGCCAAGGGCGCCGTTGATGGTCAGGCCGTATTGCTGGGTTGAATCCGGGATTGTCGTCGTCGCGGTCGAGGCATCGCCACCAGACCCGCCGCCACCACCAATGGACTGGGCCAACACGCCATGCGCACCGGCACCATAGGTCAGGATCGAGGATTGATCCGACAGGGTGACCGAGGCTGCCTGACCGTCTCCGCCCGCACCACCGCGACCGCCAAGTGCAAATTGCGCGTTGAGCGTCACCGTGAAGTCCGGATCGGTCGGGTCGAGCGGCACACCCGTTGTAATGGCGCTGGCCGCGGTCGCACCGCCGGTGCCGCCGCCACCGCCAATGGACTGCGCAAGAATGCCGATGGAATCGTTCGTCGTGGCCGGGTTGCCGCCGCCGGTCGAGATGGTTGTTTGCTCGGTCAGCGTGACAGCGACATCGCCACCGTCGCCGCCGGCGTTGGCAAGCCCGCCGACGGTCAGGCCGATGTTGAGGAAACTGGCAGCCTTGCTGGTACCCGATCCGCCCGACCCGCCGCCGCCGCCAATGGACTGCGCGACGATCCCCGCCGAGAGCGACTCTTCGGTGGTGATGTTGGAGTTCGACAGCGTCGCTGTGACGGCGCCGCCCGCGCCTGCCGCCGATGCGGACCCCCCGATGGCAAACTGGAACGTGTCAAGAATGCCGCCGGTTTGCGCATTGCCCCCGGACCCGCCGCCGCCGCCGATGGATTGCAAAAGCAGACCCGCCGAAGAGGTGCTGACCGTGCGCACACGCGCCCCTTCCCCGTTGGTGACCGTGACCGAACCGCCGTTGCCGCCGCCGCCGGACTGGCCGCCGATCGCAGCGCCCGGAATGCTGAAGATGCCGATGCCGAAGGCGCTGCCGCCCGCACCGCCCCCGCCGCCGATGGATTGGGCCTGAAGCCCCGGTGCAAAGGTGCCGTTGGTCGACAGGGTTCCGATGGCCGTGACCTCGACCCTGCCGCCGACCCCTGCGCCACCGCCGGCCGACCCGATGGCAAGCACGCCGGTGCTGCTCGATCCCGAGGTTCCCGCCGCACTGCCGCCCCCGCCACCGACCGATTGCGCCAGAACAGCAACCGCCGCATCGCCGGTTGTGCTGATCGAGCCAATGTTGGAGACGGTCGTCGATCCCGCCGCCGTGCTGCTGTCGCTGCCCCCGGTCGCACCGATACTCACCGTCGCGCCAGAGACACCCGCCGACCCGCCACCGCCGACGATGGATTGGGCAAGTATACCGGTCGCATTGTAGCCTTGGGTCGTGATGGTGCCGTCATTGGACACCGATACGGCACTGCTTGATCCACCCGAGCCACCCGAACCGCCCAAGGCGATCACAAGCCCGTCCGCCGCGCCGCCCGCACCCCCGCCACCGCCGATGGACTGGGCAAGGATGCCATTGGCCTGCGCCCCTTTGGTGTTGATGGTGCCATTGTTGAGGATCGACACCGTATCGCCCGATCCCCCCGTGCCGCCCGATCCGCCCGAGCCGCGCAGGAAGTTGCTGAAGTCCCCGCCATCGCCGCCACCGCCGCCGATGGACTGGGCAAAGACGCCGGCCCCGAAATCCAGTCCTGCACTCATGTCGTTGGTGCCATCGGTGCTGATGGTTCCGCCCCCGACGGACACGCTGACAGCGCCGCCGTTCCCGCCCGATCCACCGTCACCCGGATTGCCGGCAAACTCGTTGCCGTTGCTGCCCAGGCCGCCGACATTGGACAGCGACTGCGCGACAATGCCCCGGCCGCTGTCCTGTCCCGCGGCAGAACTCTGTGCGGTGATGGTCAGAGTCTGAGACGGATTGACGTTGACATAGACGCTGCCACCGGAGCCGCCGTCGCCACCGGTAGAGTTGTTGGCGTTCGACAAGCCCGCGCCGCCCTGCCCGCCCTTGCTGAGCGCAAAGATGGCGTCGGTGTTGATGCCGGTTGCATGGATGGTCGCGCCGACGGAGACATCCACCGTGCCGCCGTTGCCGCCGCTGCCGCCGGTTTTCTGCGATTGGCCGACGCCGCCTTCCGCGCCCTGGGAATGGGCAAAGATGGCGGCACTGCCATCCGGCGCGGCGCTTGTTCCGGTATCCTCGACAGTGATCGTGTCGATGGCCGTAACGTCGACCTTGCCGCCCGCACCGCCGGGTCCACCGTTCTCGATGAAGGCCGAGACGCCGACGTTGTAAGCCCAGCCGCCATCGCCGCCGCTGCTCTGGGCGTGGATGCCACGTGTCGCCCCGCTAGGGTCAGGACTCGTTCTTGTCTCAAAGCCAGAACATGACGGTTGCGGCCAATGCGATGGCTGAGAGGAAGACTTTTGGGCATCGGTCGTAGCGAGTGGCCACACGCCGCCAGTCTTTCAGTCTTCCGAACATGATCTCGATGCGGTTGCGGCGCTTGTATCGACGCTTGTCATACTTGATGGCTGTCTTGCGCTGCTTTCGGCCGGGGATACAGGCTCGTATCCCCTTGTCTTTCAATGCTTCTCTGAACCAGTCTGCGTCATAGCCCCGGTCCCCGAGCAGCCACTCGGCATTCGGCAGGCTGCTCACCAATGCCCGTGCGCCGATGTAATCGCTCACCTGCCCGGCGGTGACGAAGAGATTGATTGGTCGCCCCAGGCTGTCGCAGACGGCGTGCAGCTTTGTATTCATACCGCCCTTGGTTCGGCCGATCAGGCGGCCACGCCCCCCTTTTTAACGCCCAGGCTGGACGCGGTGCGGTGTGCCTTCAGATACGTCGCGTCGATCATCACGGTCTTTTCTTCACTGTGTTCGGCGGCCAGCCCAG
>NZ_JBNAFN010000029.1:0-43990 GCF_049800695.1 Fluviibacterium sp. S390 | reverse complement strand
CCAGCCATCATCCTCGCGAAAACACCTTTGTCACTCCACCGCTTCCAGCGGTTGTACAAGGTCTTGTGCGGACCGTATGCGGCGGGCGCATCCCGCCAACGTAAGCCATTGCGGTTGATGAAGATAATTCCGCTCAACACGCGCCGATCATCGACGCGGGGCTTGCCGTGAGACTTGGGAAAGAAAGGCGCAAGCCGCGCCATCTGCGCGTCGCTAAGCCAGAAGAGATCAGACATGTCACCGCTCGTTTTTCGAACGGTGAATCACGCTGATCGCCGGAAATCAATGGGTCCTGAGCCTACTCCACCGCTGCTTGAAAAGGTCTCAGCCTCAATGCCGGCACTGCCGCCCGTTCCGTTGACATCCAGCCCTGCAGACCCGAACACCATGAGAGTTTAAAAAGGCAGCGAGTTCATCTCTCGCGACCTCGATCTCTGGGCCAATGTGCACGACGTCACGCTGGACTTCTCACGGCCGGGAAAACCGACCGACAACGGGTTCATCGAAGCCTTCAACAGCAAGCTCCGGGCCGAATGCCTGAACGCGCGTCGCCATTGTTGCTCAACCAATGACGCATCAATGGCAACTTCATGAGCCTTGCGGATGCCCGCGACAAGCTGGAAGATTGGCGTAGGCACGACAACGAGGACAGACCCCACAGTGCGATCGGATATAACGTCCCGATCGCCATGCATTATCCCGATGGCGCCACCAGCCCGTCATCGTGAAAGAGTCGGAAAAGTCCAGCTTCCGGCGGTCCAAGCTTGGGGAGCAGTGCTGTCGCCACGGGCTTACTGAATCGCCTTGAGCCCCGGATAGGCCGCACGAAACCCCGCATATGCATCCTCGAACGCGGCGCTCCGGCTCCTGTCCGGGAGAATTTCGTCACGTATCTCGGGTGACGTGATGATACTTTCCGGCGCCTCGCCTGAAGCTGCAATCATGCCCAATCGCGCCGCCCCAAGTGCAGCTCCAAATTCACCTGAGGCCGGCAGTTGAAGCGGGACGTCAAGGACAGTGGAGATCATTCGAAGCCAATATCGTGACGCGCTACCCCCACCGATCGCGATGAGGCTTTCCAGCTTTGCGTCCGTCGCCTTCAGCGCGTCAAAACTGTCGCGCAATCCGAAGGCCACACCTTCGAGTACGGCACGGGTCAACTCCTCGCGCGTGGTGCATGTTGAAAGCCCGGTAAAGCCGCCCCGGATCTCTGCATCGTTGTGTGGCGTTCGCTCCCCTGACAGGTATGGCAGGAACCGCGTGGAAGACGGCGGCAAGAGGGAGTCCCCAAGCGCGCTTGTCAATTCCGAAGGTTTCTTGCCGACGATCCGGGCCAGCCAATTGAGACTGTCGGTTGCCGACAACATGACCCCCATCTGGTACCAACGTCCCGGCAACGCGTGGCAGAAGGTGTGTACCGCAGTTTCGGGAGCTGGCCGGTAACCGTCACGGGCGGCAAGCAAAACGCCCGAAGTGCCGAGCGAAGCGAAGCCCTGGCCTTCGTCCAATGCACCGATGCCACAGGCGGCGGCGGCATTGTCGCCCGCTCCTCCTGCGACCGTCACCGGTCCGCCGAGGCCCCATTTTTTGGCCAACCGGTCCCGAAGATCTCCGGCAGCCTCCGACCCTTCGACCAGACGCGGCATCTGATCGATGTGCATGTGACTGGCTTCGAGCAGACGTCCAGACCAGGTCCGCCCGCCAACATCCAGCCAGGACGTGCCCGCGCTATCGGACATGTCCGCAACGTAATCGCCGGTGAGGTAGTAGTTCAGATAAGCTGCGGGAAGCAGCACTTTCGCGACTTTTGAGAATACTTCTGGTTCGTTTTTACGGACCCATTCCAACTTGGGCGCGGTAAAGCCGGGAAAGACGATGTTTCCCGAAAGCGCGCGCACGCCTTCGCTGGCATCAAGGCGGGCGGCTTCTGCATGCGAGCGGCTATCGTTCCACAGGATGCAAGGCCTCAGGACATCGCCGGATGAATCCAGCAGGGTCGCGCCGTGCATATGTCCTGCCACGCCAATGCCACGCAGATCCGCGAAAGCGGGATATGTGCCGCGCATCTCGTCGATCGCGGCCTCCAGCGCCGCGATCCAGTCGGCCGGGTCCTGCTCGGACCAGCCGGGGTGTCGATGGACGGCTTCGTAGTGCCGCTCGGTCGCACCGATGGGTGTTCCATCACCGTCCACAAGCAACGCGCGCAGGCCGGAGGTTCCAAGATCAATGCCAAGAAAGGTCATTCAGGCGCCCTTCAGGTGAATTTTCAGCGCGGCTTCCATGCCGTCACGGTAGATAAGGTTCAGCCAGCGGGCAAATGACCCCGCGAAGCGCGGGTCATCGGCGAGGTCACCGTAGAGATTCCGTTGTGCCAACCAGGCTGCCGGTGATGATTTGGCTTCCTTCGCAGCGGCGTTCAACTGATCCCAGAACGGGTCGTTCGGCGATATCTCGGAACCATCGTCGCGTGTGCCTTCGCACATGCGGGCCCAGGCCGCCTCGACCAGTGCCAGACCGTCCAGCGGAGCGTCGGCGGCAAGCGCGTCGCGGACCGTAGGCAGGACCATGCCGGTGTGCCGTGAGGATCCGTCGAAAGCTATACGACGGATGGTATCGATGATCCGGGGATTGGAGAAGCGCGTTTCGACAAGGTCCACATAAGCCGCCGGCGTCATCCCCGGAACCGGCGTGACATGTGGCACGATCTCTTCCATTTCGACCTTTCGGAAAAGAGCCGCGACCTGCGGGTGCTGCATGGCCTGAGAGACGGTTTCGATTCCCAGAACCTCGGCCACGTTGGCGATTACCTGGTGTCCAGCGTTCAGGATGCGGATCTTCTGCGCCTCGTACCCATGCACATTGTCCGAAAACTGCGCGCCTGCCTTCGCCCAGTCCGGGCGCCCGGCACAAAAATCGTCCTCGATCACCCATTGCCGGAAGTTCTCATGCGTTACCGGGGCGGCGTCGTCGATCCCCATCTCGCGGACCAACGCGATTTCCTTGGACCCGGTGGCCGGAACGATGCAGTCGACCATTGAATTGGGAAACGCACAATTGCCGTCAATCCAGTGGGCCAGGTCCGGGTCGCTCAACCGTGCGAGCGATACCACTGTCTGGCGCAGGATGGCGCCGTTGCCTTGCAGATTATCGCAGCTTTGTACGGTAAAGGGACCGATCCCCTGGTCCCGGCGCAGTTTCAGCGCCGCGACAATGGCTCCGAAAGCCGTCCGTGGGGTGCCGGGGTTGGCCGCGTCGTGCCGGACGTCGTCATGCGTCTCATCGAAGCCCTTTGTAACAGGATCGATGTAATACCCGCCTTCGGTCACAGTGAGTGAGACGATGCGGATATTGGCCTCCGCCATCTGTTCGATCAACGGGCCGTTGCCGTCTTCGATCGGAACATAGCCGATCATCGACCCCACGACCTCGCCTGAGATCCCCGATGGATCCAGTTCGATCAGCGTGGTCAGACAGTCCTGCGCCGTCAGTTTGGCGCGCATTAGGTTGTCATACGGGCGCACACCCGCTCCGACAATTGCCCAGTCCTGCGCCAGACCGCTTTGCATCAGGCGGTGCAGATACCAGGATTGGTGCGCCCTGTGAAAATTGCCCAAGCCGATGTGGACAATTCCAGCCGTCAGTTTGCTCCGGTCGTAGCCGGGCTTTTCGATGGCTTTTGGCACGCTTCCAAGCGTTTCGTTCGAAAGGGCGATCATTTTGTCACGTCTTCCGTGTATGATTGGATGAACCGTTCGACTGCCGCGAGGTGTTCATAGACCTCGATTGCACCAGCCTCGCGCAGCAGGGCAGTATGCTGATCCCGTTTTCCATCAAGATGTTGCCCACCAACAAAGCCGATGGCCGGAATGCCCGCTGCACGCGCCCCACGGATGCCATGCGGAGAATCCTCCAGGACCAGACAGTCGGCGGCATTCAGGTCAAGCCGGTCCAGTGCCAGCAAGAACAGGTCTGGCGCGGGCTTTCCGTTCGCGACCTCTTCCGCGCTGCATGCCGTGTCCGTGAACCAGTGATCGAGACCCGCCAATTCAAGCGTGGCCACCATGCGCCGCAGTGACCCTCCGGTCGCAATCGCCATTGCGGTGCCTTGCTGTTGGAGGCCGGACAGCAGCGTTTCGGCGCCGGGGATTGTGAACAGTTTGCTCTCGTATGACGCAAGCAATCTGTTCTCAACCCGTTGGGCGAAATCCTCGGGGACGGGGCCTTCAAGCCGCTTTGCAACAAAGTCAGCGATGACAGGCATCGCGACTCCGAGGAACCGGTCGCCAATCTCGCGTGCGCTTGCGTCCCGAATCCCGAGCGCGCGCATTTCGATGGCGATTGCCTCGAGTGACAACGGTTCGCTGTCAACGAGGCAACCATCGAGATCAAATATGACAGCCCGTTTTCTGTGCATTGGACGTTCCCTCTTCCATGGAGTCTCAGGACGAAGGATATTCAAAGGCGTCGCTCGGTTTCCCGGTCGAACAGATGCACGTCATCCGGGTTGATGATGAAACCCAATTTCGATCCGGGGCGCGCGTTGATGCGGTCCTTGACCAGGGCGTCGATCAGGTCCTTGCCGGACCGCGCGAAAATCTGGGTCTCCGACCCGGTCGGTTCGACCACAACCACTTCCATCGGTACACCCTCATCTCCGATCTGAATGTGCTCGGGGCGAATGCCATAGGTCACGTCCTGCCCTTCGCGGGCGGCCGTCTCTGGCAGCGGCAGGGAAAGCCCGCTTTCGGATACGAAAACCCGGCGGTCGCCGTCGGACGCGATCTTGCCGTGCACGAAATTCATCGACGGCGAGCCGATGAAGCTGGCGACAAAGGTGTTGTCGGGATTGTCATAAAGATCCAGCGGCGAGCCGATCTGTTCCACACGTCCATCACGCATGACGACGATCTTGTCGGCCATGGTCATGGCTTCGATCTGGTCGTGGGTCACATAGACGATAGTGGTTCCAAGGCGCTGGTGCAGCTCTTTGATTTCGACGCGCATGGTGACGCGCAGCTTGGCATCAAGGTTCGACAGCGGTTCGTCGAACAGGAACACTTGCGGATCCCGCACGATGGCACGGCCCATGGCCACGCGCTGGCGCTGGCCCCCAGAAAGTTCCTTGGGATAGCGCTTGAGGTACTTGGTCAGATCGAGGATATCGGCCGCCTTGGTGACCTTTTCGTCGATCTCGGACTGCGGTCGCTTCGCCATCTTTAACGGGAAGCCGATATTGTCGTACACCGTCTTGTGCGGATAAAGGGCATAGCTCTGGAACACCATGGCGATGTCCCGCTCCTTGGGCGGAATGCCGTTTACCACGCGCTCGCCAATGGAGATCGTTCCATCGTTGATCTCTTCCAGGCCCGCAAGCATCCTGAGAAGCGTGGACTTGCCGCAACCCGAGGGACCGACCAGGACGACGAATTCGCCGTCTTCGATGTCGACGCTGACACCATGCATGACCTGCACGTTGCCGTAGCGTTTGAAGACGTCTTTTATTGTGACGTTGGCCATGTCGCGGTCCCCTATTGCGGAAGTACGATTTGCATCTTCACATCCGCCGGAGGGGCGGAGGCGGCGATCTCGAACGCGTTTACGCTGTCCGAAAACTCGAATGTTCTGGTGATGAGCGGTTTGACGTCGATGGCGCCCGAGCTGAGCATGCCGACGCAGCGCGGAAATACGTGGGCGTACCGGAAGATGTTCTCGACTCGCGCCTCGCGCACCATGGCTGCGCCTGCATCGTACTGGATAGGATCCGGCTGGCCGCCGATCATGACGACGCAGCCGCCAGGACACAGCGGTTCGAACACGGTCTTGGCGGCATGCGGCGATCCGGTGGCCTCGAAGACGAGGTCCACACCCCACCCGTCCGTGTCGCGTTTGACGACATCGACAACGCTTTCGGATTTGACGTTCACAGGGGTGATGGCCGCGCTGAGCGATCCCGCAATCTCGAGCTTCTTCTCAGACAGGTCGGTCACGTAGACCCGCGCGCAGCCCGCGGCCAAGGCCGCCAGTGCTGTCACCAACCCGATGGGCCCCGCTCCCATGACAACCGCATTGTCGCCAGGCTTTACCCGTGCCTTGGTGGCAGCATGGACCCCGACCGCCAGCGGCTCGACCATTGCGGCTTCGGCGAAGCTGACGTTGTCAGGCAGGAGGAAGGTGAAGGCCTCTGGGTGCACGCAGGTCGGACGCAGGATGCCGTGCACGGGCGGTGTTGCCCAGAAACGCACCGCCGGATCGATGTTGTACATGCCCAGTTGCGTCGCCCGGCTGTTGGGATCGGGAATCCCAGGTTCCATGCAGACACGGTCGCCCGTCTTCAGTGTCTGCACCTCCGCACCGACCTCGATCACGGTGCCCGAGGCCTCGTGTCCCAGGATCATCGGTTCGTTCACCACAAACGGCCCGATACGCCCGTGCGTGTAGTAGTGGACGTCCGATCCGCAAATGCCGACGGTGTGCAGCTTGATGCGGACATCGCGCGGCCCCAGCGTTTCTTCGACCCGGTCAATGGCGGGGAAGTCCCGCAGGTTGATTTCGTCTTTCTTCTCAAGAACAAGCGATTTCATGCCTCAACCTTTCCTGATGATGATGAATGCCACAACAAGCGCAATGGCGTTGGAGATCCAGATGGACAGCCCGGCTGGTTCCAGAAACCGGAACCAGAACAGCGACAGGGCGATCCAGATCACGACTGAAATGAACAGACGGTCGAACCAGTTCGTCTCGATTGGCAGGAAACCGGCGCTATTCTCGGGAATGGGGGGTGCGCTTTCCTCTTCATGGAGCGCCGAGGCGAGCGGTGCTTCGTGTTGGTCACTCATGGTCTTATCCTTTCACCGCGCCAAAGGTCAGACCCGCGACGATGTGCTTCTGCACAAGGCCGAAGACGATCAGGGCCGGGATCAGCGTGAAGACCGAGATCGTTGCCATGACCCCCCATTCGGTGCCGGTTGTCGTCACGTATTCGGACAGACCGGTGGTCAGTGTGCGCGCGTTGAAGTTGGTCAGGGTGGCGGCCAGCAGGTATTCGTTCCAGGCGAAGACCCAGGTCAGGATCAAGGTCACGGCAAGGCCGGGACGACAGAGCGGGAAGACAACCTCGGTGATGACCTTCCACGGGCTGGCACCGTCGACATAAGCCGCCTCATCCAGCTCTTTCGGAATCCCGTCTACAGTTGGACGAAGCGTCCAGATCGCGAATGGCAGGTTGAAGGTGCAGTAAACCAGGATCATGCCGATCCGCGTGTCCAGCAGGTTCCAGTCGCCGACCGCATAGACCTGGGTCATCAGCAGAAAGAGCGGCAGCAGGAACACCGCCGGAGGCGCCATGCGGTTGGTGATGGTCCAGAAGAAGATCGATTCCTTGCCGCTCATGTTGAACCGCGACAGCGCATAGCAGGCGAAGAACCCGAGCACAGTGCAGAGCACCGCATTTCCGGTCGAGATGATGACCGAGTTCAGCATGTAGCTGCGCAAAAGGCGGTCGCCCCAGACCTTGGCATAGTTGCCCCAGTAGGGATCCGACAGGATCAGTTCGGGCGTCGAGAAAAGTTGCACCGCGGGCTTCACCGATATGACGAACAGCCAGTAGATCGGGAACAGGGTCAGCAGGCTGATGAGACTCCAGAAAACAATTCCAATGATCGGGTTTTGCTTTTTCATGGCCTCAGTCCTTCTTGCTGCGGGGTGCAAGCATGGTCACGTAGAGCAACCAGCAGGCGACGATTGTGAGGTAGAGAACGATGACGGAAATGGTTGATCCGTAGCCGTAGTTCGTTTTTGGGAACACTTCCTTGAAGATGTGCACACCCACGAACCGGGTCGCAGAGCCAGGCCCGCCTCCGGTGAGCATCCAGACCTCGTCAACCGTTCTCAAGGCATCCATCAGGCGGATGAAGACGGTCGCGACGACGGCGGGTGCAATCATCGGTAGCGTGATGTGCCAGAAGATCTGGCGCTTGTTGGCGCCATCGATCTGCGCCTGTTCGAATGGATCGGGCGGCAGCGAAACCAGCGCGGCGATCAGCGTCAGTGTCACCAGCGGGGTCCAGTGCCAGATATCCATGATGACGACGGTTGCGAATGCGGCCGGGGCGGATGTCCCGATGTTCATGGTGATCCCGAACCACTCGTCCAGGAAATGCGGAATGATCCCGATCGAGGGCGTTGTCATCAGTTTCCAGACAGAGCCGACAATGATCGGCGCCATGATCAACGGCAGCGTATGGATCGTGCGAAAGATCGCTTTGCCCGGAAAATCGCGCATGAATGCCTGGGCCAGCACATAGCCAAGGATCAATTCGGACAAAACGGCGAAGATGACGAACATGACCGTGACGCCAACCGATTTCAGGAAGGCCGGGTCGAAGACGATCTGGCGAAAGTTGTCGGCGCCGTTGAACACCATCTCGGGATTGACGGCGAACGGGTTCCATTGATGAAAGGACACGTACACGACGTAGATGAATGGCAGGACACCGAAGAAGAACAGGATGACCAGTGTCGGGGCCAGAAGAATCCAGCCAAGTCTCTTGGATTGCATGACGCACCTCTGCTGTTGTCGATGCCCGATTGCGACACCGGCTAAGCCTTTAATGAGTATTTCTTGCTTGCGGCGCGGGCCGCCGCCTGAATGCGGCGGCGGCCCTTTCGGCAACCTGTAGGGAGGTCAAGTTACTTGCGGTAGCCCAGCTCGGTCAGAGTGGATTCCGCTGCGGCCGCCATCTGGTCCAGACCTTCCTGGACGCCAAGGTCTCCGAGCAGGATCTGGTAGAAGATCGGCGCGGTCGCTTCGCGGACCTGAGCGTGGAACGGATAGGCCGGCGCGCCTGCGAACAGGTAGCCCTTGTCCTTGATCAGGTCATAGTAGCCGCTCAGTTTGGCGTTCATCTCCTGAACCTTCGGGTCATCGTAGGTCGCGGTGTTGGTGACACGCGGAGCGGCAACCGCCCAGTCGGGCTGAACTTCGTTCTGGCCGATGTACTGCAGGAACAGCGCGGTGGCTTCCTTGTTCTTGGAGGAATGCGGCATGCCGAATGCACCGCCATCGTAGTAGCCGATGTAGCCTGTGCCACCTTCGACTTCTTCGAGGATGCCGTCTTTCAGCGGCGGCAGCGCAACACCGACCTTGCCGACAACCAGAGACTTGCTCTCATCGGCAGCGATCCAGCCTGCGTTCTCACCGTAAACCAGGCCCTGTGCGGCACGGCCAGCGCCGAAAGTGGTGCCCACTTCGGTCCAGGTCGACGCGGGGCTTTCCGGCGGAGCGATGTCACGCATGGACAGCCACCATGTCATCGCCTCGACGGCTTCCGGCCCGTTCATTTCGCCGCCGTTTGCAACCGATGCGGCGTAGTTGTTGTCGGCGTCGATGCCCCAGTTGTAAACGCCGAAGGTTGGTGCAACCGACTCGTAGTATTCGTACCACGATGCCACGTGACCGGTATGGGCCTGGGCGGTGGTGCCCCATAGGTCCATATCGTTCGCTTCGCCGTACTCGGTGAAGAACTGCGCGATCTCGGCATATTCTTCATGGGTTGTGGCGGGAACGAGATCACGGCCGGTCTGGCTCTTGAACGCCGCTTGGATGTCCGGATCGTTGAAGAGGTCGGTCCGGTAAAGATAGACCTTCAGGAAGGCTTCCATTGGCACGCCATAAAGGTGGCCGGCATCATCTTTGAAGTAGTCCGCGAAGGTGGTGAAGTTGCCCTCGTCGTAGGTCGGGGCGTTCAACTCCGGGTTGTCTGCCAGGAACTGTGTCAGGTCGGTCAGGAAGTCGCGGGACAGATACGAATAGATGATGTCCTGTTCGATATAGGCCATGTCGTAGATGCCGGTGCCGGCTTCCATGTCCTTGATCGCCTTGTCGAACATCTGGTCCCAGGACGTGGTTTCGACATCGACCCGAATGCCGGTCAGAGCTTCGAATTCCGGCGCGAGGACTTCGCGGATGTAAAGCGACGGCGGCGACGATTCTGTTACGCCGCGGATGGTGACACCCTGATAAGGCTCGGCGGCCGATTTCCACCAGGCTTCGTCAATTTCAGCGAATGCCGATGTGGCGGCAACGGTAAGTGTAAGCGCGGACGCGCCCATCTTGAATGCAAAGCTCACGGCTTTCCTCCCATTTTTGACAGAGCGCAGCGCACGCTATCGAACGCACTATGCGAATCGTCTCGCGCCACCTCCCAACGCTACAATGCAAGTGCATCGCCTTACATGCAAGTGTAATTATTCATATGTATGTGTTGCCAAACATATGTATCTGTGCCAGCTTTCTGTCAAAGTTGTCGGGAGTGACGCCTGCATGTCTGGGAGGACTTCAGCTTGGGACGCGAACCAATCGAGGACAGCGACGCCTTCGTAACTGAGGTCTGCTGGCACTACTATGTGAACGAAATGACCCAAGCCGATGTTGCCCGCCACATGGGTGTCACAAGGCTACGCGTGAACCAGGCAATTCAAACGGCGAAATCTCTGGGCTTTGTAAAAATTCAGATTGAATCGCCGTTCCTGCCCCGTGTTGAGTTGCAGGAGAACCTGAAAGAGGCGCTGGGTCTTCAGCGCGTCGTCATAGGACCGGCAAACGAGGCGGATTACGACTACCACAAGGCCGTCGGGGCGGCGCTGGCGGCTCTGCTCGCAGAACGTCTGGCGGCCGGCGGCTGGACATCGCTTGGTGTGTCTTGGGGCTTGACGCTTGACGCCGCTATTAGAAAGCTCACGCGTCAGTCGCATCCAGGCTTGGAAGTTTTGTCGATTCTCGGTGGTACGGCCGAAGGTTCAACACTGAACTCGTTTGGGATCGCGTCCGGATTTGCCAATGTGCTCGGCGCGAGCTTCTCGGTCCTGACTGCACCAATCTACCTGTCCGAAGGTATCGATCGCGATCTCTTCCTGTCACAATACGCATTGAAAGAGCATTTCGAGAAACTCAAATCCCTGGATGCAGTCCTTCTGACCTGTTCGAACGTTTCAGAGAAATCGTTCCTGGTTGAACACGGGCTTCCGCACGAACTTACACCAGAGACGTTGATCGAGGCAGGAGCCATCGGCGATGTGCTTGGTCAATTCTTGGATCGGGATGGCGCTTCCGTTTCCGAGGCGGTGGACAACCGCACAGTCGGAATGCCGCTTGATCAGGTTTTGGCTGTCCCGGAAAAGATCATGGCGGCCGCGGGTCCACACAAGGTCGAGATTATCAAAGCTGCCTGCAAACGCGGCCTCGTCGATACGCTGGTCACGGATGACGTCACCGCACGACTACTGCTTGAGGACAAGTCCGTCCAAAGCAGCGCTGCAGAATAGCCGGCGAAGGATCGAATGCGAAGGTTGGGAATTCACTCGTTCGTCTGGACCGGCGGTCAGACTCAGGCCGGGCCCGAAATGGCACTGGAGACATCAGCCGAACATGGCCACCCCTGCATCAAGTTCGCCAACCTCTGCCCAAAGCAGTTCAACAGGGACCCGCTCGCCAGAAAGGCAGAAGGACACAACGTGCAGATCGGCGTCACCATTGGCCTTCCGGTCAGCAAGGACCTGCCGTCCGATGACCCGGAAGGGGTCAATGCGGGCAACGGCCATCTTGCAGCGCATGCAAAGATCTTCATCGAATTGAAATCGGCAGAGCCTCGCCGCGCCACGAATGCGAGGGCATCGCAATGACGTTGGCACCGGACAGTCTTGGCCCAACGGTTTGCATCGGCGAAGTGCTTTCCGAAATCGTCGCCACGACCGTTGGAAGGGGCTTTTCCGAACCGCTACCGCTGATCGGGCCCTATCCCAGTGGCGCACCGGCGATCTTCATTGACCAGTGCGGGCGATTTGGCGGATCGGCTGCGATGATCGGTGCGGTCGGCGACGATGATTTCGGTCGCGTGATCATCGACCGGTTGCGGCGAGATAACGTCGATGTTTCCGGGATCTGCGTCGATCCAAAGCTGCCCACCGGAACAGCGTTCGTTCGCTACCGCCCCGATGGGGACCGGGACTTCGTGTTCAATATGTGGACGTCCGCCGCCGGAAACCTGGCATGGACGGACGCCGTGGACGCCATCGTATCACGTGCCGGGCACCTGCATGTCATGGGAACCCTGTTGGGCAACGCAACCGTCTGGCCAATGATCGAACGGGCTGCGGACATCATATCGAAACGGGGCGGCAGCATTTCACTCGATCCCAACATGCGCAAGGAATTGCAGGCTGATGCAGAAACCGGCGCACGTGTCGCTGCGATGGTCGCGATGTCCGACCTGCTGTTGCCGTCCGGAGAAGAACTGTTTGTCGCCGCCGGCCTGTCACCGGATGCAAGCGAGGAGAACGCGTTGGAGCAGTTATTCGGCACTGGCGTTTCGGAGATTGCAATCAAACGCGGCAAAGATGGATCAAGCTGTCATGACGCCGACGGCACCTTTACGCGTGCGCCCGCCTTCATCGTTGAAGAACTAGACCCAACCGGTGCCGGCGACTGCTTTGGCGGCGCCTATGTTGCGGCGCGGCGACTGGGCTTGAGCACCCAACAATCCCTGACCTATGCCAACGCCGCCGGTGCACGCAACGTGACGTTCCGCGGCCCGATGGAAGGCGCGGGAACGCGGGCGGAACTGGACACATTCATTCAGCAGACGGAGCGCGCAAAATGACCGCGATTGAATTGACGGACCTTGCGCGGCTGCATCGTTCAGGACACGCGCGGGGGATCACGTCTGTCTGCTCCGCCCATCCCATCGTTCTGCGCGCCGCCCTGCGTCACGGACGCGCGAAAGGCAGTACCGTCCTGATTGAAGCGACCTGCAACCAGGTCAACCATGTCGGCGGCTACACAGGCATGACCCCTGCCGACTTCGCCGAACTGGTCTATGACCTTGCCCGAGAAGAAGGTTGCCCACGTGAATTGATCGTGCTTGGCGGCGATCACCTGGGTCCCAATCCGTGGCGGCACCTTCCCGCGGGCGAGGCGATGGAGCAAGCCTGCGACATGATGGAAGCCTATGTCAGCGCCGGTTTTCGCAAACTCCACCTTGATGCCTCCATGGGATGTGCAAACGAACCGGCGGCGCTGAATGACGAAGTGACGGCGCTACGTGCCGCGCGGCTTGCGCGTCGCGGAGAGGAGGCGGCCGCGAAATCCGACCTGCCGCTGCCGCTTTACATCATCGGAACCGAGGTTCCTCCGCCCGGCGGCGCAGACCATGCGCTGGATGACATCACGCCGACAGCGCCTGACGCCGCCCGCACGACGATCGCGGTCCACCAGGAGATTTTCGAGGCACACGGTCTCTCGGAAATGCTGGGTCGCGTCATTGGCCTGGTGGTCCAGCCCGGTGTGGAATTCGGAAACCACAACGTCATTCCCTATGACGCCAACAAGGCGCGCGACCTGATCCGGGTTCTGGAATCGCATGACGGTCTCGTATTCGAGGCCCATAGTACGGACTATCAGGGCACTGGCCCTCTCTCGGAATTGGTCAGGGGCGGGTTTGCGATCCTCAAGGTCGGGCCGGAGTTGACCTTCGTTCTTCGCGAGACGCTCTATGCGTTGGACCTCATTGCCAGCGACATGCTGCCCAACTATGGCGACCGACCGCTCTACCACGCGATGGAAGAGGTGATGCTGGCCGAACCGGAGAACTGGGCCCGCCACTATCATGGCACGGACTCGGAACGACGCGTCATGCGCCATTACTCCCTTTCGGATCGCATCAGATACTACTGGACAGACCAGAAGGCGCAATCCGCTGTTGCGGATCTGCTGGCCGCACTTCGTGGTAAAACAGTACCGCTGCCCCTGATGTGGCAACATCTGCCACGCGCGGTGGGCGCCGCCGGACAGCCACTCGACCCCGAAGCGCTCCTGATCCGGCGCGTCGGCGATACCCTGGCGGAATATCATTCTGCCTGCACTATCCAGGAGGTCTGACCAATGTCGCTTTCGCAGTTTCGCCTTGAAGGAAAGATTGCCCTGATCACCGGTGGAAACCGGGGCATCGGGCTTGCGACCGCGCAACTCTTCGCCAAAGCCGGTGCACTGTGCATGTTGACGGCGCGTTCCGAAACGGACGACTCCCGTGCCCTGACCGACACTGGCGAACACGCGTTTCATGCCGCCGACATAACGGCTCCTGCCTCGCCTGACGAACTGGTCGAGGCAACTCTCGAACGTTTTGGCAGGATCGACATTCTGGTCAACAATGCCGGCGTGGCTGACGGCGGCGATTTTCACGATTTCGATGACGCTCGGCTGGCCCGGATCATGGATACGAACCTGATTGCGCCGTTCCGGGTCGCCCGCTCGGCCGTGCGGCCAATGCTGGCGCAGTCGTCCGGCGCCATCGTCAATATCGGCTCCATTTCAGGCTATGTCGCGAACAAGCCGCAACTTCAGGTGGCCTACAATTCCTCGAAAGCGGCGATCCATCAGATGACCTCCGTCATGGCTTTCGAATATGCCGCCCGCGGAATTCGGGTCAATGCACTGGCACCGGGATACATCCGCACCCGCATGGCAATCGACGGGATGGAAGATCCGGAAATGAGCAAGGTCTGGGCCGACAATACGCCAATGGGCCGCTTTGGGACCCCGGAAGAGATGGCCAATTGCGTGCTGTTTCTGGCCTCGGATGCCGCCTCCTTCGTCACGGGGGCCACGCTGGTCGCCGATGGCGGATACATCACACATTGAGGAACACACCAATGAGCACGCAATTCGAAGGAAAGACTGTTATCGTCACGGGCGCCGGAAAAGGCATCGGACGGGCCTGCGCAGTGGAAATGGCCAAACGTGGCGCATCCGTCTTTGCCATGGCCAGGACCAAGTCCGACCTGGATCGTCTGAGCGACGAGACCGGCTGCCGCTCTATCATCGTCGACCTGATGGACAATGCGGCCGCCCGCGCCGCAATGAAAGAGGCCGGAACCTGCGATTTCCTCATCAACTGCGCCGGAACCAATGTCCTGGAAACCGTGCTCGACATGACGGACGAGGGCTATGAAGCCGTGATGGGCATCAACCTGCGCGCGGCCCTGATTTGTGCCCAGGAATTCGCGCGGGCGCGCGTGGCGGCCGGGGGCGGCGGCTCAATCCTCAACGTGACGTCCATTGCTGGGCACCGCGGGTTCGACGAACACATGTGCTACGCCGCCTCGAAGGCCGGTCTTGAAGGAGCGACCCGTGTCATGGCCAAGGAACTTGGCGTCCATGGCATCCGCGTCAATGCCGTCGCGCCAACCGTGACGATGACCGAACTCGCCGCCGCGGCATGGTCCGATCCTGCCAAGAAAGACCCGATGATGGTGCGCCACCCGATTGGCCGCTTTGCAGAGGTCGAAGACGTGGCCAAATCCATTGTTATGCTTCTTTCCGACGATGCCCCCATGGTGACCGGCGCCGTCCTTCCCATCGACGGCGGTTTCCTCGCCGTCTGAGCGTCTCAAGCTGAATAAAAGGAGGCCGACATGGCCGAATCTCTCAACGGAAAAATCGCGGCCGTCACCGGCGCCGCCTCTGGTATCGGCCTTGCCGCCACCGAAGCACTGCTGGCCGAAGGCGCCACGGTCGTCATGGTGGACCGGGACGAAGATGCCCTGAAAGCCTGCATTGACCGGCTTGGCGACAAGGCCATTGCGCAGGTCACGAACTTGCTCGATGCCGAAAGCTGCAAGGCGATGGTCCCGTCGATCCTCGAAAAGGTGGATCACATCGACACTCTCTATTGCAACGCCGGGACCTATATCGGTGGCGATCTCGACGAGACCAACCCCGACACAATCGACCGGATGCTGAACCTCAACGTCAACGCCGTGATGAAGAACGTCCTCGCGATCATCCCCCACATGAAAGACCGTGGCATTGGCGACATCTGGGTCACCTGTTCGGTCGCAGGCCACTCTGCCATTCCGTGGGAACCGGTGTATTCCGGATCCAAGTGGGCGATCACCTGTTTCGTCCAGACCATGCGCCGCCAGCTTCGCGAACACGGCATTCGCGTAGGCCAGGTCTCTCCCGGCCCCGTGGTTTCGGCGTTGCTGGCCGACTGGCCTGCGGACAGGCTGCAAAATGCCAAGGACAGCGGTTCTATCATCGAACCGACCGAGGTGGCGGACGCGCTCGTCTTTGCGCTGACGCGTGGGCGCAACGTGACGATCCGGGACATGATCGTACTGCCCACGGCGTTCGACATCTGAGGCCATGAAGGCATTCGCCGGGAAGTCCGTCCTGATCACTGGTGCCGCGGGGGGCTTCGGCAGGGGCACGCCCGAGGCTTTCTTCGCGGCGGAAGCTGACCGGCCCTGCGCGAAATCCCTCACCGCATGGAGAGCCTGCGCCACCTTTGAAGGAGCAGACGAATGCGAAAGAGCCGTTTCTCCGAGGCGCAGACAATCGGGATGATCAGGGAGCAAGAGGCGGTCATGCCGACCGCGGCCACAGTCTGCAAGCTGAAATACAAGTATGGCGGGCGGGAAGTTTCCGATGGACGGCAGCCCCCCTGTGCTGCCGATGTCCACGACCTCGTCGGAACTTGGGGCCAGCAACGCAACAGTCCCCCTGAAACGACCCCGTTACCGAAGTCCCGACCCTAAAAGGGGTCACGCGACGCATGACCCCTTTTCACGGTTACTTCAGTTTGCCCGGCAAGCTCAAATCCCCAGACGCAATGTCGAAGACATCAACAACGCAAAGCAGCGGTGCGTGAATGTTGGCATTCACCCGCAAGGCAGATGTCACGCCATCATAGGCGACGCCCTCCAGTTCAACGTCATGGCCGAAGGCCACATTCACGGCAATTTCGGGACCATCGAACAGCGGCGTGAAGCCGGGACTGTCCAGAAAGATCGGCAGGCCGGGCCATGTGGCCGGCATCCTTGGCGTTTCACCGTCGGGTATGTCGCGCACAGCCAGCGCACCGGGACCACAGGCTTCGGTCGGCGTGAGAACAACCCAGTGACTGTGCCAGATCACACCGTCATTCGCCGGATCGCCATCGTTGTTTTCATCGTAAAGCGGCGTGTCGTCGAAGTCAGGGTGACTTGTTGCGGCCAAGGCCAGAATTCCTGTGCCGCCCTCAAAATCAACTGCCGATGGGTCAAGTGACGTTGGCCAGACGTAGGAGAGCACCTCTGCACCGCCGAGCGCACCCGTCGTTGCAGGCAGGTCAAAACCTGCGACTCCATTTGTGGTCATGTGGAAGGTCACGACATTGCCTTTGCGGTGCGCATGCGCGCCCAGAATATCGAATGAGGCAATCTTGGACGGGTCCGCGTCTGACAGGATGGCGCCGTCCTGCGTGACTGCATGGGCGTGTTCGCCATCCGCCCAGGCGGCACCGCTGGTCAGGGCAAGTGTGGTCGCAATGTAGAGGGAGAGTTTCATGGCCGGTTCCTTTATGGATTGTGTGTTTTTATTAGTAGCGAGTCGAAACTATTGCAATGATTATTTCGAGTCGCTACTAGAGGGTATGGAGACCGATCTCTACATTCGTGAACTGATCAACCGGCTGGCGCGCCTTGATGCGGCATCCGGCTGGGACGGCGATCTGAATCCGACACAACGTGCGGTGTTGGCCTATCTTGGGCGGGCCAACCGGTTTTCTCGAAGCCCCTCGCATGTCGCCGAATATCTGGGAACGACCCGAGGCACGATCTCGCAGTCATTCAAATCGCTGCAACAAAAGGGTTACGTGTCCGAGCTGCGCTCTAGTCGCGACAAACGGACCATTAGCTTTGCATTGACCCCCAAGGGAGAAGGAATTGCACAGACGGTTAGTAACCTGGATCACTGTCTTTCGGAGCTGAGCGACTCGAAGAAACAAGCCTTGCAGGCAACGTTGACCGAGGTTCTCAGACGGTTCGTACAGCAAAACGATGGACGTGCCTTCGGCGTTTGCAAAACCTGCATCCATTACAAAGCGTCCAGTTCCGGGGGATTTTGCACGTTGCTTTCCGAGCCGCTGTCGCCCGAAGACTCATCTCTGATCTGCCATGAACAGCAAAGCGCATGATGGCAGGTTCCTTCACCCCAATTGTTGACGGATTGTTCCTCGGCAAGCTGGCGCATCGGTGCAGAAGCTGACGTGCCGCCACGACAAGGCCACCTCTATACGTTCGCATCAGCTTTCGAGGCGAACCAGTCAAAAGTGGCCTGGACGGCCGATCCACGCTTCGCCCCGCGTTCGGCCAGTAGATAGAAATCATGCTCCCCCGGGAGGGTATCCGGACAGACCTGCACGAGACGGCCCTCGGCAATGTCGCGCGTCGCAAGGAAGCTGCTGACGAGCGCAATCCCCTGCCCCGAGAGAGCCGCGTCCATGGCAAGAGCCGTCTGGCTTAACCGCAGACCGCGTCCGCCGCGATCTTCGACATTCAAATGCCTCAGGAAGGCGGGCCAGAGACCATGGGCATCGTGCAGCTTGGGCAAGCACGACAGCGCCTCAGGATCGAGTGGCAAGCTGTGCCCGCCGACAAGGGCGGGTGACGCGACCGCGATGATCTCCTGGCGAAAAATCCGAACAACCTCCAACGCCGCACCAAAGGGTGGCTTTCCCTGACGGATCGCCAGATCGATCCCGTCGCCGTGAAAGCGCGACACCCTTTCGGTGGCAAGAACCGCAAGGTCGATCTCCGGATGCGCGGCCGAGAACTCCGGCAGGTTGGGCATCAGCCACTTCGCCGCGAATGTCGGCGTGACGCTGACCAGAACCTTGCCCGGCTCGGGGCGCAGGGTCTCGGTGGCGGCGCGCAGGTCGTCGAAGGCTGTGGCGACGAGCGTATGATACCCGCGTCCCGCAGCCGTAAACGCCAGCCCCTTGGGCAATCTTTCGAAGAGCTTCACGCCCAGATGTGCTTCGAGCTGCCGCACCTGTTGGGCGACCGCCCCCTGCGTCACGCCCATCTCTTCGGCGGCAGCGCGAAAATTGAGATGACGGCCCGCCACATCGAAAGCACGCAAGCCGTTGAGAGGCGGAAGTTGGGTCATCTGACGATAGTAATGTTACTGTCAGACAAGATCAAATCTGGCGCGAAACCGAACCGGGAAAGACCTAGATTGGCGACAGGACAGAATTGGAGCGCGCGATGTCAGTAGAAAAAGTAGCATTGATCACGGCTGGCGGCAGTGGAATGGGGGCCGATGCCGCCCGTCGGTTGGCGGCAGACGGTTTCCGGGTCGGGATATTGTCGTCTTCCGGCAAGGGTGAGGCGCTCGGTCAGGAGCTGGGCGGTTTCGGCGTGACGGGATCGAACCGGGACGCGGACGATCTGAAGGCACTGGTGCAAGGTGCCACCGACCGCTGGGGCCGTATCGACGTGCTGATCAACTCTGCCGGACATGGCCCCAAAGGCCCGGTCCTGGATATATCCGACGACGACTGGCACACGGGAATGGAAGTCTATCTGCTGAACGTGATCCGGCCCGCGCGGCTGGTCACGTCGCTGATGCAGGCGCAGGGCGGCGGCGCGATCATCAACATATCGACCTTCGCGGCCTTCGAGCCTGACCCGCTCTTCCCGACCTCTGGTGTGTTCCGCGCGGGCCTGGCCGCGTTCACGAAGCTCTACGCGGACAAATACGCGGGCAAGAACATCCGCATGAACAACGTCCTGCCGGGGTTCATCGACAGCCTGCCCGAGATAGAGGATCGCCGCGCCCGCATCCCGATGGGCCGTTACGGGCGCGCAGAGGAGGTGTCGTCGCTGATCTCGTGGCTGGCATCGGATGGAGCGGCCTACATGACCGGCCAGAATCTGCGGATCGACGGAGGTGTGACCCGTGCCATCTGATCACGTTCTCGCCGCCCCGGCGACGGGACGGCTCGCCTTCACCGTCAAATGGGTCGCCTCGATCATCCAGATCATGGGCTACACGGCCACGGCCTTCGGCTGGACGCCCTGGAACCTCTACCTGTTTCTCGTGGGCGTCCTCGGCTGGTTCGCTGTCGGCGTGCTCTGGAATGACCGCGCGATCATGCTGATCCACATCGTCGCCCTCGGGGCCATGCTTGCCGGGATGAGCAGCAGCTGACTTCAAACGGCTTGGCAAGGGTTGCTAAAACTCAAACGTTTCGGTGGCCCGCAAAAACGACCCGTAGTGGTGAAGAACTCGACCTCCCACATGTTGTGCTTGGGTTGTGCCCCAAGACCTGGTGTAATTTGTTCGACCAGCACCCTCATCCGCTCACGGCCAAGGATGGGGGCGGTGCTCACGGCAGAGGTCATCGCCTGCACGGGCGACATGCGCTGCATGACGAAATGCAAAAGCCCCATTGTTTCGTAGGCTTCGCGTCCGCAAGGCTACAGTGCTTCAGCCGTCCCTTTGGCGTCTTTCTCCCATTGGAGAATTGAAGAACCAGGCAGTTGTGTCGTATGCTAGCGAAAAGAGACCCCCCGTTGAAAATCGCACTCTGGCAAACCTCTCCGCTACATGACCCACACCAGGCGCTGGCGGCGCTGGACCAAACTGCGCGGCGGGCCCAGGCCCAGGGTGCCCAGCTGGTCCTGACGCCAGAGATGACCTTGGGCGGGTACAATGTCGGTCCCGATCGGTGCAAGACGCTGGCCGCTTCGGCGGATGCCCTGATTGACGCGCTGAAACCCATTGCCAAGAAACACCGGGTCGCGCTGGTCGTGGGCCTTGCGCTGCCGGGACCAGACAATCCGTACAATGGCGTCATCGTGATCGATGCGGCAGGGGTCGAGCGGCAACGCTATCACAAGACCCATCTCTACGGGGGCGTCGATCGACGCCAGTTCGCCGCGGGCGCGGCGCTTTCCGGGGTCTTTGATCTGAACGGCTGGTCCATTGGCCTGGCGATCTGCTACGACATCGAATTTCCCGAAGTGGCCCGCAACCTGGCCCTGCAAGGGGTTGATCTGATCCTCGTGCCAACCGCGAACATGAAGCCCTTCGACACTGTCGCCACCCGGCTGGTCCCGGCCCGCGCCGAGGAAAACGCGGTCTATCTTGCCTATGCGAACTACGTCGGCGCCGAAGGGGAATTCGACTACGGCGGCCTGTCCTGCATCTGCGCTTCGGACGGCACCGACCTTGCGCGGGCCTCCGGAGATGCGCCTGACCTGCTGTGCGCGACCCTGGATCATGTCGCGCTTGCGGCCTGCCGCAAGCTTCAAAACCACCGCGCCGACCGACGTCCGGAATTGTACGAGCGCCTCATAGCCAAAGGTCAAATCGATGAATAAAGTCTCTGTCTTCGGCCCGGATTTTCCATTCGCCTATGACGACTGGATCACGCATCCCAAGGGTTTGGGCCATCTGCCGGAAACCGCCCATGGCGCCAAGGTTGCGATCATCGGCTCGGGCGCTGCGGGGATCATCGCGGGCTACGAGCTGATGAAGCTCGGCGCCCGCCCGGTGGTGTTCGAGGCGGGCCAGTTCGGCGGTCGCCTGCGCTCGCAGCACTTCGAAGGGGCCGATGGGGTCATCGCAGAGCTGGGCGGCATGCGATTTCCGGTCTCGTCCACCGGGTTCTATACCTATGTCGACAAGCTGGGGGTCCAGAGCGAACCGTTTCCAAACCCGTTGACCCCGGCCGCAGGCTCGACCGTCATCGACCTGCTGGGCAAGACCCATTACGCCGAGACCCTGACCGACCTTCCGCCATTGTTTCACGAGGTCGCGCAGGCCTATGACAAGGCGTTGGAGGATGGCGCGAATTTCTCCGCCCTGAAACAGGCGATCCGCGACCGGGACCGCGCCCGGGTCAAGGAAATCTGGAACCCCATTGTCGAGCAATGGGACGAACGCACTTTCTATGATTTCGTCGCCTCATCCGAGGCCTTCCAGGCCTTGTCGTTCCACCACCGCGAGGTCTTCGGCCAGGTCGGGTTTGGCACCGGCGGCTGGGATTCCGATTTCCCCAATTCGATGCTGGAAATCCTTCGGGTGAACGTGACCGAATGCGACGACCACCAGCGTTACATGGTGGGCGGGGTCGGTCAGGTGCCGCACCTGCTGTGGACCCATGTTCCCGACAATCTGACCCATTGGCCCGCCGGCACCACGCTGTGCAAGCTGAACGGCGGGGCCACCCGGTCGGGCGCCGTCCGGATCAGGCGGCAGGGCGACAAGTTCGAGGTCACCGATCAGTGGAAGCGGGCAGAGTCCTTCGACGTGGTACTTGTCACCTGCCAGAGCCACCTGCTGTCCACGGTGATCGAGACCGAGGAGCGCCTGTTTGCGCATGAATTGTGGATGGCGCTGGACCGGACCCGCTACATGCAGTCGGCCAAGACCTTCGTGATGGTCGACCGGCCGTTCTGGAAGGACAAGGATCCGAAGACCGGACGCGACGTGATGTCGATGACCCTGACCGACCGGATGACCCGCGGCACGTATCTGTTCGACAACGGTCCCGACAAGCCCTCGGTCATCTGCCTGAGCTATTCCTGGATGACCGACGCGCTGAAAGTGCTTCCCCTGACGGTGGAACGGCGGGTGGAACTGGCGCTTTCATCGCTGGCGAACATATACCCCGGCGTTGACATCCGGTCCCATATCCTTGGCGATCCGATCACCGTCAGCTGGGAGGACGATCCCAACTTCCTGGGTGCTTTCAAGGGCGCCCTGCCTGGGCATTATCGCTACAATCACAGGATGTTCGGCCATTTCATGCAGGACGACCTGCCACCGCACGAACGCGGCATTTTCATGGCCGGCGACGGCGTCAGCTGGACACCGGCCTGGGTCGAAGGGGCGGTGCAAACTTCGCTTAACGCGGTGGCCGGGATCATCCGGCACCTGGGTGGCGGATTCCACCCCGAGAACCCGTCTCCCTGCGACAGCTACCCGGAATGGGGTCCGATCAAACTGTCGGAATGATCGCCTCTTGCCGCGGCTCGACCAGGTCCGGAAAGCGGGGTGCCACGCGAGGGCTCGCGCAAAGCTAGCAACAGCAGGTCGTCGCGGAAAGGGTGCGCGGGGCCGTGTAACTGGCGGCCGTCCCCGGCCCGACGATCATCTGGCCCGCACCCTTTACCACCCGTTCGCAGATCAAGGCCGACAATTGCGCTTTGGCGACAGTACGCGGTCGGGCGCCTCCAGCCGACAGAAACACATCGGTTTCTGGTCGGGGTCATTTCGGCCCCCAGCGTCACGAAAGGCGGTTTATGGAAATCGCCGGGCTCCCGACGATCTTTGTGCCCATGCGGGTGTCCAACCGACAGAACGGCCTGCTTCGGCACGGTCTATGCGTGACGGCCGGATGCCGGGTCTGACCTCCTGGTCAACAGATACTCGCAGGTTTCTGTGTCAAAGCCCGAAACGCGAAACCCGTCCGCGAAAGCAGCAGTAAGCGCTGCGCGCACACGCAGGCGTTCGGCCAAGGCCCCCTTGGGATCGTTGGACAAAAGTGCGCCGAAATCGGCAGGGATTGCGACCCGAAGGTCATCGCCGCTGGCTGGCGGGGTGAGCGGATTGCTTGCACGCTGCACGACATCTGGCGCGGTCAGGTGCCATTCGGCAAGCAAACGGTCCGAGGCGACACCAGCGTTGATGCCCTCCATCTTGCCGTAGTAGTCCAGAAGATAGGTCCCGGCCGTCGCCCCCAATCGTGCGATGTTCAGGCTCGCATTCACACGGCGCAGCGGATCATATGTCCAACGTACCATGGTGATGCCTCTCTCAAGGCACCAGTCACGCTGGTACCATTTCAGCTTTGCACCCAACCCCATGCCGCGGCTGTCCGGATGCACGGCCAAGCGGTGTGAATGCTGAATGTCGGGCTGACGTGTTGGAAAACCAAAGAGAAACCCCAGCATACGTCCGTCGGCAAACGCACCGGCAACCAATCCGCCTTCATGTTGCAGCGCGAGCATGATGTCGGAGTTGTCGGCGGGGTCGTCCTCGCCCCAGACTTCGCGTTGAAACGCCTCAGAGCTTTTCAGTTCATCAACCGAATTCAATTCGCGTATTGTCAGGTCAGCCGTGGACTGGTTCATGTCCCAAACTCCTCAACGTGGTCGGTGACGGTCTCCAGGAATTCACGATCAAGCGTCACGCCGATGCCGGGGCCGTTTTCTGGCACGGGCATTTCGCCGTTTTTGGCCTCCAGCGGCTCATTGATGATGTCACGTTCAAAATAGCGGCTGGCGCTTGAGGTATCACCGGGCTTGGTGAAGTTCGCCAGCGTTGCCAGATGGATATTGTGCGCGCGGCCAATGCCCGCCTCCAGCATGCCGCCACACCACACCGGCGCCCCAAAGGCCGCGCTGATGTCGTGGATGGCCCGCGCGGCGGCGAACCCGCCGACGCGCCCGACCTTGATGTTGATCACCCGTGCAGCCCGTGCCTCCAGCGCCTTGCGCGTGTCGCTGGCGCTGCGGATGCTCTCATCCAGACAGATTGCCGTTTTCAGCGCCGCCTGCACCTGGGCGTGATCGTGGATATCGTCAAAGGCCAGGGGCTGCTCGATGTAATCAAGGTTGAATTCATCGAGCGCTCGCAGGACCGGAAGGTCGGCCAGTCCATAGTCGGTATTGGCATCCACGGTCAGCTTGATCTCTGGGTGCCGGTTGCGGACGGCCTCGACAATCCTGACGTCATGGCCCTGCGCGATCTTCAGCTTGGTGCGCTTGTAGCCGTCGGCAAGCGCTTCTTCGATGCGATCAAGGGTTTTCTCAATCGTTGCAATCCCAAGGCTCACACCGACATCGACATGTTCGCGAACACCGCCAAGGGCAGTTTTCAGCGGAATGCCCAGACTTTTCGACCACATGTCCCAGAACGCCATTTCGACGACGGCCTTGGCCATCCGGTGTCCCCGCCATGGCACCAGGTAGGGTTCCAGTTCGTAGGGCGAAGCAAACCGCTTGCCGACGATGGAAGGCAACAGCACATCGCGCAAAAAGGCGATTGCGCCGGGAATGGTTTCCTCAAGATAGTCGGGCGTCGGGTCCATCACCGCCTCGGCCACACCCTGCAATCCTTCGCCTTTCAGCACCAGCAATGGGAATGTCTTGCAGGTCATCGTGCCGGTCGAGATCACGAATGGTGTCAGCAATGGCAGGCTCACGATCCTCAGTTCGGCAGCCTCGATCAGGATGCCGCCGCGCAAGGCACCAGCCGATGAAGCGATTGGGTTTTCGGGCATGGGTTTCACCTGTAATGAATGCGATTTCGGGACGCGCAACAGGTCAGGGCGCTAGCTGCTGACCTTGGCGATGAAGCGGTCCAACCCTTCGGTCTTGGGGGTGGTGAACATCTCGGCTGGCGGGCCCTGTTCGGTATCGCGGCCTTCGTGCAGGAACACAACCTTGGACCACACATCCCGGGCAAGTCCCATCTCGTGCGTCCTTCCGCAGCGAGCGATTGCATGACCTTCAGCACTTCACCCACCGACTCGGGGTCAAGCGCCGATGTCGGTTCGTCAAACAGGATCGCATCGGGTTCCATTGCCATCGCACGCGCGATGGCCACACGCTGTTGCTGCCCGCCCGAAAGCTGCGAGGAATACATCTGCATGCGATCCTGCAATCCGACCCGTTTCAGCAGCGCCTCGGCCTTGGCCACGCGTTTGACCTGTACCGGACCTTCCATCACATTTTTCAGAATCGTGCGATGAGTCCAGAGATTGAATTGCTGAAACACCGTGCCCGGACGGCTGCGGGTACTCTCGATATGGCGGGCATTCTGCGGTTTTCCGTTGCGCACCAGAACTTCCTCGCCATGGACCGGTACCTTGCCCGAGGTCGGCGTTTCAAGGACGTTAAGGCAGCGCAAAAAGGTCGACGTACCCGACCCCGACGCGCCCAGGATCGAGATGACGTCATGATTGCGCGCCTCAAGCGAAATACCCTTGAGGACTTCAAGCTCGCCAAAGGAAATGTATATATCTTCGGCTTTCAGAACAGTTTCCGACGGGTTCATCCTTGGGTATCCCTCATGCGCATCGTAGCCGTGCGCGGTTTGTTGCGGGCATCGATGTGGCGGCTAAGCCTGCGTTCCGCCTGCCGCCAGATCAATACAAAGATCGCGGTGATGCACAGATGGATCAGGGCCGCCCACAGATAGACTGAAAAGTCGAAGGTCTTCGAGAATACCTGCCGGGTGCGGCCCATGATATCAAAGACCGTCACAACGCTTGCCAATGCACTCGCCTCCATCAGCAGGATCACCTCGTTGCCCGAACCTGGCCAAGCGATGCGATACGCATGCGGGTAAACCACCCGGATCAGTGCGAAGATTGGCGAAAAGAATGCCGCGATCAAGGCGCCAAGCAGCGTGCGCTTGATCGTCATCAATGTACCGTCCAGCAAGCGGGGCCAGTATTGTACGATAACGTCGATCGGGTTCATCTCATGCCCTCCGAAAGCCGCAGTTGGCGCGCCGTTCCATTCGCGCCGGAACCACACCGGAACAAGGCGAAGCCCCCAGTCGATCAGGCAGGCCACAAGATAGAATGTGAAGGGCTGCTTCGTGACGCCCACTGCCACCTTTGTCATCCGCATCAGATCATCCAATGCGATGACCGACACCGGCGCCGTGTCCTTCAGCATGTTGATCCACAGATTGCCCAATCCGGGCAAGGCAAGCCGCCAAAGCAGCGGTAACTTGGGGTCTGCTCCGGCTGGGGGCAGAATGACACCTTAAGGCCGGACAGTTTGTGACCAGCGACGTTTGGTCGGCTTCCTTGATCAATCTGCAAGCTGTTGATCTGTACGCGCCGCCTGGGCCCCACGTATCGCGCCGCTGCATGATCTGAGATTCTGCACTCCCTGTTGATCGGATGGAGTAAGTTTCTCAGTGGAGACGCATTTTGCGGTTCTCACGAACCATGGTGAGAAGCGACGGAACCGGAAACGGCCGAGCAGCCAGAAGGCGGCGATCGTTGCAGAGACGCTGGAGCCGGGCGCGTCGGTGAATGCTGTTGCCACGCGCCACGGGGTGTTGGCGAACCAGCTTTCGTCATGGCGGAGGATGGCACGGGACGGCAAGCTGGTGCTGCCCGCACCCGAGGACGCCGTGGAGTTCGTGTCACTGTTGGTGGCGGCTGCAGGCGCGCCCGCGGAGCGGATCGCAGCCGTGGTGCGCGCGCTCGCATGATCCCGTCCGACCGCGTGCGGATCCTGATTGCTACGAATCTCGTCGATTTCCGGAAGGGCCAGGACGGCCTCGCGGCGGTCGTGCAGTCGGCACTGAGGGAGGACCCCTTTGCCGGCGCCGTATTTGTGTTCCGGGCCAAGCGTATCGAGCAACTGGCCAGGCAGGGCCTGGTCACGCGGACAACCGACCGGAACGACGCCCGCCGTGCGGTGGCGAAGCTGACGAAAAAGGGCTTCGATCTGATCGACACTGCGGTCGGCGAGCATGTCGAGACGCAGAAGACACTGCTGGCGGCGTTTTCGGAGGACGAGATCGCCACACTGGATGGCGCGCTTGGCAAGCTGTTGAAGGCAGCGGAAAGGGGCTGATCGCGAACCCCGACAGGACATCTAGGCCAGACGTGCGCGGGTCACAGAGACAGGGTCCAGGGTCAAGCCCGCCACCTCATGCGCCTCGGTATCATGATTGAACCAGAACCGTTCCGTCCCGGTGTCGCGACACCGCACGCCGCCAGGCAAGTCCATCGTTTCAACCCCGGCCCGCGCACAGGCCAGTCGCAAGACGCGCATCATCGCACTGGGATCAAGCCACCCGGCGGCATAGAGGATTTGACCTTGAGCCACCAGCGCGGCCTCGCCGGTCTCGGTCCGCACCAGAATTTCTGCGGTGGTCTCCAGAACGTCCCGGTAGCTGCGGATCGCGCCGCCGCCTTCCAGCCCGATCGGCAGATCCGGGCGCAGGCTTTCGACGAAAATCACCGTTGCATCCAGCCCCGGCATGGCCGGGGGCAATGGAACCGGCGTGCGCATCGTGGCATCCCGTGCGCCGCTGCGCGGGCCGATCAGGACGGTTGCACCGCTGTCGTTCAGCGCTGCTTTCAACGCCTCCGTCATGTGCATCAAACCGGGCGCAACAATGAGCTTGTAGCCATCCAGCAGGTCTGGTCTGGCTGGCAGGATATCCACTGACAAGCCCAGGCGGCGCAGCGCGCGATAGGTGTCAAACACCAATTCAAAATAGCTGAGGCCCGCGCCGTGGGGCTGGATCGCCCAGGCCCATTCTGCTTCGTAGTCAAAGATAAGTGCAACGTCAGGTTGCGACGGGCTGACGTCCGGCGCGCCGGCCAGTTCTTCCGCAACCTGCCGCGCTTCAATTATCCCTGCCGCATCAACACTATCGGATCGCAGCAATCCGGCGTGCATCTGCTCTTGCGCCATGGGCGCCTGACGCCAGCGAAAATAACACACCGCCTCGGCCCCATGTGCAAAGGCTTCCCAACTCCAGAGCCGCACCATCCCGGGCAAGGGCGCGGGATTATACGGCGCCCAGTTCACCGGTCCGGGTTGTTGTTCCATCACCCACCAGCGCCCACGCCCGACCGCACGGTAGAGTTCATGGTGAAACGCCTGAAAATCCGGATCCCCCTGGCGCGCATAGGCCTGCTGTTGTGCGACCGTCGCCGGAACCCGATCTTCCAGAAACCCCAGCGGATAGCTGTCCCAACTGGCAATATCCAGATCCGCGCCCACATCGTAGTGGTCGAAATCGGTTATCCGTCCCATGTAATTATGCGCGATCGGCGCATCCGAATGTGCGCGGATGATCTCTGACTGAAGCCGGTTGAATGCCACCACCTGATCCGAACTGAAGCGCCGGAAATCAAGCAGGTGGGACGGGTTCGGTTCTGTGACCGTCAGATTCGGCAGGTCGATCTGATCGAAATCGCCATATTCCATCGACCAGAAGATATTGCCCCAGGCCGCGTTCAGCGCTTCGATGTCGCCGTCGTTCCCCTGCCCTGGGTATCGGCTGCGCAACCAGCCGCGAAACGCATCCCGCGCCGCATCGCTGTAGGATATCGTCGTGTCGTGGCATCCGTATTCATTGTCCGTTTGCCACGCGGCGACATGGGGATTGCGCCCGTAGCGCTCTGCCAACCGCGTCACGATGCGCGCGCATTCGCCTTTGTAGCCCTCATGGCTGAAGCAATAATGACGGCGCGAGCCGAACTTGCGCGGCCGCCCGTCGGCATCCACCGCCAACATGTCGGGATGGCGGTCAATCATCCACCGTGGCGGCGTCGCCGTCGGCGTCCCAAGCACCACTTTCAGCCCCGCCGCACCCAGAACCGCGATCGCATCGTCCAGCCAGTCAAAGTCATACGTGCCCGCAACAGGCTCAAGTCGCGACCATGCGAACTCGCCAATCCGCACCCATGTCAGACCGGCCTCAACCATCCTGCGCGCGTCCTCTTGCCAGATCTCGCGCGGCCAGTGCTCGGGATAATAACACGTGCCAAGAGTTCGCTTCATGCGTCTTGCTCCAAAACCGTCAGGTCAAATCGCGACGCATTCAGGTCGCCGCCCGTCAGCCGCGCTCCGATCGCTCCGGCGTCCAATACGCTCTGCCCCAGCGCATCGATCTCCGGCAGGGGCACGACGACCTCCCCCCCACCGCGATCAAGGCGGTGAAGTGATAGACCGCATCGAAGTCGCGCCCGGACCGAAGGTGAGCGTCCGAGATGTCAGCGAATGCGCGCTTCGGTTGCGGCATCGAAGAGATAGCACCGCGCCGGATCGAAGCTCAGGTTCACCCGCGCACCCGGCGAAGACCTGTGATCGCCACGTTCTTCGACAATCAGCCGTTCGCCGGTGTCAGCCTGGATATAGTCGAACGACACTCCGCCCAACGCTTCGGTCAGTTCGATCGACATGGTGTCGCCCTCGCTGACCACGACATGTTCGGGACGAATGCCAAAGATCACTTCGGTTCCCGGCGGCGGCATCTTGACCGGCACGGGTACCGCAGACTTCAGCGCGGGGACATCGACGGTGCCTTGCGCATTCACCTTGCCCTTCAGAAAGTTCATCGCAGGGGAGCCGATGAAGCCGGCAACAAACCTGTTGTCCGGATCGCGATACAGATCGAGCGGCGCGCCGACCTGTTCGATCTTGCCCAGGCGCAACACGACGATCTTGTCGGCCATCGTCATGGCTTCAACCTGATCGTGGGTGACATAGATCATCGTCGCGCCAATGTCCTTGTGCAGCCGCGCGATCTCGACCCGCATCTCGACGCGCAATTCGGCATCAAGGTTGGACAGCGGCTCGTCGAACAGGAACACCTCCGGCCCGCGCACGATGGCACGGCCGATGGCGACGCGTTGGCGCTGGCCGCCCGAAAGCGCGGCGGGCTTGCGCTTGAGATATTCGTCAAGCTTCAGGATCCGGCTGGCCTCGGACACCTTGGCCTTGATCTCGTCTTTGGGGTGACCGTTCATCTTCAGGCCAAACCCCATGTTTTCCTCGACCGTCATGTGCGGATAAAGCGCGTAGGTCTGGAACACCATCGCCACACCGCGCTCGGCCGGGTCCATCCGTGTCACGTCGCGCTTGCCGATGTGGATCGTGCCCTCGGTGGTTTCTTCCAGACCGGCCACCATGCGCATCAGCGTGGACTTGCCGCAGCCCGACGGGCCGACGAAGACGCAGAATTCGCCGTCCTCGATCTTCAGGTCGACGCCGTGGATCACTTGCACCGTGCCACCGTAGCGCTTGACGACATTGTTGAGTGTCACTCCGGTCATGACTCAAATCCCTGATGTTGTGTTGTTTTGATTGGCTTCGGGAAAGCTCCAGTCGGCGGCATCCCGGGCGATCTTTCCGGCGGTTTTCTGGATCTCCGGCAGTTGGCTTTTGAGTTTCGCAAGATCGGTTCGCCGGTCCGGCGCGTGAATGCCCAGCCCCCCCAGAAGACTGCCGCCTGGCGTCACGATCGGCACCGCAACAGCAAGGATGCCGCGGATATGTTCTTCGTCTTCGATGGCATAGCCGCGCTCTCGGGTTTGGTCGAGTTCCCTGCGCAACGCGGCCTCTTTGGTGATGGTTGCGTCCGTCATCCGGTGAAAGCTCTGTTGCGTCAGGGCCCGGTCAAGCTCGTCTTCCGGCAGGCAGGCCAGCATCGCCTTGCCGACAGCCGTGCAATAGCTCGGGTAGACCCGATTGACGTCCTGGAACACGCCGGCAAGGTCGTCCGGCGAGCCACGGTCAAGGCAGACACAGTGGCCACCATCGAGCCGCGAGAGATACACAGCTTCGCCGATCTGATTGGCCAGCGCGCTCAGATGCGGCTGCGCCACCGGCGCGATCATCGAATGACGCCACGCGGCATGGGCCAGGCGGACCAGGCGAATGCCAAGGAAGTAGACGTTGCGATCGGGATCGAAGCTCAACATGCCGTGTTCGGTAAGTGTCTGCACGAATCTGTACAGCGTCGGCTTGGGGAACCGGCTGGCCGCTTGCAGTTCCTTGAACCGCACCGGGCGACCGAAATCATAGATCAGATCGAGCACTTCGATGGCCTTGCCAACGGTCGCGACGCCGGCAGGCTCTTCACCGTGAAAACTCGCTTTTTCGGCCATAAGGCGCTCCCCAATAGACCGTTGACACGTTAGCGCCATCGAATACATTTAATCAATAATCAAAATCGTGTCTCAAATAATGAGCCGGAAGCGCCTGGGAGGACGCAAATGAAACCTATGAAAACGATGAAGACATGGACGATTGCTGGTCTGGCAGTCTCGAACCTGATGGCGGGCGCGGCCTTTGCTGACTCGCATTCGGCACCGCTGTCGGGCGATCTGAAGATCTTTCTCGACACGTCGAACCCCGCGCCGCGGGCGACGATGGAAAAGATGATTGCCGAGTTCGGCGCGATGCATCCTGACCTCACCATCGAAACCACGGTCATCGACCGTGAGGCCTATAAAACCCAGATCCGCAACTTCCTGACCGCGGATTCTCCGGACGTTGCGACCTGGTATGCGGCCAATCGGATGGGGCCCTACGTCCGGGCCAATCTGCTCGAAGATGTTTCGGATCTCTGGGAGGACCCCGAAATCGCCGAAAACCTCGCCTCGACCAAGGGTGCGATGACCATCGACGGCAAGCAGTGGGGCGTGCCCTATACCTACTACCAGTGGGGCATGTACTACCGGAAGGACATCTACGACGAACTGGGTCTGACAGAGCCCACCACATTCGACGAGATGAAGGCCAACTGTCAGGCCATCCTGGACGCCGGCAAGAAATGCTACACCATCGGCACCAAGTTCCTTTGGACTGCGGGCGGCTGGTTCGACTATCTCAACCTGCGCACCAATGGCTTTGATCACCACATGAAGCTGGCGGCGGGCGAGATCAAATGGACCGACGACAGCGTTCGCCAGACCTTTGCCAACTGGAAAGAGCTCATCGACATGGGCGCGTTCGTCGACAACCACCAGACCTATAGCTGGCAGGAAGCGCTGCCCTTCATCGTCTCTGGCGATGCGGCGGAGATCCTGATCGGCAACTTCGCGGTCGCGCCGCTGCGCGAATCCGGGCTCGACGACAGCAAGCTCGATTTCTACCAGTTCCCGCCGATGGACCCGTCGATCCCGCTGGCCGAAGACGCGCCGACCGACACCTTCCACATCCCGGCAGGCGCGCAGAACAAGGACGCGGCACGCGCCTTCCTGAAGTACGTCGTTTCGGCTGACGTCCAGACCGAGATCAACAATGGTTCGAACCTGCAGCAACTGCCGATCAACGCCAAGGCTGCGGTCGATGACGACAAGTTCCTGAAAGAGGGCTTCGAGATGCTGTCGACCAACAGTCCCGGCGGCGTCGCGCAGTTCTTTGATCGCGACTTCCCGGCGGAAATGGCCGCCGAAGCCATGCAGGGCCTGCAAGAGTTCATGGTGTTCCCCGACAACCTCGACGACATCCTGAACCGTCTCGATAAGGTTTCCACGCGGGTCTACAAGTGACCTGACCGGCCCGCCCGGGGACAGCCCCGGGCGGGCCATCAGAAAAGTGGCAAGGGCGTGCCCTCGCGGCCTGCCTGACCAGGAAAGGCGTGTCATGTCGACCACTTCGCCAGATCTCCCCGTCGATCAGTACGAGCCGCCCCGGCGGTCTTTCTACAAACGCAACGAGATCGCCATCACCCCATGGCTGTTTCTTGCTCCGGCAATCCTGTTTTTCCTGTTCTATGTCATTTTCCCGATCTACCAGAGCTTTTCTATCTCGCTCTATGATTGGGACGGCTTGAGCGAGCCGACCTATGTCGGCCTGGAAAACTACCGCGAACTGATGGACGACAGCGCCTTCGAGGTGTCACTGTGGAACAACTTGAAGTGGCTGGTGCTCTATCTTCTGGCCATTCCGGTGGGCCTTGCCATCGCGCTGTTCCTCAACCAGACGGTCACGGGCATCAGACTCTACAAGTCGCTGTTCTTCTTTCCCTTCGTGATCTCGCAGGTTGTTGTTGGCTTGGTCTTCACCTGGTTCTACGACCCGACATTCGGGCTTTTGAACACCTTCCTAGGCTGGTTCGGCATCGGAACAATCAACGTGCTGGGCGATCCGACGCTGGCCACCTACGGCATCATCATCGCCGGCCTCTGGCCGCAAACCGCCTATTGCATGATCCTTTACCTCACCGGTCTGAACGCCGTTGACCCCGAACAGATCGAAGCCGGGCGCCTGGACGGCGCAAAGGGGTTCAGGATGTTGTGGTACATCATTGTCCCGCAACTCAAACCCGCCACCTTCATCGCTTTCGTGGTGACGATCATTGGCGCGCTTCGGTCCTTTGACCTGATCTCGATCATGACCAACGGGGGCCCCTTCGGGCAGACCCGCGTCCTGTCTTTCTACATGTTCGAAAAGGCGCTCAGCGAATACGGGTTCCGCATGGGATATGGTGCTGCGATTGCCGTCGTGCTGTTCATGATCATGCTCTGCTTCATCGCGTACTTCCTCTACTCGATGTACAAAGAAGAGAAGGGCCACTGAGATGTTCCCGACCCCGATCGAAAAGTCTCCCCGCTCGTGGCAACTGACCTATCAGGCCCTGCTGCCAATCGCCCTGATCTTCTGGCTGGCCCCGCTGATCGCCGTCGCGGTCTTCTCAATCAAACCCGACGTTGACTTCACCCAAGGCAACTATTGGGGCGTGCCGTCGTCTTTCGAGGGCGCTGCCAACTATGGCAAGGTGTTCTTCGAAAGCGACATGCCGCGCTACATGCTGAATTCGGTGTTCATTACCGTGCCCACGGTGATCGGCGCGGTGGCGCTGTCCTGCATGGCGGGATTTGCACTGGGAATCTACCGGTTCAAGGGCAACCTGTTGATATTTTTCATGTTCGTCGCGGGCAATTTCGTGCCGTTCCAGATCCTCATGGTGCCCGTGCGCGACCTTACGCTGGATCTCGGGCTTTATAACACCAAGACCGGGCTGGTCCTGTTCCACGTCGCCTTTCAGGCCGGGTTCTGCACGCTGTTCATGCGCAATTTCATTCGGCAGCTGCCCTTCCCGCTGATCGAAGCTGCCCGCGTCGAAGGCGTCGCGGAATGGAAGATCTTCTGGTACGTGGTCCTGCCACTGATGAAACCGGCGATTGCCGCGCTCAGCGTGCTGATCTTCACCTTCATCTGGAACGATTACTTCTGGGCCATCGTGCTGACGCAAGGGCCGGGCGCACAGCCTGTGACCGCGGGCATTACCAGCTTCAATTCTCAGTTCCGCGCCGCCTATCACCTGATGAGCGCCGGTTCCATCGTGGCGGCCCTGCCGCCGGTGGCGATGTTCTTCCTGATGCAGAAGCACTTTATCGCGGGGCTGACCCTGGGTGCTGTGAAATGATCCGATGCTGGCGTCTCGACGACGGTCGGCAGTCCCTTGTTATCGGTTCCCGCAAGGACCACCTCGCCGAGGTGGTCTATTGGGGGCCGCGACTGCCGGACGGTGAAGACCTCGAAACCCTCTACCTCGCCAACCAGATCGACGTCACCGGCGGCATGCTTGATGCCAATCCGGAGCTGTCGATCTGCCCCGAGGCGACGCGCACCTTTCCCGGCCAGCCGGGGCTGATCCTGCGCGATGGTTCGGGCACGCCGCTGTTGCCGAAGTTCTGCTTTGCTGCGGACACGGCCGGCGACAATTCCATCGCGCTTGCTTTTCGCGACGCGGCCAACGGGTTGACCTATACCGCCAGCTTCGCGATCAATCCCATGACCCATGTGATAGAAGCCAGGGCGGTGCTGGAGACCGACACGCCGACGCATCTGCACTGGCTCTCGGCGCCCGTGTTTCCGGCACCGCAACTGGCCGACGAGATGATCGACTTCTCGGGCCGCTGGTGCGGCGAGTTCCAGATGAATCGCATCCCCTGGTCGCCCGGCATGCGCTACCGCGAGAACCGCACCGGGCGCACCGGGCACGAGCACTTTCCCGGTCTTCTCCTCCCCTGCCGGGGGGCGACCAATGCGGCTGGCGACGCCTATGCCTTCCATTACGGATGGTCCGGCGGCCACCGCATGGTCGCCGAGGAACTGCCCGACGGACGGCGCCAGGTCCAGTTCGGCCACGCCGCCCGCGTCGAAAGCGACGCGCGAACCCGGTTCGAGACCGCGACGCTGTATGCGGTGTATTCCGACGACGGCATCAATGGCTGCTCCGTCGCCTTCCAGCGCCACCTGCGCGACGTAGTGGTGAAATTCCCTGACCCCGGCCGCCCGCGCCCGGTGCATTACAATTGCTGGGAGGCGGTCTATTTCGACCACAACCTGGAGAAACTCAAAGGCATCGCCGAGATCGCGGCCGACCTTGGCGCCGAGCGCTTCGTGCTTGATGACGGCTGGTTCGGCAACCGCGACGACGACACCCGCGCGTTGTCGGATTGGGAGGTCGATCCGCGCAAGTATCCCGATGGTTTGACGCCATTGATCGAACATTGCCAAAGCCTCGGCATGACGTTCGGCATCTGGTTCGAACCGGAAATGATCAATCCCGACAGCGACATTCACCGCAAGCACCCTGACTGGGCTTCGGGCGGCGAGGATCAGATCCTTGGCCGCCATCAGAAGGCCCTGAACATGGCGCTGCCGGACGTGCGCGATTTCCTGTTCGACCGCATCAGCAAGATCCTGGGCGAGCACGACATCGACTATGTCAAATGGGACCACAACCGCGTCCTGCCGCTGCCCGATGCCGCCCAGACTCGCGGCTCATATGCGCTGATCGATCGGTTGCGCGAAGCCCATCCGAACGTAGAAATCGAAAGCTGCGCTTCCGGGGGCGGGCGCATCGATTTCGGTATTCTCGGCCGCACGCATCGCGTCTGGCTTTCTGACAGCAACGACGCCATCGAACGTCTGCGGATGCAGCACAACTCGGCAATCTTCCTGCCGATGGCGGTCACCGGCTCTCACGTGGGCCCGCGGGTCTGCCACACTTCGGGCCGCACGCTGGACATCCGGTTCCGCGCCTGGGTGGCGGCGCAGCGGCACATGGGGTTCGAGATGGACCCGCACGAGCTGACCGAGGAGGAGGCAGGCGTCCTGAAAGACGTGACCGCGTGGTGGAAAGCCAACCGTGACTGGATGTTTCATGCCGATATCCTGCGGCTTGACAGCCCGGACCCGGCGGTGCTCGCCGAGCAGCACCTGGCCCGGGGCGGTGATCGCTTCGTGGTCTTCGCAGGCAAGGCCGAAACGTCGCAACAGATCACCCCTCGGCCGCTGCAACTGACCCGGCTGACCGGGGGCGCGACGTACCGGGTCGAGCTGATCAACCGGGCCGACGCTCCGGGCCTGTCCCGCGGCGATCCGATCCTGAAACACCAGGAGATCGAGGTCAGCGGCAGCTATCTGATGAGCCACGGGTTGACGCTGCCGTGGAGCTTCCCGGAAACGATGTGGGTGATCGAGGGAACCCTCATGTAGATGACGCGCGCATCCAAGACCTTGCGGGGTCTCATGTTCTTGTTCTGCCAATAAAGATTGACGTGCAAGCAAAGAAACCCTTTGGGTGTAGCGACTTCACGGTCTACAAAATGATTGACCTTCGCAAGAAACGGGCTGTTCGATTTTGACGGCAAACAATAGGCTGAGGGCGAACGTGCGCAAATTCCGGTCACCGGATTTGATTGGGGAGCCAGAGACCATGACGGCGACTTTGCCTCGAGTATCATTCTGGACCCGTGCTGCGGGAACGGTTCGCGGAACAGCAGTTCGCGGGGCCGTATCAGCCGTTCTCGCGAGCGCTTTCGCCCTGCCTGCCTCGGCGCAGGTGCTTGCTGGTGACGGCTCTGTCCCCTGCGGGAAAGCCTACGTCGTTGAAAGCGGCGATACGCTCAGCATGATTTCCGAGCGGGCCTACGGGGATCCGCAACTTTACGGCTTCATTGCCGATGCGAACTGGGATGCCCTCGGCGGCAACCTGGAAAATGTCTCCGTGGGCATGTCGCTCGCCATCCCCTGCGTAGACGCAAGCGGCGGTGTCATGACCGACGAACAGCAGGCCGAGCAAGCGGAATCGCTCGGAGATGTGGTCGCCGTAGAGGGCGCGCTTACACCCGACGAGATGGATGTCCTTTTCGGACCGGTTGCGCTCCTCCCGGACCAGGTCCTGACGCCCTTACTCGTTGGCGTGACCTTTCCACTCGACGTGGTGAAGGCGGCGCGTTTCGTGGAAGAAAATTCAACGCTATCGGACGAGGAACGTGCCGCGCAGGCGGTGGATCAGCCGTGGGACAGCAGCGTTCGGGAACTTACCGCGGGTTTCCCCGACCTCGTGACGCGGATGAGCGAACACGTCGACTGGACGGAACAGGCCGGAGAGGCCGTGGTCGCGCAGACCGACGACGTCCTGGGGTCGATCCAGCGTCTTCGGCAGACAGCGATCGACAACGGCTATCTCGTCACCAACGACGCGCAGGTTGTGGAAAAGCAGGGAGACACAATCGTGATCAACCCGGCCACCCCGGGCGTGGTCTATGTGCCGGTCTACGACAGCCAGGTTGTCTATTCCACACCGGTGGTCGGAACCCCGGAATATCACTACGGATATGGCAACTACCAAGATGACGGTTGGGGCGACGTTATCATCGGCGGTGGCATCCTGTTGGGCACGGCAATCATCCTTGACGAGATATTCGACGACGATTGGGATGGCTGGGATCATGATGACAAAATCGACTGGGATCGCGGCGACATCACGATCGACAGGGGCGACATCAACATCGATCGCGGCGACATCAATATTGGGAACGGCGAGATCAACATCGGCGACGGAAACCGACCCGGCATCGGCGATGGCGATCGTCCACAGATCGGTGACGGAGACCGCCCACAGATCGGCGATGGAGACCGCCCACAGATCGGGGATGGAGATCGTCCGCAGATCGGGGATGGTGATCGTCCGCAGATCGGGGATGGTGATCGCATCAGCATAGGTGACAGCGACCGTCCGCAGGTTGACCGTGGCGACCTTGGAACCATTCGGGAAGGCATCGCCGATGGCGATCGTCCGCGCGCCGACACGTTGCCGGCGGACCGGGCCTCGATTTCGAATGCCGCCACCCGCGAGGCTGCGCGCGCCAAGATCGAGACCCGGAAGTCGACGGGGGCAAAACCGGCGAAATTGGGCAACTCGCAGCTGTCCAAGTCCCGCCCATCCGCCGCGCAGTCGAGTGCCACGAAACGCGCGGCTTCCCTAAACCGGCCTTCGACGAAACGCGCGCCGGCCGCGCGGGCACCGAGCCGTACGAATACTTTCAAGCGGCCTTCCGGCGGCAATCGCGCCGCTGCAACTGCCAGCCGTGGCCGCGCCAGCATGGGCGGACACGGTGGCGGTAGGCGCGGGGGCGGGAGACGCTGAAATGATGAGATTGTTCATGTCCGGGGCCTTGACCGCCCTTGTCGCTGCCACTGGAACCGCCGGGGCCGAGCCCGCGCGCTATTCCACGCCCGAGGATGCCGTCGCCGCGCTGATCTCGGCCCTGGAAACCAAGAACGAAGCTGCGGTGATCGCGGTCTTCGGGCCCGAGAACGCCGATATCGTTTCCTCCGGCAACGCGGAAGAGGACCGGCAGATATGGGGTGACTTTCTGCACGACGCGCAGCGCGTCCTGCGGATCGAACGTGAAGGTGACGATCGGGCCATACTCTTCGCGGGGCGCGATTTCTGGCCGTTCCCGGCGCCGTTGATGTTGAGCGAAGGGTCCTGGAGCTTCGACGCGGAAGCCGCACGCGAGGAAGTTCTGATGCGCCGCATCGGCCGACATGAGCTCGAAGTCATCGAAATCCTGCGACGTGTGCCGGATATCCAGCGCCGCTATCGCGAGGCTGATCACGACGGCGACGGCGTGATGGAGTTCGCGGCCTCGATCCTGTCCAGCCCGGAGGCGCGGGATGGCCTTTACTGGCCCGAAACGCCAGGTACGGCACCGAGCCCGTTCAACGACTCGATCGCCCGCGCGAACTTCTCCGGCTACAACCTCGACGGCGAGGATCGCGACCCGGAACCTTACGAGGGCTACTACTTCCGCATCCTGCAAGGGCAGGGCGACAATGCACCGGGTGGCGCCTACAGCTACATGGTGGCTGGCAACATGGTCGCCAGCCACGCGCTCGTAGCCTACCCGGCGGTCTACGGCGACACCGGCGTCATGAGCTTTCTGGTGGGCGAGGCGGGGATCGTCTACGAGGCCGATCTCGGCGATGACACACTCGCACTTGCGACGGAAATACTCCTGTTTGACCCGACGGAGGAGTGGACTCCGGTCGAATAGCCCGTCTGTTGCGCCGCCTTTTCTTCGGCCCTTGCGCAATTCCGTGTCACCGGTTCCGGCCCGAACCTGCCGGACCGCAACGCCGGTGCAACCGGGCCAAACCAGAAATGGGCAGGCGACATCAGCAACAAACGGACCCGCGCGGGGTGGTTATATCTGGCAGTCATCCTGGACCTGCCTTCCCGCCGCGAGATCGGCTGGGCCGTCAAAGATGGAACCTGGAGCGGCTTTGGAATGTGGCAGGTCCGCTATCCCAGTGCGAGCGCGTTCACCGGCTGGTCGATCCCCTTGAGGGTCAGGGTACAGCGGTGCTGTTCATCCATGGCGCGGTGGGCGGCCTGAAGTGCGGATTCACTGACCAGCGCCTTGCCCGCCTCGGCCTTGTCCGCCAATCGCGCGGCCAAATTGACGCCGTAGCCAAAGGCACTGATCTCCTGCAGGTCGCATGTGGTCGAGGCGATCGTGCCCATATAGACCATATCGGTGTGGACCGAGATGCCGATTGGCACTTCGTCGTCACTTGAGATCGATTTGGGGTGGTGCGCGACAAGCTCTTCGGCCGCGGCAATCGCCTTGGCGGCATGGTTCTCGCCGGCAATGCCCGGAGGCCAGACGCCGATGACCGCATCGCCGTGATATTCCAGCACCGAGCCGTCCGTTTTGGCCATTGCCCTGAGCGCGGCATCGCGCAGACCCGCCACGACGTCGTGAAAGGCTTTGGGGCCGAGTTTTTCCGAAAGTGGCACGGAGTTTCGGATATCGACGAACATCATCGACAGCGTCACATTGGTGCCACCGGGATAGGTGCGCAGGAACGTGTCACAGGCATTGCAAAAGCGCGGGTTGCGGTTTGATACCTTGATATCCAGGCGGCGTAAGAACCAGCCGCCGATCCCATTGAAGGGCGCAAGACAGAGCTTGCAGCGGGGTGGGCTGGGCAGAATGCCGAACCGGCGTTGTTTCTTGATCAGAAGCGGGTGACCGGTGTTCAGGATCATGTCCCAGACTTCGTCGTTGCCATTCTGTTTCTCGAAATCCGGCATCATAGAAATCCTTGCTGTTAAGCCTTGTAGTAGGAGAGCGGCATCGGTGAGAGGCCCAACGGATCCTGTCCTTCTCCGGTGCAGGGGATCATCGTTTCGGAATTGGCGACGCCGGTGATGCACGACACGCTTGGCCCCGGCCTGATTGGTCGAGCCGGTCCCATTCCGCGATACTGCACGTCGACTTTGGCCTTACCTTCGAACGGGTTGGAGCACGGGATGCTGAACGTATTGGTGGCAGGGTCGTAGATCTGCACTGACGGGACCGAGATGACGATGCCGGCCTTGAGCAGTGTCTTGTCAAGCCAGTCGGGCGCTTCCCTAAGGCTTAGGACGTGATCATAGTCGGGACCGAAGGTGTCGGGCCCAAGCGGGCCGTTGGCAAGACGGGCAGTTTGCAGCGTGGTCATATGCGCCTCGTCCCCTTCACCAAAGAGGTAGTAGGTGGCGTGCTGCGGTGTCTGGTAGTGGTGGGCAAAGGGGCGAAAGAGCACAATGCGTTCGACCTCGACCTTGAACTGCAGGCAATCCTCCATCGGGTTCACGCCATCCAAAGCCCAGGGAAACCAATGCGGGTCATCCAGGTCCTTCGGGATCTCCGTTGGCCATCCGCGAAAAATACTGGCGGTAAACTGCGTTGTTTCCTGGGCAGCCATTGAAGGGATTGTGAAGAGATCGTCGAGATCATTGCACATGACGATGAAGTCGGTCGGATAGGCTTTGCGTGCGCGGCGGTAGGATTGCAGGGTCGCCTCGGGCAGCTTCAGTTTGAGAATGATCTGATACTTGTGCACCTCGTGGGTGTATTGGGTCATGTGGACGCCAAAGACGGTGTCTTGCCCGATCAGCGCAAAGGCGTGCTGGTGTGGCGGATTGATGATCCTGGTGCCAAATTGGGGCTCCAGCGCCGGTTCGGTAGGCATGTGGTGATGCATGGCATGTTCGCTCATTTTTCTCCCTCGGGTTAGGGCTTGCCGGTTGGCATAGCGGTGAGGCCGTGGCGGCTGATGACCTTGTCGGCGGCGCCCCGGGCAATTTCGGCGAGCGAGGTCATCAGACGTGGAACGAAGTTGCCGTCGTCCGTGGCGGTGATCCACGGGTTCTGATTGGTGGAGATAAGAAACTTGATCCCCTTGCCCGGTTCCGGGACCAGTCCGCAGCGCTTGGCGTAATGGTCCACGAAGGCCTGTCCGTAGTTTTCCGGATCGAAGGTTGAGGCGGTCACGATCATCTCGACCGAAGGTAGTTTGTCATCGAGGGTCTGAACGCTCATCTTCTGGAACATGAACTCGTTCATTTCGTTCAACAGGTCGATCGAGGTGTTCAGGCCGTCCGCGGTCTTGAAGTTGAAGCTGTAGGCGACGATGCACTGGTCGGATCCCATCTCGCGGAAGAGCTCCAGCAGGGTCGGACTTGTCGACAGCGCCGCAACAAGATCCCTATCGGAAAAATGCGGTACGAAACGATTGCGGATGGTATCCAACTGGTCGCGGATTTCGCTGGCTGTTGCACCGACCCTCTCGGCGGGCAAGCGCTGGAACGGGGTGACGGTGAAAACATCCTTGGGGCCGGCCATGGTGACCAGCGCGGCATAGAAGCGCTTGCTGGCATAGATGCATTGCCCCAGAAGTTGCCCATAGCCGTCCCAATCGGTCGGGATAAGGCTGTGCGACAGATAGACAGCCGTGGCCGAGGCGCCCGGCTTGGAGCCCTCGATACCATAGAAGCCGACCGAGGCGGCGACATCACCGTGTGTCTGACGTCAGCGCCAATGGGACAGTTTAGGGTAATTTGATAAGAGAGGGTTTCTGGCACATCGTAACCACCAAGGAGTGGAGATGAGACAGAAACCCGGTACCAAGCAAAGCCACGGCGAGAAGGTCGTTAAAGACATCCGCCGCGCGACGCGCAAACAGTATTCAGCCGAGGAGAAGATCAGGATCGTGCTGGACGGCCTGAAGGGCGAGGACAGCATTGCTGAGCTGTGCCGCCGCGAAGGCATCGCTCAGAGCCTGTACTACAGTTGGTCCAAGGAATTCCTCGAGGCTGGGAAGAAGCGCCTGGCGGGCGATACGGCCCGCGCGGCGACATCGAACGAAGTCAAGGATCTGCGTCGAGAATCCCGCGACCTGAAGGAAGTCGTAGCCGAACAGGCGCTGGAACTGCGGCTGCTCAAAAAAAGCATGATCGCGGATGGGGGCGACGACGAATGAGATACCCTGCATCCGAGAAACTGGAGATCATCCGCCTCGTCGAAGGCTCGCACCTGCCGACCGGGCGCACGTTGGACAAGCTCGGCATTCCCAGAACGACCTTCTATCGCTGGTATGATCGGTATCTGTCGGGCGGCCCCGAGGCGCTTGAGGATCGCAGTCCCAGGCCATCACGTGTCTGGAACCGCATCCCTGAGCCGGTGCGCGAGAAGGTCAAGGACTTGGCCCTGAAGGAAAGCGATCTGTCGCCACGTGAGCTGGCCGTGCGCTTCACCGACGTGGAAAAGTATTTTGTGTCAGAGGCTTCGGTCTATCGCATCCTCAAGTCCTACGACCTGATCACCAGCCCGGCCTATGTGGTTCTGTCCGCCGCTGACGAGTTCCACGACAAGACCACACGGCCGAACCAGCTCTGGCAGACCGACTTCACCTATCTGAAGGTCATCAGCTGGGGCTGGTTCTACCTATCGACGATCCTCGACGACTACAGCCGTTACATCATCGCATGGAAACTCTGCACAACGATGAAAACCGAGGATGTGACCGACACGCTCGACCTCGCGCTGCAGGCTTCAGGGTGTGATCAAGCAACAGTGCTGCATAAGCCGCGCCTACTCTCGGATAACGGGTCGAGTTACATCTCTGGTGAACTGGCCGATTGGCTGGAAGATCAGAAGATGGGCCATGTTCGAGGTGCGCCATATCACCCACAGACCCAGGGCAAGATCGAGCGGTGGCACCAAACGCTAAAGAACCGCATTCTGCTGGAAAACTACTACCTGCCAGGCGACCTCCGACAGCGGATCGACGCCTTCGTCGATCACTATAACCACCGGCGCTACCACGAGAGCTTGCAGAACCTCACACCCGCCGACGTCTACTTCGGGCGTGGCCAGACCATCCTGCAACAACGAGAAAGGATCAAACGAAAGACCATCGAAACGCGACGGTTGCTTCACCGCAAATCCGCCGCATAATCAACCCAGACAGATGAGCCTGACCCTCTCTTAGATCACGCAGCCATCTGTCCCAAAATCCCTGACGACGGACA
>NZ_JBNAFN010000028.1:0-46996 GCF_049800695.1 Fluviibacterium sp. S390 | reverse complement strand
GGAGTACCCAAGGAGTTATATCCTGGCGAGTGTCGGGTTGCCTTGACGCCGCAGTCTGCGGGTCAGTTGGGCAAGCTGGGCTATGCGTGTCTGGTTGAGTCCGGGGCCGGGGCTGCGGCGGGGATTTCGGATGCGGCCTATGCCGCGGCCGGGGTCGAGGTCGTGGCGGATGCGGCGGCGCTGTATGCGGGCGCCGACATCGTGGCCAAGGTGCGGCCTCCGGAAGAATCCGAGGTGGATCTGCTGCGCGAGGGGCAGATCCTGATCTCGTTCTTCTGGCCGGCGGCGAACGAGGCGCTGATGGCGCGCGCGAAGGATCGCGGCGCCACGGTGATCGCCATGGACATGGTGCCGCGGATCAGCCGGGCCCAGAAGATGGACGCGCTGAGCTCGATGGCCAATATCGCGGGCTACCGCGCGGTGATCGAGGCGGGCGCCAACTTCGGCCGCTTCTTCACCGGCCAGGTGACGGCGGCGGGCAAGGTGCCCCCCGCGAAGGTTCTGGTGGTGGGGGCCGGCGTGGCCGGGCTGGCGGCGATCGGGGCGTCGACCTCGCTGGGCGCGATCACCCTGGCCTTCGACGTGCGGCCCGAGGTGGCCGAGCAGATCGAATCGATGGGGGCGGAGTTCGTCTACCTCGAGTTCGACGAGGAACAGACCGACGGCGCGGCGACGGGCGGCTATGCGGCGCCCTCGAGCCCCGAGTTCCGCGAGGCGCAGCTGGCCAAGTTCCGCGAGCTGGCCCCGGAGGTGGACATCGTCATCACCACGGCGCTGATCCCGAACCGGCCGGCGCCGAAGCTGTGGACCGAGGACATGGTCGGGCTGATGAAGCCGGGCTCGGTGATCGTTGATCTGGCGGCCGAGCGTGGCGGCAACTGCGACCTGACGGTTCCGGACGAGAAGATCGTGACCGACAATGGCGTGACCGTGGTCGGCTACACCGATTTCCCCAGCCGGATGGCGGCGCAAAGCTCGACGCTTTATGCCACCAACATCCGCCACATGATGACCGATCTGACGCCCGGCAAGGACGGTCAGCCGGTGGTCAACATGGAAGATGACGTGATCCGCGGCGCCACGGTGACCCACGCGGGCGAGATCACCTTCCCGCCGCCGCCGCCGAAGATCGCGGCAATCGCGGCGCAGAAGCCCAAGGAAAAGCCCAAGGAACTGACGCCGGAAGAGAAGAAGGCCCGGGAAGTGGCCGCCTTCAAGGCCGCCACCAAACAGCAGGTGACCCTGCTGGGGGTGGGCGCGGCCTTGATGCTGATCGTGGGCGCCTTTGCCCCGGCCAGTTTCATGGCGCATTTCATCGTCTTCGTTCTGGCCTGTTTCGTGGGCTTCCAGGTGATCTGGAACGTCAGCCACAGCCTGCACACGCCCTTGATGGCGGTGACCAATGCAATCTCGGGCATCGTGATCCTGGGCGCCCTTCTGCAGGTCGGGTCCGGCAACTGGCTGGTGGTTCTGCTGGCGTCGATCTCGATCCTGATTGCCACGATCAACATCGTCGGCGGCTTCCTGGTGACACGCCGGATGCTGGCAATGTTCCAGAAATCCTGAGGAGTTCAGTGACATGAGTATCGGACTTGTTTCGGCGGCCTATATCGCTGCCGCCGTTCTGTTCATCCTGAGCCTCGGGGGGCTCTCGGGCCAGGAGAGCGCCAAGCGCGCGATCTGGTACGGGATCGTGGGCATGGCCTTTGCCGTGGTCGCGACGATCTTCGGGCCAGGCATGGGCAACTATTTCATCGTGATCCTGATGGTGGCGCTTGGCGCCATCGCCGGCACCATCGTGGCCAAGCGGGTCGAGATGACCGAGATGCCGCAACTGGTGGCGGCGCTGCACAGTTTCGTCGGTCTTGCGGCGGTCTTCATCGGGCTCAACGCCGACCTGGAACTGGGCGCGGTGACCGCGCTGAAGGAGGCCGGCGGCGACCTGAGCGCGCTGGCGGGCTTCGCGGCCACCCTGGCCAAGAAGACCAGCGTCGAGATCGGCATCCTGAAGACCGAGGTGTTCCTTGGCATCTTCATCGGGGCGGTGACCTTCACCGGGTCGGTCGTGGCCTTCGGCAAGCTGGCGGGCAAGGTCGACGGCAAGCCCAAACAGCTGCCCGGCGGGCATATGCTGAACGCGGCGTCGCTGGCGCTGTGCGTTCTGCTGGGGATCATGTATATCGCCGGCGCGGGCATCTGGACCATGGTGCTGGTGACGCTGATCGCGGGCTTCATCGGCTACCATCTGATCATGGGCATCGGCGGCGCCGACATGCCGGTGGTGGTGTCGATGCTGAACAGCTACTCGGGGTGGGCCGCGGCCGCCATCGGCTTCACGCTGGGCAACGATCTGCTGATCGTGACTGGCGCGCTGGTGGGCTCTTCGGGGGCGATCCTGAGCTACATCATGTGCAAGGCGATGAACCGGGCCTTCGTGTCGGTGATCCTGGGCGGCTTTGGCGGCACCTCGGGGCCGCAGATGGCGGTCGAGGGCGAGATGATCGCCACCGATGCCGACAGCGTCGCCGCGGCCCTGAACGATGCCGACGAGATCATCATCATCCCCGGCTACGGGATGGCGGTGGCCCAGGCCCAGCAATCGGTGAGCGAGCTGACCAAGCGCCTGCGCGCCAAGGGCAAGACTGTGCGGTTTGCGATCCATCCGGTTGCCGGACGCCTCCCTGGTCACATGAACGTTCTGCTGGCCGAAGCGCGGGTGCCCTACGACATCGTTATGGAAATGGACGAAATCAATGAAGATTTCCCCAAGACCGACGTGGCGATCGTGATCGGCTCGAACGACATCGTGAACCCGGCCGCACAAGACGACCCCAACAGCCCCATCGCCGGGATGCCGGTGCTGGAATGCTGGAAGGCGAAACAGGTGTTCGTGTCCAAACGCGGCCAGGGCACCGGCTATTCGGGCATCGAGAACCCGCTGTTCTTCAAGGACAACACGCGGATGTTCTACGGCGACGCCAAGAAAAGCCTCGACGACTTGCTTACCCGCATCGACTGACAACACACCCCAGGCCCCGGACAAAACCCGGGGCCTGATGGCAGAAACCCAACCCCCGAAGGGGGGGGCAGCAAAGCGCCCCGGCAACAGTCGGGGCGTTTCCTTGCCCGGCGTTAGGGTTCATTCCGCAAGGGGCGGACAATTGCTTGACGATCGCCTATATTGGGTCAAGAGCAGCGTATCGGGAGAACCCCGGACCATAGATTCTGGAGCAGAAACTCATGTCCCGCCCCATTTTGGCCCTGGCCGGCCTTGTCGTCCTTGCCGTCGGCACCTTCACCCTCGTCAGCGAGGATCGTGTCGGCAGCAGCGTGGCACCACTTGCCATGGAAACCGCCTCGACCGCCGGTCTTGTGCCGCAGGCCGCCCCCGCAACCCCAACCCGCGACGGGTATTCGACGGACCGGTTGTCGCAATCCTATGGCACCGTGTGTGAAACGCCCCGCGGCGAATGCACGGTCTCGCCGAAGCCGATCAATGGCTTTTGCACCTGCAATGGCGCGCCGGGCAAGATCATTCGCTAGACGTCAGTCGTCTTCCAGCACGCAGGCATCGACACGCGGATTGTGCGCGATCCGCACCGACTGCTTGTCGCGCCCCTCGCTGGTCCAGACTTCCAGAAGGCGTTTGACCCGTGCCGGATCGTCTCCGGTCGCCACGGGCAGCCCTTCGAAATGGGCCAGGATCCCGCGCATGTCGGGCATCACCTCGATCCGGTTGGCCTTGATCCCGTCCAGCGTGACCACAGTGGAGCGCCACAGCCGTTCGCCCGAGATGGCGATGGTCAGATCGCCGCTTTCCCGCACCCCGTAGCAGATCTGCAGCCGGGACGTCTTGATCCGCGGTCCGCTGACAAGGCTGGTCGAAAACACCACGCCGTCCAGGGCCGGGTAATCGGGCGGCAGCTTCAGGGTCACGGTGCGTTTTTCAAAGCTGGGCATCAGTGCCGAGATGCGTTCATCAAGGGTCGCGGTGTTGTACGCTTCGCGGTTCAGCGGCACCCGGTCGATGTCGAGGAATCCCTTCCAGATTTCCAGCTCGAGCTGGTCCAGATAGGCAGGCACAGACACCAGCACCAGTTGCGAGGCGATCATCGGCTTCTTGATGCCCTCCTTGACGATGGACCAGCCGAAGTCGAAGATCTTGGAAGCGTCATCCACATCGCCACGCCGTCCTTCGCCCGAAGCGAAATTGATCAGGCTGGGGCGGGCCTCGACGCTGCGCTCCTGCTCTTGCAGGCCGAAGGACAGGGCGGCACCCAGGTTGGGCAGGCCGCTCAATCCGCCGGTCAGTGCCTGCCGTTCGCCGGTTTCGCTGACCACGCCGCTGACATCGCCGCGCGGGAAGGCGGCATAGGTGTAGCTTTCGACCTGCGTCATGCGTTTGAGGAAGCTGAAGGCCCCCAGCCGAAAATACAGGGCCTCGCCGGAAAAGCAGCGGCTTTTCATCTCAGGGGGCGCGCTGCTGCCGATAAAGAACCACGGCTCGTTCTCGGCGATATTGAGAAAGCACAATTGGGACGGAGAGTCTTCGGTGTCGGCAACATTGGTCGCCATATCCGTCAGCGCGTTCAAGGTCGGTGTGTCCAGGGCTGCGCCCACCGCGTCGCGCGCCTCGCGGGATTCCTCGCGGAACTGCGCCCAGACAGATGATGTTCCCGACAGGCAGCGATCCGTCTGGCAATCCACAGGCCGCCAGCCCGATCCAAGGAAGATCTGCTCATCCTCGGGCGCCAGCGCCTGATCGACAAAGACAAGCGGCACTTCCAGCCCGTCCAGCGTCAGGTCCACCGACGCGCCGCAAATCTCGGGCCCGGTATCGGGGCGCGTAGTGACGCGCACTTCGAACATCCGTCCCCAGGGGTCGGGCAGTTGAAACCGGTTCGCAAATCCGATCCGGCTTTCCAGAAATTCAGCGACACTGGGATCCTTGCCCTCGGCAGTCTGCAGCAGGCAAAAGCCCGAGGCTTCATCCTCCATCAGGCCGAGATAGCTGTCGCCCAGGGTGATTTCGCGGCGCGGCATCCGCAGCACGAAGTAGAGCGAGTCATCGACCGCAGCGGTTTCGCCGAAGGCCTGCCGCAATCCCCACCTTCCCGCCGCCGACAGCGTGCCGTTCTGATTGCACAGCGGGCGGTTGAGTTCGATCGCGATCTCCTCGCGGGGGCGTTGGCACAGGACGGCCTCGTCGCCCTTGTGCTCGTTCAAACGCTGTTCGACGCTGTCGCGCCAGGCGTCGAAATGGGTGTCGAGACGATCAAGAATTTCCAGGTCGGCGCGATCCTGCTGGGCCAGTCGGGCCTCTTTCTCGGGATCGTAGACGCGTCCGAAATGCTGGGCCAGTTCCGCCGGCGACCGGGTGAGGAATTCCAGCGGGTTCGACGACATGCGCACGATCACCGTGGGGCTGAGCGTGGCCTTGGTGCCGGGCAGAACCGCGGTGTCGAACTTCAGCCCGAAGACGGTGTTGCCCGACAGGTCGTGCCGATCATCCAGCGAGTTTTCCAGGATCAACTGCCGGATCTTGTCGCGCGCCGCCGATTGCAGTTCAAACCTGGCGCGGAAGGGGATCTCTTCCGTTTCGGGGATGTTGATGGTGACCTGATTGGGCGTGGCGGCGGCGTCGGGTGCTGCCGCTTTCCCACCGGGTGCCGCACTGAGATTGATGTTTGCGTTGGTTTCCAGAATCCGGCTGACGCGCTGGTCGATGAAGCTGCTGCCATCGGCATCGATTTCATCCAGCTTGCCGCGCAACCAGGCGTCCTGCCGGTAGCGGTCGTTGACCAGCCGTTGCCGGGTATAGACCTCGGGGCTTTCCACGAAGATCAGCCCGGACTTGCCGCGCGCATCATTGATCGTGGAGCGGACACGCTCGATCCCGTCCACGAGGAAGGGAAACGCCAGGGTGAACATCCAGTAGAGCAGGAGGGTGTAGGCCAGTACCCCCGGCAGGATCAGAAGTTTACGCCACATGGCGCGAGGGTGACATGGTTAACGCCGCCCTGTCGAGCGATTTAACATTGCGTCAGGGTCTGGAAACCCACCGGGTCGGTCCGGGGCAAATGCCTGAAAAAACAGCGCGGATTCAGGGTACCCAAAAAACTGGGGACAGGACCGGTCTTCGCTTTGCCAAACAGCCTGAAGTTGTTTTCCCTCACTTGATAATAGAATGACAAACTTATTGGAGACAGGAATGAGGATTCTTCCTTTCGTTTTTTCCGCATGCCTTGCTTCACTGGCAGGCGGCGCACAGTCGGCATCCCTGACTTTGGTCAACGAGGCGACACTGGAGCCTCCAAGTCACGGCGATCGTTTGGGCTATACCATAGAAATGCTGGACGGTTTGGCGTTGATCGGGGCCAGTCGCCACAATCACGACAACGGTTCAGCCTTCCTGTACGATTACGCAGGCAGCCAACTGCAGTCCTTTCTTGTGCCGCTGGATCTTAACAATTTGCGTGCCGAGACCATCGCATTGGGCACAAGCCATGCCGCCTTGGCCAGCGTCAACTTCAAGAACGATGGACGGAACAAATCCGGAATCGCCTTTCTCTATAACTTCGATGGCAGCGTTGCCGCCACGGTCCATGCGCCGACCCTCAAGAAACTGCCGAACTTCGGTGAAACCATGGGGCTAGTCGGGGACAGCTGGTTCGTCGGGGCCCCCAACGACAAGGCGGCCACCACGGGCGGCGGAGCCGTCTATCTGTACGACACCGACGGAAATCTACTGAAGACGCTGTTCGAGCCGACTCCAACGGCATCAAACAGCTTTGGCGTGTACATGGATGTTGTCGGTGACAAGATCGTCATCGGATCCAACAGTGCGTCCTACGTCTACGATGCGGCAGGCAATCTTCTGGAAACGCGCGACATCTCCGGCGGCCGCCCATACCAAGAAGAAACAACAGTCTACTTCGAAGACAGTGTGTTGAAAGACGGTACACTGTATTCAACGGACGCCCCTACGTACGGGACACGGCCGGTCGTGATCGCCTCGCTGGCCAGGCTGGATGGCGACACACTCATTGCAAGTCACCCAGTAGGCTATGTTGATGGCCTTATGCCGCCGGCTGGGTCAGGTTCTACACGGTGGACGGGCTCGGCCCCGATGGCATGACGCCGGTCCCACTTCCTGCAAGCCTGCCCCTGTTGCTGGCGGGCCTGGTCGGACTGGGGGTTGCCGGACGGCGCGCCCGCGCTGATTGATCCGCTTGTCCCGACACGGCAAGGTCGCCCCCAGGGGGGGCGGCTTTTTCTTTGGCCGGATTCAGGCCCGCGCGCGTTCCGCCAGTACCGCCTTCAGATCGAAGGCCGCGCGCATCAGGCGGCGGGTATAGTCGGTCTGCGGGGCGTCAAAGATCTGCGCGGTCGGGCCGGCCTCGACCACATCACCGTCCTTCATCACCATCACCCGATCCGACAACGCCTGCACGACTGACAGATCATGGCTGATGAAGATGTAGCTCATGCCATAGCGCGCTTGCAGGTCGCGCAGCAGGGCGATGATCGACTTCTGGACCGAACGGTCCAGCGCCGAGGTCGGCTCGTCCAGCACGATCAGGGTCGGATGCAGCACCAGCGCGCGGGCGATGGCGATACGTTGGCGCTGGCCGCCCGAGAATTCATGCGGGAAACGGTTGCGCACCGACGGGTCCAGTTCGACCTCGGTCAGCGCCTGTTTGGCACGCGCATCCCGTTCCTTGGCCGAGATCGACGGGGCGTGCACCAGCAGCCCCTCGGTGATGATCTCGCCCACGGTCATGCGCGGGCTGAGCGAGCCATAGGGATCCTGAAACACCATCTGCAGGGTCTTGCGATAGGGGCGCATCTGCGCCCGGTCGAGACCGGAAATGTCATCGCCCATGAACACCACGCGGCCTTCGCCGGGCAGCAGTTGCAACAGGCAGCGGCCAAGGGTGGATTTGCCCGATCCGCTTTCCCCGACGATGCCCAGGGTTTCCCCCGTGCGCAGGCTGAGCGAGACGCCCTTGACGGCGGCGACGCCGGGGCTGGCCTTGCCCAGCCAATTGCGGTTGCCGCCAAAGGTGATGCCCACGTCTTCGGCCGACAGGATGGTTTCGGCACTGTCGTCCACCGGCGCCTTGCGGCCCTCGGGTTCGGCGGCCAGAAGCATCCGCGTGTAATCCTCGCGCGGGGCCGAGAAGATCTGAGCGGCTGGGCCGTGTTCCACCACCTGACCGGCCCGCATCACATAGACCCGGTCGGCAAACGCCTCGACAATGCCCAGATCATGGGTGATGAACAGGATCGCCATGCCCATCTTTTCCTGTAGCTCTGCCAAAAGGCCCAGGATTTCTGCCTGAATGGTCACATCCAGCGCGGTGGTCGGTTCGTCCGCGATCAGCAGGTCGGGGTTGTTGGCCAGCGCCATGGCGATCATCACCCGCTGCCGCTGGCCGCCGGACAATTCATGCGGATAGGCCTTCAGCCGTTCCTTCGCACGCGGGATCTGCACCAGTTCCAGCAACTCCAGTGCGCGGGCCGAGGCCGCCCGTCGCGACAGGCCGCCATGCACCGTCAACGGTTCGCTGATCTGACGCTCGATGGTATAGAGCGGATCGAGCGAGGTCATCGGCTCCTGAAAGATCATGGTGACATGCTTGCCCCGGATCTTGTTCAACTGCCGTTTGCTTTTGCCCAGCAGGTTTTCACCATGATAGCGCGCAGCCCCTGTCGCATGGCCGTTCGAGGCCAGAAGCCCCATGGCCGCCATCATCACCTGGCTTTTGCCCGAACCGCTTTCGCCCACCACCGCCACGGTTTCACCCGGGTCGATGGTCATGGACACGCCGCGCACGGCTTCGACCATTCCGTCCGGCGTATCAAAGCTGACGTGGATATCGTCGATTTCCAGAATTGGCTGTTGGGACACGCGGGCCTCCGCTTGAGTCAGTTTCCCTGATTTCTCTCTTCGAAACGCTGAAGCAGGCGGATGTTCAGGTCAAGCACGACATCAAGGAAACCCGTGACCGCAGGCCAAACGCGTCTTCCGCGGAACGTCGAATCGGTGTCCTTCAGGTTGAGGAATTCTCCTCAGGCAAAAAACCAGTATTGAAAATATGCATATTTTATGGTTAACGTGACGGCAATTTTTTTGCTTGGAGGCGTAAATTCATGAAACATTTGCTTGTTTGCACGACTTTTGTGGCAATCTTGGCAAGTCCCTTGTCTGCCGCAACCTACAGTCCCGGTGTCTTGCAGTTCAGTACATCCGGCGCACAAAGCGCGTGGGGCACTGGCCCTGCGCAACAGTTGAGCGGAAAGCAGGTCTTCAGTCATTCGTTTGACGAAACCGCAACCCTGGGCTTCATGACCCCGCCAACCGATATTCCCAACCCGTTGTATGTTACAGAAAAGGCGGCTTACGACACGGCCTATGGCGTCTATCTGGGTCTGCTGTGGACCCACAACAACGTTACGCTGCCGGCCTATGACGCTGCAAAAGTCGCTTACGATACCTGCCGCGATACCTTGGGTCCTTTATGCCAACTTGGTTCGCCATCGGAGCCGCCCGCCCCAACGGCGCCTACACCGCCCACGTCATCTCCAACCATAACCGTCGGCAAGACCGGAACGACCGGAACCGTGGATGTGGACGGCAAGGTCGGGGTTGAATTCAGCTATGCGGCCACGGCCGGATCTGTGACTCCCAATGTCGATTTCACCGCCAGTGCCGTTATTCCCGATCAGGTGACGGCCGGCACCTTCTTTCAGCTTGGCAGTTCGACCTCGGCCCTTGTGGGGGGCGAGATCAATGCGGTGTCCCCCGGCATCTCGGCCGCGATCAACGGCATTCTGGATGTCAAGGTGGATGCCAGCGGCGAAGCCTGCCTGACCGGAAACTGCACGTCCGGCAGCACAACGCTGGTCGATGTGGATGAAACCATCGAACTTCTGTCGGTCGACAACACCGAGGTGAAATTCATCGACGGGGTCCTCAGCCGTATCGATCCGACCGGCACCCTGAAACTTGCGTTTCCAGTGGCCAGTGCCAACACCCAGTTGTTCAAGGGCATTCCGGTGACGCCGCAAAGCTCTCCGGCCATCGTTACGGTCAATGGCATTCAGATTGCCCCGGTAATAGGGTCGCCGCAAACGCCGGCGCCACCGCTGATCGAACTGGCCAATGGCGTGGTGGGGTTTCCCAATCTGGATTTCACAGGGTCCCTGGCCAACAACAAGATCTCGGCCAGTGGAACGGGAACCCTGCTGGACATCAACCTCGATCTTGACGGGATCACCAATCTGATCAATCCGACCGTGCCGCCCGGGGGGGCGTCCGTGACCTTCGGACCTGCGGCCCTGAACGCTGCGGCGACGCTGGAGGCCTTTGACGTCAACGCTGGGCCGACGATCGACCTGGTACAGGATTTTGACCTGATGGCCGGACTGGACGTGACCCTGCAATTCGACAAGTCGGTTCTTGCCCAGGATGTGCAGACCATTCCGTACATATGTGGGTTCACCGGACCGATCACCAGCCCAAAACCCAAATACTGCACAACGACCATCCCGATAGTGAAAGCGATCAGCAGCTGGACCGGGTCCTGGAACAACCTTCCGAGTATCGCGCTCTTTTCGGACGTCACGGTCACACCGACGTTCTCGATCACCGCGCAACTGATGAGCAAACTGGCCCTGCAGTTCGGGATCGAGCTTGAGGCCCTGATCGGGTTGGGGGGCATCAATGTGGGTCCGCTGGCGGCAAGCTTCGGGCCACTTCTGGACTTCAACTTCCCGATCCAGCCCGACTGGGCGCGCGTGGATCTGTTCAACCAGATCTTCTCGCTGGGTGGCTTCAACTCCATCGTGGGAGCGCCGTTCTCCATCGCGGCCAGCTTCCCCGGCACCGCACCTCCGGGTACGCCGCCCACGGCGCCCGTGCCGCTGCCCCCGGCGGCCTTGTTGCTGTTGGGCGGGCTGGGAGCCTTGCGCCTGCTCAGGCGCCGCAAGGCCTGACAATGTGACAAGGCCCGCCAAGCATCAGCTTGGCGGGCCTTTTCCTGCGCGGCGCCCCTGACCGGCGCGGCAGAGTTCACACGGGGTCAGCGATCCTTGGGATCCAGCGCATCGCGCAACCCGTCCCCCAGGAAGTTCAGGGCAAACAGCAGCACGGTCAGGGTCAGCGACGGCCACAGCAGCATGTAGGGCGCACCGCGCATGTCCTTGGCGCCCTCCGAGATCAGCACGCCCAGCGAGGTCAGCGGCTCTTGCACCCCCAGCCCCAGGAACGACAGGAAGCTTTCCAGCAGGATCACCTTGGGCACCAGAAGCGTCATGTAGATGATCACCGGACCCAGCGTGTTGGGAATGATGTGCCGACGCAGGATGCCGGCAGACCCGACGCCCAGGGCATCCGCCGCCTGCACGAATTCGCGTTGTCGCAGCGAGATGGTCTGCCCGCGCACGATCCGCGCCATGTCCAGCCATTCCACCAGGCCCACGGCAATGAACATCAGGATCACGTTGCGCCCGAAGAACACCACCAGCAGGATCACGAAGAAGATGAAGGGCAGGGAATACAGGATATCCACCACCCGCATCATCATCGCATCAATCCGCCCGCCCAGATAGCCCGCCGCCGCACCGTAGGCAACACCGACCAGCAGCGACACCCCGGTGGCCAGCGCCCCGATGAACATGGAAATCCGCACCGAGATCAGAACCCGCGACAGCAGATCCCGGCCATTGGCATCGGTGCCGAAGAAGAAGTGATAGCGCGCCACATCCGCCTCGATCACCGCCGAGGTGCCGTCGGGCGACATCTCGACCACCCGCGCGTTGGAAAACAGGTTGGAGCGATCCACATAGCGCGTCACGCGCGGATCGATCTCACGGCGCGACGTGGCGGTGACACGCAGCGTGTTGCCCTCGACCGAAATCTCCTCCGGCGCCAGGCGGGCGCGGGTCAGAACCTTTTCGGCCGCCGGGATCACGGTATCGACGCGCGGATAGGCCTTCAGGCTGGCCGGTACCTTGACGAATTCCGGGTAGACCTTGGAATAGTCATGCGGCGCCACCATCGGCCCAAAGATCCCGGCCAGCAGCAGAAAGACCAGTATCCAGATCGAAGCCATGGCGGCATGGTTCTTGCGCAGCCGCAGCCAGGCCGTCGCCCAAAGCGAGCGGCTGGGGGCGGAGATATCCATGGTGGTGTCAGCCATGCGGGCCTCCAGTCATGCCGTGGCCGGTGCGGCGGTGTCGGGATTGAGTATTTTTGCCAAGAAGAAACACCGGACAATGTACCCAGACATGCTTTCTTCTTGGCTGAAATACTCCCGCCGGAGGCGGCGAAGGGCGGGCCACAGGCGTGCGATCAATCATAACGGACTCGCGGGTCAAGAGCGGCATAGAGAATGTCCACGATCAGGTTGAAGAGCACCACGAAGACCGCCACGATGATGACCGTGCCCATCACCAGCGTGTAATCACGGTTCAGCGCGCCGGTAACGAAATACCGGCCGATTCCTGGCAGACCAAATATCTGTTCGATCACGATGGAGCCGGTCAGCAGGGCCGCCGCCGCCGGACCCAGATAGCTGACCGCGGGCAGGCAGGCGGCGCGCAGGGCGTGGGTGATGACAATCATCCTTGTGGGCAGGCCATAGGCGCGCGCGGTGCGCACGTGGTCCGATCGCAAGGCCTCGATCATCGCGCCGCGGATCAGGCGTGCGACCACCGCCACTTGTGGCAGTGCCAGGGCGATCACGGGCAGGACGAGGTTCGGGGCCGCTCCGTTGTTCCAGCCGCCCGCCGGCAGCCAGCTGAGCCAGACACCGAAGATCAGCGCCAGCAGGGGGGCCAGCACGAAGTTGGGCACCGTGATGCCGAAGGTGGCGGTGGCGATCACCGCATAGTCGATCCAGGTGTTCTGGCGCAGCGCCGCAATGCAGCCCAGAACGCCGCCCATGACCAGGGCCAGCAGCAGCGCCAGCGCCCCCAGTTTCATGGACACCGGCAGACCGGCGGCCAGAAGCTCGGCGACGGTGAAGTCGCGATAGATGAACGACGGCCCCATGTCCCCGCGCATCAGGTTGCCAAGATAGTAGAAGAACTGTTCATAAAGCGGCTTGTCGAGGTGAAAGACCCGGTTGAGGTTTTCCATCACCGTCGGCTCCAGCGTGCGCTCCCGGTCGAAGGGGCCGCCCGGCGCCACGCGCATCAGGAAGAAAGACCCGGTGATGATCAGCAGCAGGGTCGGGATCGCCCCCAGCAGCCGGCGCAGGACATATCTGAACATGAAATCGCTTCCCGTCGGACCCCGGCCGGAACATCTCCGGCCGGGAGGGTTTCAGGGATTACTCGGAAATCGAGATGAAGCGCGAGCCGTGCACGTCCTGGATGTTCGGCTCCCAGCCTTGCAGCTTGTCGGAGACCAGGTTCATCGAGGAGTAGTAGAGCAGCGGCATCTGCGGCAGGTCGCGCAGGAACAGTTCCTCGGCTTCGGCCAGGATCGCGGCGCGTTCAGCCAGATCGACGGTGCCCGCAGCCTTGTCCAGCAGCGCGTCGTAGTCCGGGTTGTTGTAGTTGCCGTAGTTGAAGCCGGGGTTGTCGGCACGGTTCAGGAACAGGAAGTTCTGCGGATCGGAATAGTCGCCGATCCAGCCCGCGCGGGCGACGTCATGGCTTTTCTCGTCGCGCAGCATGGCGTAGTGGGCCGAGATGTCGCGCACGTTATAGGCCACGGAGACCCCCAGCGGTTCCCACATGGAGGCGATGGCGGTCGCCGTGTTCTTGTGGTTTTCCGAGGCGTTGTAGCTGATCTCGATCTCGATGGGATTGTCGGGGCCATAGCCCGCTTCGGCCAGCAGCGCGATGGCGGCGTCTTCGCGATCCAGCATCGGCAGATCGGCGTAATCCAGCATCGGCGGCTCGTCGACGTAGTTCGAGATGCCCGGCGGCACCAGGCTGTAGGCCGGCAGCATCGCGCCGCCCCAGATTTCCTCGGCCAGGAACTCGCGGTCGATGACCATGCTCAGGGCCTGGCGCACGCGTACATCGCTGATCGGATCGCGGGCGGTGTTCAGACCGTAGTAATAGGTGCCCAGATAAGGCGTCACCACCACCTGGTCGCCCAGTCGCGAGGTCAGGTCGGGCAGTTGCTCGGTGGCAATGTCATCGCAGGATTGCACTTCGGCGGCTTCGAAGCGGCGCGCACAGTTGGCGCGATCTTCGAACGGCAGATAGTGCACCGCTTCCAGCGCCACGTTGGCGGCATCGTGGAAGTTGGGGTTCTTGGTCAGGACAATCTTGTCGTTCGGGGTGAAGCTTTCCAGCGTGAAGGCGCCGTTGGACACCATGATGCCGGGCTGCACGAAGTCCTTGCCATGCGCCTCGACCGTGCCGGGATGCAGCGGCAGGCCGGTCTGGTGAGTCAGCAGTTCCAGAAAATAGGGCGTCGCCTGCGCCAGGGTGATTTCCAGCGTGTGATCGTCCAGCGCCTTGACGCCCAACTCACCGCCTTCGCCCTTGTTGATCGCCTCGGCCCCGGCGATCGGATAGAGGATGTTGGCGTATTTCGCGCCGGTGGCGGGATCCATGATGCGGTTCAGCGAGAACACGAAATCGCCCGCGGTCACCGGATCGCCGTTCGACCATTTCGCATCGTTGCGCAGCTTGAAGGTATAGACGGTGCCGTCCTCATTGACCTCCCAGCTTTCGGCAACGCCGGGCACGACCTTGGCCTTGTTGTCGTAGATCACCAGCCCCTCGTAGAGATCGCGCATGATATGCGCCTCGACGGTGGTCGAAGTCTTGTGCTGATCCAGTGTCTCGGGATCGCCGCTGTTGCCGCGCATGTAGGTGGCGGCCTGGGCAGCACCAAGGCTTGTGGCCAGCAATGTGGTGGCCAGAAGGCCCGCACGGAGGCTGTGGAGAGTCATGGGATCTTTCCTTCCTGTTGCGTGTCGTTGACTCGCGGTCTGTGCCGCTGTGCCGCAATTGAGTGAGATTTCGGTGGCGCGGTCAATGATAGTGTGGGCCTACCTTAGCGTCACCCGCTCTCATCGGGCAAATATTCGCGGAACGGGTCGGGTGCGGCGCTTGCCAACGCCCTGACGGGGGGGCTAGGTCGAAAGCCAATGCTGAAAGAGGTGTCCCATGTCCTGGGTTGAAAAGTTTCCCGGCCTCTCGCGGCTGGATCCCGATCTTCGCCGCCGGCTGGATCGCGACGGCAAGGTTCTGAAGGTGCCCGAGGGGAAGGTCATCTTTGGCCCCGGCAGCACCGCTGACAACCTGCTGCTGCTGATCTCGGGGACGGTGCGGGTGCAGCACCTGTCCGACAGCGGCCGCCAGATCGTCCTGTATCGCATCAACGCCGGCGAGAGTTGTGTCATGACCACCGCCTGCCTGATGGCCCATGATGCCTATTCCGCCGAGGGCATCACCGAATCCGAGATCGAGGCCGTGGCCATCCCGCGCGCCACGTTCGACGATCTGGTGGCGCGCTCGCCCGATTTCCGCAGCTTCGTGTTCGAAGCCTATTCCCGGCGCATCGCTGACCTGTTCCTTGTGATCGAGGAAGTGGCCTTCCAGCGGATCGACATCCGGCTGGCGCAGAAACTGCTGGATCTGGCGGGGCAGGGTGACCTTGTGCGCGCCACCCATCAGCAACTGGCCGGCGAATTGGGGACCGCGCGCGAAGTGGTCTCGCGGCAGTTGCAGGAGTTTCGCCGCCGCGACTGGATCACCCTGTCACGGGGCGAGATTGCCTTGTCCAACGTGGCTGCCATCCGGGCACTGGCAGAGGCCTGAAACCCGGCACCCCCGATTGTCTGCAAATATTCGCAGACTTTGGTGACAAGGTCACAGACCGCGCCGCCCCCGTGCCGTATCTTCAGGCCAAATCGCACTCTGGAGAGACTGTCATGACTGCCAATGTTGGAAAAATCGACCGAATCCTGCGCGCCGTGATTGGCGTGATCCTGCTGTTCGTGGCCCTGTCCGGCACCGTTTCGGGCGGCCTGTTCTGGCTGGTCCTTGTGGTGGGGGCCGTGATGCTGGCCACCTCGGCCATGAAATTCTGCCCCGCCTATCGACTGCTGGGCAAGAATACCTGCAATATGTGACCATCCTGTCTGCATCCGGCGCAATGTCGCAGGGCTTTCGCGGCGGCTGCAAACACATATATAAAACTGTATACGAATGCCGTGGTGCTTGCGCGGTCCGGTTCCCCCCTGATCCGGCCGCGCAAGCACCCGCAGTCAGGAGGACACATGGCAAACTATCCCGTAGATTCATCCGTCTCGCCGCAGGTGAAAGGCTTTTTCGACGAAGCCACCAACACCATCACCTATGTCGTGAAGGACCCCGGTTCGAACAGCTGTGCCATTGTCGATTCCGTGATGGACATCGACTATGCCGCCGGGCGGATTACCTATGACAACGCCGATGCGGTCATTGCCTATGTGCAGGACAACGGGCTGAAACTGGAATGGTTGCTGGAAACCCATGTGCACGCCGACCATCTGTCGGCGGCGCCTTACATCCAGGAAAAGCTGGGCGGCAAGATCGGCATCGGCGAGAAGATCACCGTGGTGCAGGACACCTTCGGCAAGGTCTTCAACGAAGGCACCGAGTTCCAGCGCGACGGCTCGCAGTTCGATGCGCTGTTCACCGATGGCGACACCTACAAGATCGGTGGCATGACCGGCTTTACCATGCACACCCCGGGCCACACGCCCGCCTGCATGGTGCATGTGATCGGTGATGCGGCCTTTGTCGGCGATACGCTGTTCATGCCCGATGGCGGTTCGGCACGGGCGGACTTCCCCGGCGGCGACGCGGGCGAGTTGTACGACTCGATCCAGAAGGTGCTGGCGCTGCCCGATGAAACCCGGCTGTTCATGTGCCACGACTACGGCCCCAACGGTCGCGATATCCAGTGGGAAACCACGGTGGCCGAGGAGAAGGCGCACAACATCCACGTCGGTGGCGGTAAGTCCAAGGACGAGTTCGTCAAGTTCCGCACCGAGCGTGACGCGCAACTGGCCATGCCGAAACTCATCATCCCGTCGTTGCAGGTCAACATGCGGGCCGGTGAGATCCCCGAGGACAAGGACGGCCGTCCGATGCTGAAAGTGCCGGTCAACGGCCTCTGATCCGGCCTTCGCGGAGCCTCGCCTCCGACCCTCTGGCCCGGCGCGCAGCGACCGGGCCACCCCCCCTACAGGAGACGCCTTTCCATGGATCCCAAATCCATCTCGCCCGAGCTGTCCGTCAGCCCGCAGATCACCGCTGCCGACGTTCCGGCGCTTGCCGAACAGGGCTTCCGGTCGATCATCTGCAACCGCCCCGACGGCGAGGGCATGGATCAGCCGACCTTCGAAGAAATCGAAGCCGCCGCGAAAGCGGCCGGGATCGAGGCGCGCTACCTGCCCATCGAACAGGGCAAGGTGACGGATGAGGACGCGGCCGAATTCGGCAAGCTGCTGACCTGGCTGCCGGGGCCGACGCTGGCCTATTGCCGCTCGGGCACGCGGTCGGCGACCCTGTGGTCGCTCAGCGTCGCCAAGACCAAGCCGACCTCGGACATTCTGGCCGCGACCAAGGCCGCGGGCTATGACATGGGCGGGGTGGTGCGGCGCATCGTCAACGGCGGCACGACCCCGCTGGATCAGGGTGACGCCAGCTTTGACATCGTCATCATCGGCGGCGGGGCCGCGGGCATCTCGGTGGCGGCCAGCCTTCAGGCGCGCCAGACCAATGCCGAGATCGCCATCATCGATCCCGCCGACATTCACTATTACCAGCCCGGCTGGACCATGGTCGGCGGCGGCATCTTCGATGCCAAGACCACGGCGCGCACCATGGGGTCGCTGATCCCCAAGGGCGTGCACTGGATCAAGGCCGCCGTGGCCGCCTTCGAGCCGCAGCACAATGCCGTCATCCTCGATGGCTGCCGGGTGGTGAAATATGGCCGTCTCGTGGTCTGCCCCGGCATCAAGCTGGATTGGCACAAGATCGAGGGGCTGGTGGATACGCTGGGCAAGAACGGCGTCACGTCGAACTATCGCTATGACCTTGCGCCCTACACCTGGAAACTGGTGCAGGAGTTGAAATCGGGCCGGGCGCTGTTTACCCAGCCGCCGATGCCGATCAAATGTGCAGGCGCGCCGCAAAAGGCCATGTATCTGTCGGCTGACCATTGGTTCAGATCCGGTGTGCTGAAGGACATCGAGATCGGGTTCCACAACGCCGGTGGCGTGCTGTTCGGGGTCAAGGACTATGTTCCGGCGCTGATGGAGTATGTCGAGAAATACGATGCCCGGTTGAACTTCTTCAACAATCTGGTGGCGGTCGATGGCCACGCGAAGAAAGCCTGGTTCGATGTGGCCCAACCCGACACTCCGGTGGAACGGGTCGAAGTGGACTTCGACATGCTGCATGTCTGCCCGCCGCAGACCGCGCCCGATTTCATCCGGGTCTCGCCGCTGGCCGATGCCGCCGGTTGGGTCGATGTGGATCAGGCGACCCTGCGCCACAAGACCTTTGAAAACATCTGGTCGATGGGCGACGTGATGAACGCCCCCAACGCCAAGACCGCCGCCGCCGCGCGCAAGCAGGCCCCCGTGGTCGCCGAGAATATCGTGGCCGATATCCTGGGCAAAAGCCCGGTGGCGCAATACGACGGCTATGGCTCTTGCCCGCTGACGGTCGAGCGAGGCAAGATCGTGCTGGCCGAATTCGGCTATGGCGGCACCCTGAAACCCAGCTTTCCCAAATGGCTGGTGGATGGCACCAAGCCGACCCGTACCGCCTGGCTGTTGAAAGAGCAGATCCTGCCGCCAGTCTACTGGCTGGCGATGCTGCGCGGCAAGGAATGGATGGCCAAGCCCGAGGCCGTCACCGTCCGCTGACCGGCACACTTTCGTCCTCCGGCGGAGACCCCGAAAGGGGCCTCCGCACCCCTTTTCCGTAAGTGGTAACCTCCCATGTCCCAGCGCCCTTCGCTCCTGTCTCGTCTTGGTGGCGCCATGCCGATCCTGGATTGGGGCCGCAGCTATACCCGTGACACGCTGACCAGCGACATGGTGGCGGCGGTGATCGTCACGATCATGCTGATCCCGCAGTCGCTGGCCTATGCGCTGCTGGCGGGGTTGCCGCCCGAGATGGGGCTCTATGCGTCGATCCTGCCGCTGATCGCCTATGCCATCTTCGGCACCTCGCGGGCGCTGTCGGTGGGGCCGGTGGCGGTGGCCTCGTTGATGACGGCGGCGGCGGTGGGCAACCTGGCGCTGCAGGGGACGGCGGAATACATCGCGGCGGCCATCGTGCTGGCCTTCCTGTCGGGGCTGATCCTGCTGGCCATGGGCGTGCTGCGGCTGGGGTTTCTGGCCAACTTCCTCAGCCACCCGGTGATTGCCGGCTTCATCACCGCCAGCGGCATCCTGATCGCGGCCAGCCAGATGAAACACATCCTTGGGGTGCAGGCCTCGGGTCACAATCTGGTCGAGATCCTGCACGCGCTGGTCATCCAGATCCCCAATGCCAGCCTCTGGACCCTGCTGATCGGCGGCAGTTCCATGGCCTTCCTGTTCTGGGTGCGCAAGGGGCTGAAGCCGGCGCTGCTGTCGCTGGGCCTACCGCCGCGTCTGGCTGAAATCCTTGCCAAGGCCGGGCCGGTCGCAGCTGTTGCGGTGACGACGCTGGTCGTGGCGCTGTTCGGTCTGAACGAGGCCGGCGTGGCCATCGTCGGCGAGGTGCCCAGCGGCCTGCCGCCGCTGACGGTGCCGCAATTCGATGCCGACGTCTGGAGCAGCCTGTTCGTCTCGGCCCTGCTGATCTCGGTCATCGGCTTCGTCGAATCCGTCTCGGTGGCGCAGACACTGGCGGCCAAGCGCCGTCAGCGCATCGTGCCGGATCAGGAATTGATCGGGTTGGGCGCATCGAACGTCGCCTCGGCCATCTCGGGCGGCTATCCGGTGACCGGCGGGTTTTCCCGGTCGGTGGTGAACTTCGACGCCGGAGCGGAAACCCCGGCGGCGGGGGCCTACACGGCCATTGGTATCGCGGTGGCGGCGCTGTTCCTGACGCCGCTGATCTTCTTTCTGCCCAAGGCGACGCTGGCCGCGACCATCGTGGTGGCGGTATTGTCGCTGGTGGATCTGTCGATCCTGAAACGCACATGGATCTATTCGCGGGCCGACTTCACCGCCGTGGCGGCGACCATCGTGCTGACGCTGGGTTTCGGGGTCGAGATCGGGGTGCTGGCCGGGGTGATCCTGTCCATCGCGCTGCATCTCTACAAGACATCGCGCCCGCATATCGCCGAGGTCGGACTGGTGCCCGGCACCGAGCATTTCCGCAACATCCTGCGCCACAAGGTTCTGACCGATCCGCGTGTGTTGACCATCCGCATCGACGAGAGCCTCTATTTCGCCAACGCGCGCTATCTTGAGGACTATGTGCTGGATCGCGTGGTCGGCGACAGCGCGCTGCGCCATGTCATCATCATGTGCTCGGCGGTGAACGAGATCGACATGAGTGCGCTGGAAAGCCTTGAAGCGATCAACCATCGGCTCGACAGCATGGGCATTCGCCTGCACCTGTCCGAGGTCAAGGGCCCGGTCATGGATCGCCTGCAACGCAGCGACTTCCTTGAGGAACTGACCGGCAAGGTCTTCCTGTCGCAACACGGCGCGGTGGAGGAGGTGGTCGCCCTGTGCGACACACCGCCAGAGGATCCGAAGGCCACCGCGGCCCAATAGACGGGGGCCGCGGACTTTCTCAGATCAGGGGGGCGGTCGCGTTAGGCCGCCGACCCGATGGCCAAGAGATTGCACAACTCGGTATTGTCTTCGGTCAGTTCGGCCAATGTGACCTTGTCGAGCGTCGCATAAAAGGCATTCAACGCCCGGCAGAAGGCCCCGCGCAAGCGGCAGCAACCGGCCAGCGGGCAGTTGTTGTCGGCCCCGGCGAAGCATTCGGCGAAGGGCACGTCGCTTTCCAGAAGTCGGCAGATTTCGCCCACCGTGATGCTTTCGGGCGAACGCGCAAGTTGCACGCCGCCGTTGCGGCCACGGGTGGTGGCGATAAACCCGGCTTGCCCGAGAAGATTGATGACCAGGCCCAGATGGTTGAGCGAGGCATTGCAAGCCTCGGCAATCTCGGCTTTCCGGACGATCCTTCCCGGATTGACGGCGCAGAACATCAAGGCCCGCATCGCAAGGTTGGTGCGTGTAGTCAGGCGCATCGCTGGATCTCCCTCAGGAAGTTTATCCCAAGAGACTACATCTTCCGACGGCGCAAACTTTGACATTGGTCAATTGACGCGTTGATAATGTGCCTTTTGCCCCGAACCGGCTGGCGCACCGGGTCAGCGCAGGATCGGCGGTGCTGTGGGGTCAGAACCCGGCGCCGGACGCCTGGACGGGTCCTGCGGGTCGGGCTGGGGCAGATCGAAGCGCAACCCGGTGCGGGCCAATCGGGCGGCAATCGCATCGCTGGCGGCGAAAAACGCAACGTCCAGCGCACCGGCTTCCAGCCCGGAAAAGGCCAGGGCCTCGTTCACCGCGCGGGCCAGCGCGGTTTCGGCGCCTTCGGTGGTGTCGACGAAGGCCAGCAGATGACTGCGCCGACCGCTTTCGTAGGTCACCGCACAGAGATAGGCGAGCCGCGCCCGCCCGGTCATCAGCGCAAGCTTGCCGTCCAGCGCGGTCAGCAGGCTTTCGGGCAACCCCTTGGGGGGCGCCAGTTCGCGCGGGCGGTCTTCGGCCTCTTCGGGGGCATGCGCCAGCGTCTCGGCCAGCCAATCCACCGCCTCGGGCGGCAACAGGGTTTCCGACGGCGCAGTGCCCAGGTTCAGCCCCAGCCCGACGCCCTGTTGTGCGATCATGGCGATCAGGGTGCGGCCCGACAGGGCGAGGTAGGGCATGGTGCCTTCGGCAAACCCGGCAAGCCGTTCTTCAAGATCGAAGGCCAGCAGGAACTTGCCATCGTCGGTTTCGAAGATTTGCGGATCGACGGTCTCGTCACGGGCTTCCCGTTCCAGCAGCAAGAACAGCTCGGCATCGGCCAGACGTTCGAAGAAGCGCAGCCGCAGGGCGTCGTCGTCGGGGGCAGCCGCCATGGCGGCATGGGCATGGTCGAGCGGCGTGAGCGGGGTCATGGCATCTCCAGTATGGCGCGGACGCGCTGGCGCAGGTCGGGCAACAGGTCGGTTTCGAACCACGGGTGGCGTTTCAGCCATGCGGTATTGCGCCACGACGGATGAGGCAAGGGCAGGGCCTGCGGCAGGAAGCTGCGCCAGTCCTGTACCGTGGCCGTGACCCCGCCCTTGGCTGCCGCGCCCAGATGCCATTTCTGCGCGTAGCCGCCCACCACCAACAGCAGCCGCCGATGCGGCAGCTGCGGCATCACGCGGGCGTGCCAGGTGCGGGCGCACAGCGGCGGCGGCGGCAGGTCTGCACCCTTGGCATTGTAGCCGGGAAAGCAGAAGGCCATGGGCAGGATTGCCACCCGGTAGCGATCATAGAAGTCTGTGCGCGACAGCCCCATCCAGTCGCGCAGCCGGTCGCCAGAGCGATCGTCGAAGGGCACGCCGCTGTCGTGCACCTGCGCGCCGGGCGCCTGTCCGGCCACCACGATCCGGGCCGAGCGCCGCAGCCAGACCACGGGGCGGGGCGCATGCGCCGTGGCGGTGGCGGCAAACCGGTCAGCGCACAGGCGGCAGTCCCGGATCTCGTCACACAGCGCGGTGAAGTCTTTCTGGCTCATGCATCGATGTTAGGCAGGATGAAGGGCGCGACAACGACTCATTGCATTGTTTCGACATTTCGATAAATATAGAAATATGGAACCAATATCTGAACTCGACCTCATCAAGGCCGCCTCGGCCTTTGCCGCCCTCGGATCCGAGCAGCGCCTTGCAGTGCTTGCCACGCTGGTTCGGGCCGGACCCGAAGGGCTGGTGATCGGCGAGCTGGGGCAACGCTGCGGCGTGCGCGGCTCGACCCTGACGCATCACCTGAAGATCCTCGCGCAGGCGGGGCTCATCTCCCAGACCAAGATTGGCCGTGCCACGGTGTGCGCCGCGGCCGCCTATGACGAGGTCAAGAACCTCTCGACCTTTTTGCTGACCAATTGCTGCGCCGATGCCAAGGCGCCTCACAAGGATCATGATCATGACCGATCTCTCAACCGCGCCTAGACCGCTGCCCGCCCTGTGGCGGCGTCTGGACAAGGTGCTTCTGGCCTTTGCGGTCGTGTTCGCGGCAGTGGCGGTGCTGGACGCCGCCGCCCTGGGCGGGATCGCGGCATCCACCGTATCCTCGCTGGCGCATACCGCACCCTATATCGCTTTTGCGGTGCTGGCCGTGGCTTATCTGAAAGCCACTGGGGCCGAGCATCTGGTGGCCGCCGCCTTCCACGGGCGCGAATTGCGGATGATCTTTCTGGCCGCGCTGATGGGCGGGCTGTCGCCGTTCTGTTCGTGCGAGATCATTCCCTTCATCGCCGGGCTTCTGGCGCTTGGGGCCCCGCTGTCGGCGGTCATGGCGCTTTGGCTGGCCTCTCCGCTGATGGATCCAGCGATGTTTGCCATCACCGCAGGTGCGATCGGGCTGGACTTCGCAATTGCAAAGACCGTGGTCGCGGTGTCGCTGGGGATCCTTGGCGGGCTGACGGTGATGGTCTTTGCCAGGTCGCCGGTCTTTGTCGATCCGCTGCGGACCCGTCCGGCGCGGACCGGCTGTTGCTCCAGCCACGCGCCCGTGGATGACAAGCCGGTCTGGAAATTCTGGGGCGATCCGGCCCGCCGCGCGACCTTTGGCACCACCGTGCGTGACAATTCCATTTTCCTGCTGAAGTGGCTGGCGCTGGCCTATCTGCTGGAATCCCTGATGCTGCGCTATGTGCCCGCCGATCTGATTGCGCAGGTGCTGGGCGGGCAGGGCGCTGGCCCGATCCTTCTGGGCGCGCTGGTGGGGGCTCCGGCCTATCTGAACGGCTATGCCGCCGTGCCACTGGTGGGCGGTCTGCTGGAACAGGGCATGAGCCCCGGTGCCGCCATGTCCTTTGTGGTTGCGGGCGGGGTCAGTTGCATCCCGGCGGCGGTGGCGGTCTGGGCGCTGGTCAAGCCGCGGGTCTTTGCCGCCTATGCCGTGCTGGGGCTGTCCGGCGCTGTCGCGGCGGGCTTTGCCTGGGCGGCCATCGCCTGACCTGCTGAGCCATCCTTCTGTTGCCAAGGGCGAGCCATCGGTTAGGCTCGCCCTAGTCACATGTACGTAACGGGGGGCACATGTACCGGGTCTGGAATTTCGTCACCAACTACTCCCTGCTGCTGATTGCCGGTGCCGTGCTGGCGCTGGTCTGGGCCAATCTCAACCCCCACAGCTATCATGATTTTGTCGAGTTCGTTCTGGTGGACGACTTCTTCATCGGCCACGCCCATCTGGACGAACATGGCCATGTGCATCGCACCCTGACCCTGCATTACCTTGTGAACGACGTGCTGATGGCCTTCTTCTTTGCCATCGCGGCCAAGGAAGTCTGGGAAGCGATCATCCTTGAAAACGGCTCGTTGCGCGGCAAGAAGGCGGCCACCCCGCTGTTTGCCACCGCCGGGGGCATGGTCGGGCCGGTCGCCGTCTATCTGGGGCTGGCAGCCTTTCTGGGCAGCGATGTCTACGACGCGGTGTCGCGCGGCTGGGCAATCCCCACGGCCACCGATATCGCCTTTTCCTACCTGGTGGGGCGCATCGTCTTTGGCGCGGGCCACCCCGCGGTGCGGTTCCTGCTGCTGCTGGCGATTGCCGACGATGCGGCGGGGCTGATCATTCTGGCGATCTTTTATCCCAGTGGCGAACTGGCACCTGAATGGCTGCTGCTGTCGCTGGGCGCGTCACTGGGCGTGTTCCTGCTGTTCAACTACCTGCCGCGCCGTCTGGACCGTGGTGACCAGTTGCGCCGCAATTCGACCTGGGTGCGCAAGACGCTGGGCTTCTGGCCCTATGCGGTGGCCGGTGCGCTCAGCTGGTACGGCTTTCAGGAAAGCGGCCTGCACCCGGCCTTGGGCTTGCTGCCGGTCGTACCCGCGATTCCCCATGCGGATCGCGCCTTCGGCATCTTCTCGGCCGCCGAGGCGCATCTGCACGACTTGCTGAACAAGATCGAACACGGGCTGAAGTACCCCGTCGAAATGGTGCTGTTCTTCTTCGGCCTGATGAACGCGGGCGTCGAGTTTTCCTCCATCGGCGCGCCCACGATCCTGGTGCTGGCCGGGTTGCTGGTGGGCAAACCCATCGGCATCCTGGCCTTTGGCTGGTTTGCCGCCGGACCCTTGCGGCTGGGTCTGGCCGAGGGAATGCGGACCATCGACCTGTTCGTGATCGGTTGCGTGGCCGCCATCGGCTTTACCGTTTCGCTGTTCATCGCCACCGTGGCCTTCGATGGCGGTGCCGTGCAGGAGGCCGCGAAGATGGGCGCGCTGTTCAGTTTCGCCGCCGCCATCATCTCGATCGTGGCGGGCAAGCTGACCGGCGTGCAGAAGCGCGAGTTGCCGGGCTGACCCGCCGCCCAGCCCCGTCCCCTGCCCACTGGTATCTCGGGCAGGGGGTGTTATCTGAAAGCCAACCGACATGCGCAGGCAGGAGAGCCTTACGATGAAAACCGTCACCATCCGCGATCTGACCATCGGCAATGACAGCCCGCTGACCGTCATCGCCGGGCCTTGCCAGCTGGAAAGCTATGACCACGCGGCGATGATTGCCGAGGCGATGAAGAAGGCCTGCGCCGCCGCCGGCGCCGGCTATGTCTTCAAGGCGTCCTATGACAAGGCCAACCGGACCTCGGTCTCGGGCAAGCGCGGGCTGGGGATGGACGCCGGCCTGGAGGTTCTGGCGAAAATCCGGCGCGAATTCGATGTGCCGACCCTGACCGACATCCATTCCGAAGCCCAATGCGCCCCGGTGGCCGAGGCCGTGGACATCCTGCAGATCCCCGCCTTCCTGTGTCGCCAGACCGACCTGCTGGTGGCGGCGGGCAACACCGGCGCGGTCATCAACATCAAGAAAGGCCAGTTCCTGGCACCCTGGGATATGGTGAATGTCGTCAAGAAAGTGGAAAGCACCGGCAACGACCGCATTCTGCTGACCGAGCGCGGCACCAGCTTCGGCTACAACACCCTCGTGGCCGATATGCGCGGGCTGCCAACCATGGCCAAGACCGGCTATCCGGTGGTGATGGACGCCACCCATTCAGTGCAGCAACCGGGCGGGCAGGGCGGTTCCTCGGGCGGTCAGCGGGAGTTTGCGCCGGTCATGGCCCGCTGTGCCGTGTCGCTGGGAATCGGGGCCGTTTTCATCGAAACCCACGAGGCCCCGGACACCGCCCCGTCGGATGGACCGAACATGATCCCGCTGGACCAGATGCCGGCGCTGGTGGCGTCGTTGATGCAGTTCGACGCGCTGGCCAAGGCCGATCCGCTGCGCGTCTGAGGTGCGCACGGACCGGGTCGCGCCGGTCTCGCGAACCTGTCGCGAGGGCAGGCAAAAAAATGCCTTCGGGCGGTGCAAAAAACTTCGATAAACGTCTTGCGCTGCCCGAACCAAAACCGTAGATACGCCCCCACGTTGGGGTGTAGCCAAGTGGTAAGGCAGCAGTTTTTGGTACTGTGTATCGTAGGTTCGAATCCTACCACCCCAGCCACTTTCCTTCTAAAGGTTTAGATCTGTACGACTGTGCGAAGGACGCGCGCGTGATCGTGAGTCCTGGGCCCGCGCTGGATGGTGTCGATGCGAGTCGCGCCGGCCAGCGCCCTGGTCAGAAGCCGGCCACCCGCTCTGTCAGCCAGATCACCGACACCCCCCCGATGGCGTAGCCAAGGACTTTCGTGCCGGGTGCGCCGGGGGCATGGAACGCCCTGGCCAGCACGGGAGCCATCCACCGCACCACCAGGAACACCGCGAGCACTCCGGCGACGAAGGTCAGTTGCCCCGCCTCGACCCCCAGATTGAAGGCCAGAAGGGCCAGCGGGATGTCCCCGGCGGGCAGGCCGATTTCAGACAGCGCACCTGCAAATCCAAGGCCATGCAGAAGCCCGAACAGGAAGGCGACAATCCATGGCGCGTTGGCGGTCAGATACGGTTTGCCGTCGCCTTGTTTCAGGATCTCTACCGCCAACAGCACGATAGACAGGGCAATAGCGGCCTCGACCGGCGGCGAGGGTACCGACAGCAGCCCCAGCGATGCCGCTGCCAGCGTGATGCTATGTGCCACCGTGAAGGCCGTAATGGCCCCCAGCAAGCGCCCCGGCGATTGCACCAGCACCAGAAGCGCAAAGACGAACAGCAGATGATCCAGCCCTTCCAGGATATGCTCCCAACCCAGCACGAGGTACTGCCAGAACACCGCCAGACCAGAGAGTTGTTCGGGCACCACAAGGCTGGGGGCATCGGCGGTCAGACGCGAGGTGATCACCGTTCCGTCCGCAGTCTGAAGGCGCGCAAGAACATCCGTTCGGGTGTTTTCCAGACCTTCGATGACGATTGTCGCCCCCTGCAATGTCTCGCTACAGGTCGCTTGCCACTGAGACACCCAGGCCTTGCCATCGGAATAGGGAACCGGCCCGGTTGTGGGCGTGCAGAACGCGGGCAAACGGGCATCGATGCGCATGGGTCTGCCACTGACATCCGGCTTGCGCCAGAACACGCGCCAGCTTTGACCGGACAATTGCTCGAGGCTCAGGTAACCGGGATCAAGGGCATGGGCGCGCGTGGCATTGGGCATCGCCGCGACCAGCATCACCACCAGGAACCCCATTGCGGCCAGCCATCTCATTGCGTCACGATGTCCTGCAATTGGGTCGTATCGGGCAGGGCGATGTCATAGGTGTCTCGCAGCGCGGCCAGATAGGCGTCGGCAAGGATCTGGGACTGCTCCCGACGCCAGTCCGCCAGCACGTCGTCGCGCACTTCGGAAAGTGAGGGTTGGAGCGGGGCAACGCGATCCGTAATCCGCACAAGGTGCAGGCCGTAGCCCGAGCGGATGGGGCCGGCCCATTCGGTGTCCGCCACCTGCGCCATACCTTCAAAGAAGCCCGTGCCGAACAGGCGATCCACCTGCTGGGGCAGGGCCGCCTCCATCGCCACGGGCAGAAGCGTGTTGGCACCGACCTGTGCGGGATCCTGACCGTCGGCCAACAGAGCGCGGCTTCGCCGGACGGCTTCCTGGGACGGTGTCTCGCCCAGATACACCTGCAGGAATGTTATCTGGCCCGGGTTGGAAAACCGTTCGGGATTGGCCTGCAAATACTGTTCCAGAACCGTGTCGTCGGGCACCAGCGTCTGGGACTCGGATTCCGCGAGAAACATCATTTTCTGGCGCAACCGATTGCGGATGACCGGATCATTGCGATCAAGCCCCAGCTTCAAGGCTTCGCGCACCAGAACCTCCTCGTCGACATATGAGGCAATCAGGGTGTCGAGTTCCTCTTGCACGGGCTGGCGGTTCCAGACACCGGCAAACTGCTGGGCCAAGGCACGCGCGTCGTCCTGGGAAATCAAGATGGCGTCTTGTGAGGGGGGCGGCGGCGCGTCGTCGTTGCGGATTGCGTAGACGACAAACAGGATCACCGCAAAGACGGCAAAGTGCAGGAGGGGTTCGCGAAGAATGCGTGCCAAGGGCGTCACCAGCGTTAGGGATGCCACATGTGACTTTCGCTGGACGGGGATTGCAAGGTCATATCTTGTCTCACCGATGGTGGCGGCAAGCCTGTGCAATCCATGAAGAATAGCCGGAAGCCGTCCGACCCCAGACCCTGGCCGTCGCGACATCCAGTCCCCTCTGGTCAAGGCATGGGATCGGCCGGCGGGACAGCGCGCGGAATGACCGGGCGCTGCCATGGTCGCCGACCGTATTGGTTACGAGAACAGCATCCCGCCGTTGATGTCGACGTTGGTTCCGGTGAGATACCCGGCGTCGTCGCTGGCAAGGAACAGCACCAGGTTGGCCACGTCCTCGGGCACGCCCTGTCGCTTGAGCGGTGCTGCGGCTTCCAATCCACGGCGGCCCGCATCAGGGGTGTGGATGTTATGGAAATCGGTGTCGATCATGCCCGGGCACAGCGCGTTGACGCGGATGTCCGGCCCCAGTTCCTTTGCAAGTCCGCGGGTCATGGTCATGATCGCACCCTTGGAGGTGCCATAGGCCACTGCGCCGTTGCCGCCGCCATCGCGGCCTGCCTGGCTGGCAATGTTGACGATGGCGCCCGCTTTCAGGTGCGGCAGGCAGGCTTTGATCATCAGGAAGGTGCTGGTCACGTTCAGGTCCATCACCGCCTGCCAATGCTCAAGTGACATTTCGGAAATGGTCTTGCGCGCGATCAGGCCGCCCGCGTTGTTGACCAGGACATCGACGTCGCCGAAGGTTTCGACCGTCTTCGCCACCAGCGCCTGCACATCTGCGGCCTTGCACAGGTCACCCTGAAGCGCGATGGCCTTGCCGCCGTTGTTTTCAATCTCTGCCACGGTTTCCTCGGCCCCGGCGCTGCTGGCGAAATAGTTGATCGCCACGTTCGCGCCTTCCGAGGCGAGCTTGATGGCACACGCCCTCCCGATGTCACGACCGCCGCCGGTGACGATTGCGGTTTTACCCTGCAGTTTCATGGTTTCTTGTCCTATCTTGAATGGATGACCGCACGGCCGTGTCGTGGTTTTTAACCGACCTTCGACCTATCTTTCCAGCTTCAGGAAATAGTCGAAGATTTCCGGAACGTTCCCATCCCCCATGCCGGCGGCGACGGCGGCCTGAAGGTTGTTCGAGGTACCTTCGGCAATCTCGGCGCGCGTGCCCATGTCCTCGGCCATCTTCAGGAAATAGCCCAGATCCTTGTTGGCGTTGTTGATCGAGAAGCCAAGATCGCTGACGCCATCGACCGCATAGTTCTTGCAGAACGCCATGAATGGCGAGTTCGACGGGCCGGTCGACATGATGTCGAAAAGCTGCTGGCGATCGACCCCGGCCCGGTCGGCCACGGCGAAGGCCTGGCTCATGGTGCAGACGGTGGTCATGCCCATGAAGTTGTTGATCAGTTTGGTCACATGACCCGCGCCGAGCGCGCCCAGGTAGAAGACGTTTTCGCCTTGCTGGTCGAGCACCGGCTTGACCTTCTCGAAGGTCTCCTTGTCGCCGGCAGCCATGATGTTCAGCAAGCCGTCCTTGGCATGTGCCGGGGTGCGGCCCAGCGGGGCGTCAACCATGCCCGCGCCTTTCGCGGCCAGATCGGCCCCGATCTTGCGGGTCGAGGCGGGGATGGAGGTGCCGAAATCGATCAGTACGGCGCCGTCCTTGATGCCCGCCAGAATGCCGTTGTCCCCGTAGACGATCTTCTCGACGACCTCGGATGTGGTCAGGCAGAGCATCACGATATCGCTGGCCGCGGCCAATTCCCGGGGCGAGGCGGCCTCGGTGGCGTTGCCACGGGCCAGAACCGTTGCCACGGCATCCTTGTTGAGGTCCATCACGACCAGTTCGAACCCCCTGTTCTGAAGGTTCTCCACCATATTGCCGCCCATGAGGCCGAGGCCAATGAAGCCGATGACGGGTTTGGTCATGCCGTGTACTCCCTAAGTCTGTTCTTTGTGATTGTTGGTTCAGAGAAAATCTTCGCGATGCGGCGTGAAGACATCGAGCAGTGTGCCCGCTTCAAGACAGGTCGCCCCGTGGACGATATCGGGTTGCTTGTACAGGGAGTCGCCGGCGGAAATGACATAGGTCTCATCGCCGACGGTGAACTCGAACTTGCCCGAAATGACATAGGTGATCTGTTCGTGCGGATGGCTGTGACGCGCTGCTACCGTGCCGGTCTCGAAGTGCACCTCGACGATCATCAGGTTGTCGTTGAAGGCGGCGACCTTTCGTGTCAGCCCGCCTCCGGCGTCGAACAGCTTGTTTTCAGCGCCGGGAAACAGGTTCTTTACGGTCATTGTCGGTCTCCGTGTCGTGCATTGCGGTGGGGCGGGGGTGGTGGCCCGCGCGCCCCTGTTTCGGGGTGCGTCAGGTCTTGGCGAATTTCTTCATCACGACGCGGAAGGTGTTTTCTTCCGGGTCGCTGAAGTAGAGGTCGGCGTCGTAGCCCTGATCGTCGAGGAAGTGGAAGATCCGCTTCGGCGCGCTCAGCTTGTAGGGCACCAGCAAGGTTGCGATGCGGTGCCGGGTGGCTTCGGGGTACTGCGCATGCAGGCAGGTGCTGACCGGCAGCCCTTCGTAATCCGCCGGATTGACGCCCGGAAAGCCGGTTTCCTGCGTCAGTTGCGGCTTGCCAGCCTCGGACCAGATGACCTGGCCGTAAAAGCCCGCGCGTTCGCCGGTGTAGCGGAACGAGGTCTTGCCCAGATCGTAGGGGGCGTTGGCGTGCAGCAGCCAGTCGACCGAGACCGGCGTCTCCGCATCGACGCTGTCGACGATGACGAAGTACGAGTTGCGGACGAAATAGACCTCGCGCTCGGCCAGCGTCACCTCGGGCGACAGGGTGCGATAGGCCGGGGTCGCGTCGCCCTTGATATAGTTATGATCGTCGCGTTCCTCGGCGGTGATGATCCGGCCGGTCGCGGCCATCGCCATGGCCTTGTCCTTGTCAGCGTATTGGCCCTTGCCATTGATCAGGATGGCATTCTTGGACCGCGTCTGGCGCCGCCAGGTGCGATGCATGGACGAGTTGAAGGCCACGTAATAACCAGACTGGATCGCCAGATCCTCGCCATAGGCAGCCATGCAGAATGCGTTCTGATCGCCGTGGCTGTGACTGATCGAGCCGAACTTGCTGGACTTGAACACGAACTGCACATGCTGGTCGGGATCGTCCATCGCGTGCTGAATCCCGACCCAGCCGATGCCTTCGAAATGGCGCATGCCGCTTTCGGGGGGGGTGGCTTCGACAAAGGGGAAATCCGTGCGGTAAACCATCTCGTCAAAGCGCGTGTCCCACCAGCCCCAGTTATAGAAGGCCATCTCGGTGCCCGGGTTCAGGCGCAGGTTCTCGTCGCAATACCATTGGTAGGCGCCGTTGCCCGTGACGCCTGCAAACTGGCGCATGTTCAGCCCGGTCTTGATGGCGGGCAGGTCGCCTTGCGTGCTGTCGTCGCCAAAGGTGGCGCGGCGCGTGTTCGGGGCCTTGCAGAACAGCGGGAAATCCCCGGTCTTCTGGAAGAAGGGCCGCTTGTAGATGTCGATCCCGGAAAAGGATTTCAGACGGTTGGCGGCATCGATCAGATAGGCGATGCCCATCATCCAGTAGTTCGTGCCTTCGGCCCAGCCGCCATCCTTGTCGCCCCACGGGGTGTAGACGGTGAACAGAAACTCGACGCAGTAATCCAGCCACGCGCGGGCCTCGTTATCCTCGTCATCTCCCAGAAGCGCAATACAGGCCGGCACCAGCGTCAGCGAGACCGAGCGCACCGCGTGGCTGTCATAGGGGAACAGGTGGATCTTGGCGTTCAAGATCGCGTGTTCGGCAATGTCGCGGGTCCGTTCCAGCAGGGCGGCGCGTACGATCTTGCGCTCGTCTTCGTCCATGTGGTCGTAAAGCCAGTCATAGCCCCAGGCGAGCGCGTTGTTCACGCGGTAGGCCCATTCGTCGGTATAGGCGCGCGAGGTGACCCCCATGGGATCCCAGCTTGCGGCCTCCAGCAGCCATGCCTTGGCGCGGTCCAGCATCGCGGCATCATTGGTGACCGTTCCGCCGATGGCCAGGTGCCGGATGGCGTACCACAGTTCCTGAAGGTCGATATAGGTCTGGCGCCAGACCGGGGCCGTCCGCGTGTGGTTGGGATAGCCCGCAGGCTCTTTCATCACCTCGCGATCCATCCACGGCAGGACGGACCCCTCATAGAAGGTGGACCAGGTGCAATGGTTCGGATCGGCCTCGACGGCCTTGCGGAACTCGACCAGGCGTTCCGGCGTCATCCAGAGCCGCGGATGCGCGGTGGTGGAGGCCGCAAATCGCGTGGCCCGCGCGGGCAGGGGTGTTTCGGGCAGGCCTTCGGCAAGCGTGAAGCTGCGGGTGGTGCTCCAGCCGGTGACGGGCTTTCCGGCCGCGTCGCAGACCGCATAGGACCAATGATACTCTCCCGGCGCAAAGGCGACATCGGGGGTGAAGAAGTTCACCGGGATATTGGCAAAGACCCGGGTTTCCTTGGCGGGGAATTTTGCGTCCTGCGAAATGCGCAGCACGTAGTGCGCCTCGTCCTCGATCACCGGCAGCCATGTAAAGCGCGGCGGATTTTCCGCAACGTCTGTGTCCGACGTCGGGGCGTATTGGATCGTCAACCGGCCCGCCTTGGGTTCGTCGAGCTTGGGATGCGTGGTGGCGAGCATGGAAGAGGTCCTTGCGTGTCAGAGGATTGAATGAGGGGGTGCGCGTGGCCAGCCAAATCCGGCCACGCGTCGATGTCAGGTGGACAGATCAGCCGTACTGGCGTGCATAGGCCGAGTTCATGACGTCCAGAACCTTCTGGTAGCCCATCTTTTCGAGGGTCGAGATGTAGGCATCCCAATCCGCATTGACGTCGCCGCTGCCAAGGATCCACGCCTGGTTGCGCTCCAGCATGTAAGTCCGGATCGACGGCCAGTACTTGTCGTAGACCGCCTGTTCATCCTTGTTGAAGGCAACGCCCAGGAACTGGTCGACCAGCAGGTCTTCGGTATCGTAAAGCTCGATGCCTTCGCGGGCCGCCGGCGAGGTCCACTGCCATTCATAGCGGTAGTCCTGCGGGTAGCCGCGATAGACCTGCGCCCCTTCCAGATACATCTGGCTGTTCACCGGCGTGGCGGAGTTCAGCACTTCGGGTTTGTAGATCGGCTCGCCATCCACCATGTCCCAGGTCTTGCCTTCGACACCGAAGTTGGCCAGCAGCGCGCCTTCCTCGGAGAACCAGAAGTCGAAATACTTGATGGTCTCGACCGGGTGCTCGTTGGTGTAGGAAATTGCCCAGCCGTCCGGCTTGATCGGAATACGGCGGTGCTCTTCCATCCGCACCCCACCCACCGATGCCGGCGGCAGGAACGGGATGAAGTTGAAGCCTTCGATCTTGTCGGCCAGTGCTGCGTTGTAGCCGCTGGTCGATGCGAACCAGTCATGGGTCACGCCGCCCAGGTTCTCGCCCAGCAGGAAGTCGCGTGAGGACGATCCGCGAGTGAATATCTCGGCGTCGATCAGGCCTTCTTCGTACCATTTCGCGATGTTCGCAATCCCCTCGCGATAAGCGTCCTGCGCATAGGGGTGCGCGATCTGGCCGTCATCGGTGACGTAAAAGTCATGGTATATGTCCGACCCGGACGAACGGGCATCCCACAGCGTCAGCAGACGGTTCACTTCTTCCCAGTCGCGGGCAAAATACGGAACTTCGTCCTTTTCACCGTTGCCGTTCGGGTCCTGATCGCGGAAGGCCACCATGACGTCGTAGAGTTCATCGACATTCTGCGGTTGCTGAAGGCCAAGCGCATCTAGCCAGTCTTGACGGATGAACCAAGCGCGACCGTATTTGCCATCCGGCAGGTAGGGGATGTAGTAGTAGTTGCCGTCATAGGCCGAGATCGCTTCCTTCAGGCCCGGATGCTCTTCCCAGAACTTCTTGATGTTGGGCGCATGCTCATCCACCAGCTCGTTCAGCGGCAGGAAGGCGCCTTCGGGGCCGTACTGGTTGACCGGCTGCCGGATCAGGTTGCCGCCAACGATGTCGGGCAGGTCGCCTTTGGCCAGAAGCAGGTTCATCGCCTCGTTGTTGTCGGTCGTGTTGCGGCCAGAGGTTTCGTCAACGAGGTGGATGTTGGTCCGCTCGCGCGCAACCACTTCGACCGGGTAGAGCGTGTTGGTGTCGCCACCGGGCCCATAGCCCTGGGCACGCGGCCAGTGCATGTGGATCGTCAGTTCCAGCGGTTTGTCGACGATGGGCAATTGATCATCGGCGAAGACCGGTGCCGTCAAGGCGGTGGTGCCAAGGATGGCGAGTGACAGTTTGAACGTTCGCATGGAGTCCTCCCTTAATGCGATGTTTTCTGGTTATTCCTTCACCCCACCCAGCAGGATGCCCTTGCTGAAGTACTTCTGAAGGAAGGGGTAGATCAGCAGGATCGGGATGATCGAGCAGACGATGATCGCGGCGCTGACCGTTTCGAACGAATAGGCGGCAGACAGCAGCGATGTTGCGAATTCCTCGTCATCGGACAGTTCGGCGATGACCTTGCGCAGATAGACCTGCAGCGGAATTTTCTCTTCATCCTGCAGCAGCACCATGGCCCAGAAGAAGCCGTTCCAGCGCGACACGATGCAGAACAGCGCTACGGTTGCGATGGCCGGTTTCGACAGCGGCACATAGACCTTCCACAGCACCTGGAATTCGTTGGCGCCATCCATCCGGGCGGCTTCTTCAAAGCTCTGCGGGATGCCTTCGAAGAAGTTGCGCAGCAGGATGATGTTGAAGCCGTTGACCGCGAAGCCAATGATGATCCCGAAGTAGCTGTCCAGCAGACCCAGGTCGCGCATGTTCAGGAAGAAGGGGATCATCCCGGCGTGGAACCACATGGTGAAGGCCACCATCAGGTTCCAGAACCGCCGACCGTACAGTTGCGGCCGCGACAGGGCATAGGCGCCGGGGATGATGAACGCGAGGCTCATCAGGGTGCCGCCGATGGTGTAGATGAAGGTGTTCTTGTACGAACTCCAGAACAACGGCTCGCTCAGCACCTGCTTGTAGGCTTCCAGCGTGAACCCGACCGGGGTCAGGGTCACATTGCCGGCGCGGGCTTCGAAGCCTGTGCTCATCGACAGTGACGCGATGTAGATGAACGGATAGAGCGTCGAGATCGTGAACAGTCCGATCAGGACCATGTTGGTGACGACGAACAGTTTGTCGCCACGCGAATAGAGGTTCATGTTCAGCATTGGTCTGGCCTCCTCACCACAGCGACGTGCGCGAATAGCGCTTGGAAATGGTGTTTGCAGTCATCACCAGAACGAAGGCGACCACGGCGTTGAACAGTCCTGCGGCACCGGCCAGATCGTATTGTCCTCCCTGGATGCCCTGCCGGTAGATGAAGGTGTTCACCACATCCGCCGTCTCGTAGGTCGCAGGCTGGTAGAGCAGGATGATCATCTCGAAGCTGACTTCCAGCATGTTGCCGATGCGGATGATCAGCATGATGATGATGGTCGGCAGGATCGATGGCACGGTGATCTTCCAGACCATTTGCCAGCGGCTGGCGCCGTCCACGACTGCGGATTCATACAGTGTGGGAGAGATGCCCGCGATCGCGGCAAGGTAGACGATGGATTGGAACCCGGCTTCTTGCCAGATCGAGGTGCCGACAAAGATCGGACGGAACCATTCGGATTTGGTCAGGAAGTAGATCGGTTCCAGCCCGAACCATCCCATCACCGTGTTCACGATCCCTGCCGAGGGTGAGAAGGCCGTGATGACGATGCCCGCGATGATCACCGAACTGATGAAGTGCGGCAGGTAGACGATGGTCTGCGCCGTCTTCTTGAAGGTCTGGTGCAGGATTTCGTTGAACATCACCGCCAGGATGATCGGCATGGGAAAGCCGAAGATCAGGCTCAGCATGCTGATGTAGATGGTGTTGCGCAGGGCCCGCAGGAACTGGTCGTTCCCGAAAAGGGTCTGGAAGTGTTCGAAGCCGACCCAGGGGCTGGCTGCGAGGCCGCGGAAGACGCTGTAGTCCTTGAAGGCGATCTGCAGCCCGTACATCGGCTTGTAAAGGAAGACCAGCAGCCACAGGATTGTCGGGATCAGCAACAGGTAGAGCTGCCATTCCCGCTTCAGATGATCGCCCACGCGTTCGATGCGGCCGGGCTTACGGCGGCGCAGCGCCTCTTTGGCCTCGGTGACGAGACCCTCGGTGCGCGGGCCGGTGAAATTCGGATCGCTGCTCATGTCTTCGTCCCCTGACCAGGCAGCGCCGCGCCACTTTCGGCGTCAAAGACGCGGATCAGGTCCGGTTCGATGGTGAAGCCGGAAATGTCGCCCAGCATGCCCAGGTGGCCCAGGGTCTCGGTCCGGATGACAAAGGGGTCGCCCTGCAGGCTGGCGTGAATCAGCGCCTCCGAGCCGAGGGTCTCTACCAGGTCCACATCGACATTGACGCAGCCGGGCGTGCCGGATGCTGCGACGGTCACGAACTCGGGGCGAATGCCCAGGGTCACGGCCTTGCCCACCGAATTCTGAAGCGCGGGAATTTGCGCCAGCGGCAGGCTTTGGCCGTCGAACTCGGCGACGGGCCCCTGATCCCCGGCCACAATCGTGGCCTTGACCATGTTCATCGGCGGCGAGCCAAGGAAGGAGGCGACGAAGGTGTTGGCCGGATTCAGGAACAGGTCCATCGGCGTGCCGACCTGTTCGATGCGCCCGTCATGCATGACAACGATCCGGTCGGCGAGTGTCATGGCTTCGACCTGATCGTGGGTCACATAGATCGAAGTCACGCCCAGACGCTTGTGCAGCCGCTTGATTTCGGCGCGCATCTGGGTGCGCAGCTTGGCATCAAGGTTGGACAGCGGCTCGTCGAACAGGAAGACCTTGGGCCGCCGGACGATGGCACGCCCCATGGCAACACGCTGTCGCTGGCCGCCGGACAGGTCGGCCGGGCGGCGATCCAGATAGGGGGTCAGGCCAAGGATTTCCCCGACCTCGTCCACCGAAGAGGCGATGGTTTCCTTGCTTTCCTTGCGGATGCGCAGACCGAAGGCGATGTTGTCCGCCACGTTCAGATGGGGATAAAGCGCGTAGTTCTGGAACACCATCGCCACGTCGCGATCCTTGGGGGCAACCCGGTTCACGAAGCGACCGTCGATTGTCAGTTCCCCGTCCGAGATCTCTTCCAGCCCTGCGATCATGCGCAGCGTTGTCGACTTGCCGCAGCCCGATGGGCCGACAAGGACGACGAATTCCTTTTCCTGAACTTCCAGGTCGATCCCGTGGACCACCTGAACCGCACCGTAGGCCTTTATGATGCCCTTGAGACTGACGCCGGACATGTTCCCTCCCCACTATCTGCGCCTTCTCCCGTGACACAACGCGGTCACGCGCTTGATTCGGCGCTCGGTGAAAACTGGTATACTAGTAATTATGCTGGTATACTAGTTCGAATTGCTGTAGATCATTCAGAAAGCCGCGAATGAACCGTGGCAGAGAGACGAGTTTCAGGAAGGTGGACACCATGGCTCAGGCAACCCAGCTTGGCGTTCGGCGGACCAGCGTCGACGATATTTTCGACTATCTGCACGACGAGATCCTGTCGTTGCAGCTGCGGCCCGGCGACAAGATTTCCGAGGCGGATATCGCGGCACAATTCGGTGTCTCGCGGCAGCCCGTGCGCGATGCCTTCAGTCGTCTGGCGAACCTTGATCTGTTGCTGATCCGTCCGCAGCGCGCCACCGAAGTGAAGCGTTTTTCCATGCGCGAGATCGAAAAATCCCGCTTCGTCAGGGCCTCGGTCGAGAAGGAGGTGCTGCGGCGCGCGTCGGAGTATTGCAATGCCATCAACGCGGCCGAACTGGACGCAGCGCTGGCCGAACAGGAGGTCGCCATCGAGAAGCGCGACGTCGAAAGCTTCGGTGCGCTCGACTACGAGTTTCACCGCAAGCTGTGCAACATCGCCAAGGCAGATTTCGTGTTCGACGTGATCCTTCTAGAGAAGGCCAAAGTCGACCGTCTTTGCATGTTGAGCCTGTCGAAAGAGGATCGCATGCCCGAACTGGTGGCGGACCATCGCGCCATTGCCGAGGCCGTCAAAGCCCATGACGCCGCGCGGGCGATCGAGGCAGGGGTACTGCACCTGTCGCGGCTGGATGACACCATCCGCCGGATCACCGAAACCAACGCCAACTACTTCGAACCTGTGGACGAGTAATCACGCGTCGGCCCCAGTGGGCCGCGAACTCGGCAAGGCGTCCGTGGGGGAGTTCCCCAACGGGCCTGCCAGTGATGGACATTCATGACACCCAAATCCACGCATGACACGTCGACGATCCCGGGCTTTGGGGCGCGCAATGTCTTCCATCTGGCCTGGCCGATGACGCTGAAAGCCATCATCCTGCACGGGACGGTGGTGATCGACGCCTATCTGGTGTCGTCCCTTGGCGAAACCGCACTGGCCGCCATGGGGCTGGCCGCCGCAATCGCGGGGTTCGTGCTGGGCGGGATCCTGGCGTTTTCGAACGCGATGCAGATCCGCACGGCTCAGGCCTATGGCACCAATGATCCCGTATTCCTGAAATCGGTGCTGGTTGCGGGCATGGCGATCAGCCTTGCGGTCGGCAGCATTGGCTTGCTGGTGATCTCGCTGTTCGGGGGCAGGCTCCTTGACGCAATGGCCCCCACGGCCGAGGTGGCCGGGTTGGCGATCAACTATCTCGCGGTCTTCTCGCTGGTCATCCTGGGGGAGGCGGTGGGGCAGTGCCTGTCGAGCTTCTTCAATGGCTGTGGCCGGACCAAGCTGCCACTCTACAGCTTCTGCCTGTCTCTTCCCATCAATGTGGCGGCCAGCATCGTGCTGATCCACGGCCTTTTCGGCCTGCCGGCGTTCGGCGTGACTGGGGCGGCGATGGGCAGCGCCATCGCGGTGTGCGTGCAGGTCGGGTTCCTGGTCTGGCGGCTGGTCCGCCTTGATGGTCCGCTGCGCCACGTCGTCGGTTGGCGCAATGGAACACTCAACGCAACAATCAAACGACACCTTGCCTTTTCCCTGCCCATCGCCGCGACCTTCTTCAGCGCGACTTTCGCCGCCCAGTTCTGCACCCTGATCTACGCCAGGATGAGCCTGAACGAATTCGCGGCCATGACGATCATCGCGCCGTGGATCATGGTTGCGGGCACCATCGGGATGCAATGGGCGCAGGCGTCGGGCATCATCGTGGCCCAGCTTCTGGGTCAACGGCAGCCCGAGGCGGTGCTGGACCGGTTCCTTGGCAGCGCCTGGCGCGGCGCCTTCGTGGCGGCGGCCTGCGTTGCACTGGTCTACAGTGGCGTGTGTCTGTCGGCGGGCGTGATCTATGCAGATCTGAGCGTCGAGACCCGCGCCTATTTGCTGAGCTTCCTGCCGATCCTGGTGATCCTGCCGTTTCCCAAATGTTCGAACGCCATTTGCGGCAACACGCTGCGGGCCAGTGGCGACACGATCTATGTCATGCATGTTTTCATCTGGTCACAATGGCTGTTCCGCGTCCCGGCCACGGCGATCGCGGTCCTGTATTTTCAGGTGCCTGTCTTCTGGGTGCTGTCGATCCTGTTGTTGGAGGAACTGGTCAAGTTCCCGGCGTTCCACAGGCGGCTGCTGAAAGGGGACTGGAAACGGGCGGAACTGGCGGCGTGATTTGGGGCCGGTCAGGGTGAGGCCGAAATGATCACGGCCTCATCTGTGCCATGGGCATCGCGCGCCGTCGCAGGCGTCCTGAGGCCGACGACTTCGGCAGCAGTCTACCGGTTTCAATAGTTCCACATGGTCCCGTCTTCCAGCCGCACGACCGGGTGACTGCCCGGCGTGTAGGTGTAGCGCGCGGCCTCGGCCTCGTCGAAATCCACGCCCAAGCCCGGCGCGTCGCTGACATACACCATGCCGTTCTCCATCCGATGCTCTGACGGGAACAGCGCGTCGCATTCGGGGGTGCCCAGCACCAGGTATTCCTGCACGCCGAAATTCGGGGCCCAGGCATTCAGGTGATGCTGGGCGGCCATGGAAATGGGCGAGTGGCTGGGCGCGCCGTGAAACCCGGTGCGCACGTTGTGCAGGCCCGCCAGATCGACGATTCGCTTCAGCGGCGTGATGCCGCCGACATAGGTCGCGGCCAGGCGGATGTAATCGATCAACTCGTTCTCGATCAGCTTGTTGCAGTCCCAGATCGAGTTGAACACCTCGCCGATGGCGATGGGCGTGGTCGAATGCTGACGGATCAGCCGCAGCGCGTCCTGATTCTCGGCCGGGGTCGGATCTTCCATCCAGAACAGGCGCACGGGCTCCACGGCCTTGGCGAATTCCGCGGCCTCACGCGGCAGCAGCCGGTGATGAACGTCGTGCAGGATATGGATGTCCGGCCCGAAACGGTCGCGAATCTCGGCCAGCGCGCCGGGCATGTAGCGCATGTATTTGTCGGTGTCCCAGATCTCGACCTTGGGTCGGATGCCAGTGTAGTCGGTGATATAGTTCTTCGTGTCGCCCTTTTTTTCCGGCACCGCATAGCTGGCCGTGGGCATGCCGGGGATGCCGCATTGGACGCGGATCGCCTTGTAGCCCTCTTCGACATACTGGGCGATGGAGTCCATCAGGTCTTCCAGATCGGCGCCGGTGGCATGGGCATAGACCATCGCGCCGTCACGGCTTTTCCCGCCGAAAAGCTGGTACAGTGGCATGTTCGCCAACTTCCCTTTGATGTCCCACAGCGCCATGTCGATGGCCCCAAAAGCGGCCATCGCGATCGGGCCGCCCCGGAAATAGGCCCCGCGATAGAGGAATTGCCAGATGTCCTCGCTGTTGCGCGGATCCATCCCGATCAGGTTCGGGATCAGGTAGTCTTTCAGGTACTTCGCGGGCAGCGTTTCGCGGTTGTTCAGCGTGGCATCGCCTAACCCGTAGACCCCCTGATCGGTCATGATCTTCAAGGTGACATAGTTCTTCCTCGGTCCGCCAACAAAGACCTTTGCATCGGTGATTTTCACAGGTTTGTCCTTTTCAGGTCAGATCGGGCGCATCGATCCAGGTGTCGCTGGTGCTGATCAGATCAATGATCTGCTGATACTGGCTGCCCTCGGCAAAGGTGGGGTAGGGGTCGACCACGTCGCCCCGAATGTCACCAACGAAATCGCGGGCCAGGACATGCCAGCATTGTTCGGTTTCGCCGGCCACATCGGGCACGGCATCGGCAATATCGGCGGGCAGGGGCAGGGCGGTCCAAATCTTGTCTTCGCTATAGAAATGAAGCTGCCCGCTGCCGTAATGGCCTTCCAGATAGATCGCGCCCCTGGTGCCATAGAACACGATGTGATCCTTGTGAAACCGGGGCACCAATCCCCCGTGCTTGAACAGAACCGACACGGGGCGTTCCGCCAGGCCGCTGTCGATCCTGGCCATGACGGTGTAAGACCATTCGACGTTGCTTTCGCCCCATTGCAGCTTGGGGTCGTCCAGATCCTTCGGGATGAAGTCGCGGCGGGTGGCGAAATTATGCACGCCGTCGACAATCGGCGCGCGGATCAGGTCGTCGCGCACGTCCCCGGCAATGCGGGTGATCTTGTCGCCGACCACCGCCGTAACGATGGATAGCGTGTGGGTAAAGTTGTTGTTCAGGCGTCCGCCGCCATCTTCGGCACGGTGCGACCAGCCGAAGGGAATCTCGCGTTCCAGATTGAAATGCGAGATGCACTCGACCTCGGTTGGCTCGCCGATCGCGCCTTCGGCGACAAGGCGTTTGGCGTGTTGCACGCTGGCGGTGTAACGGAAACTTGCGGCAAAGGCCGTCTTGACGCCCCTGGCTTGCGCGAGCTCATGAAGCTCCTGCGCTGTGGCGCCCGTGGTGGTCATCGGCTTGTCGCAGAACACGTGACAACCCTGCGCGATGGCTTGCTTGATGGGGTCATAGTGCGCGCCGCCCGGCGTGGCGATGGACACGATATCGGGGGTGCACTCTTCCAATGCGGCTTCCCAATCGGTACCGGCATAGGGGATGTCCAGTTTGCGGGCGACGTCCTCGACGACGGTTTGCGTGCGTCCGACGATACCGACAATTTTGGCACCCGCGGCGCGGAAGGCCTCGGCATGACCCGCACCCGCGAATCCGGTCCCATGAACCAGAACTTTCAGTGCTTCGTTCATGCGTGGATCTCCCGAATTGACATAAGGACGACTAGTATACTAGAATCACCCGCAGTCGAGGGCAATCCCGGAACGGTCTTCAAACAGCAGGAAAGCTGACCCTTACTGGCTTTCTCACCGTCCGAAAGATTTCCACTTGACAGAACTGATATGCTAGTAGCCTATAGGGCATCCGCACGTTGGAGGACGTGCTGACGATGGCTTGGCGCGGGGGAGTGTCGAACTGACTTAGTGTCAGCGCATTTGTTCGTTCAGGTCAAACGTCATTGGTTAAAAAAAGGGAGGATCTCATGTATCAAAAACTTGGCGCATCAATCGTCGGGGCGGTTGCCGCTGTAACCTTGCTGGGCTCTGCCGCGATGGCAGACAACTGGCGCGGCTGGAATATCCACGTTGATGGATACCCGAACACCGTTGCAATGGACAAGTTCGCCGAACTTCTTGCCGAGAAGACCGATGGCGAAATCACCCTGCAGATGTTCCACGGTGGCACACTGGGCAGCCAGTCCGACGCCATCGAGCAGGTGCGCCTGGGTGCGCTGGAGGTTGCCAACTTCAACCTCGGCCCCATCGGACCGATCGCGGCCGAGGCAAATGTCGTGTCCTTGCCGTTTATCTTCAAGGACGTACCGCACATGTTCCGCGTTCTGAACGGGGAAGGCGGGCAGGCCATTGCCGAGGGCATGGCCGCCAAGGGTCTTGTGCCGCTGGCGTGGTACGACGCCGGTGCGCGGTCGTTCTACAACGGCCAGAAGCCGATCAATGTGCCCGAGGATGTGACGGGCATGAAGGTGCGGGTCATGAACAACGACCTGTATTCCGGCATGATCGCTGAACTGGGCGGCAACCCGTCGCCGATGGCCTTCGCGGAAGTCTACCAGTCGCTCAAGACCGGTGTTGTGGACGGGGCCGAAAACAACTGGCCGTCCTACGAGTCCACCGGCCACTACGAGGTGGCGGGCTACTACTCGCTCAGCCAGCACCTGATCATCCCGGAATGTGTCTGCATGAATGCCGATGTCTACAACGGCCTGTCGGACGAGATGAAAGTCGCGGTGAAAGAGGCGGCGATGGAATCGGCGGCTCTGCAGCAGGAGCTTTGGGCCGCACGCGAAGCCTCCAGCCGCAAGTTGGTGGAAGAGGCCGGTGTCGTCACCAACGAGATCGCCGACAAGGGCCCCTTCCAGGAAGCCATGGTGCCGGTCTATGAGGCCTATCTTGCGGACAATCCCGATCTGCGCCCGCTGGTCGAGTTGATCCAGTCTACCGAGTAAACCTGCGCTGACATGTGCGGCCCCGCGGGACACCCGCGGGGCCGTCATCACTTGGGGGACACATCATGAGCGATCCGAACGCCCATTCGTCGGCTGGCGATTTTCTGCGGCCGATTGAGAAACTGCTCGATACCATTGCCCTGATTTGCCGGATCATCACGGGCACCTCGCTCGTGGTCCTGACGGTGATCTTCGGCTGGCTGGTTTTTGGCCGCTATGTGCTGAATGCCACCCCCACATGGGTCGAACAGGCCGCCTTGCTGCTGACGATGGTCATCGCCTTTCTGGGCGCAGCCGTCGGGGTGCATGAAAACACGCACCTGGCGGTCGTTGCCTTCCGTACCTATGTCCCGCGCTGGATGCGCACCGTGTTCGTTGTGTTGACCGATGCGCTCATGGCCGGCTTCGGTCTGCTGATGCTGATCTACGGTGCCAAGCTCACCGCATTCAAATGGGGATCCATGATCCCGCTCATCCAGCTTCCTGAAGGCCTCAGATCGCTTCCGCTGACCATCGGTGGCGGCCTCATCATGTTGTTTGCTCTGGCACATCTGGCGCGCCTTGCGCTGGGGCGTGACCCGCGCACCGACACCATACAATAAGGCACCGCAATGGGACTTTTCCTTCTTCTCGGCCTGTTCGCCCTTTGCGTCGTGATCGGCCTTCCGGTCGCCTTCGCGCTTGGCATCTCTGCGCTTGCGGCCTTTGCCTTCGAAGGCTTGCCGCTGATGATCGGTTTTCAGCGGATCATCTCGGGCATCAACGTTTTCTCGCTGATGGCGATCCCCTTCTTCATTTTCGCCGGTGAGCTGATGTTCCACGGCGGCATTGCCATGCGGCTGGTGAAGTTTGCCTCTGCCGCCGTCGGTGCGGTTCGTGGCGGCCTGGGCATCGTCAACGTCTTCTCGTCGATGTTGTTCGGCGGCATCTCCGGCTCTGCCGTGGCCGACATCTCGGCGCTTGGGTCTATCCTTGTGCCGGTGATGAAGGAAAAGGGGTATGATGCGGACTACGCGGTCAATGTGACCGTGACCTCGTCGATCGCCGGCATCATCATCCCGCCCAGCCACAACATGATCATCTACGCCATTGCAGCGGGCGGCGGCATCTCGATCTCCAAACTGTTCCTCACCGGTGTTGTTCCCGGAGTCCTGATGTGCTGCTGCCTGGCGGCGGCGGCCTATATCGTTGCCGTGAAACGCGGCTATCAGGCCGAGAAATTCCCCGGTTGGGCCGCGCTCATGATGGCCTTCCTCGGGGCGCTTCCGGGCCTGTTGACCGCCGTGATCATCGTCGGCGGCGTGCTGTCGGGGGTGTTCACCGTGACCGAGTCGGGTGCCTTCGGCGCCATCTACGCGTTCCTCGTCACGCTTCTGGTCTATCGCAGCATCACGTGGACCAACTTCCGCACGGCGGTTGCGCAATCGGTGCGGACGACCTCGATGGTGATGATCCTGATCGCCTGTGCCGGGGCCTTTGCCTATATGCTGACCTTCTACCGGGTGCCGGACAAGACCATCGACCTGCTGACCGCATTGACGGACAATCCCATCCTCATCCTGCTGATGATCAACATCGCACTTCTGGTGCTCGGGATGATCATGGACATGGCGGCGCTGATCCTGATCTGTACGCCGATCTTCCTGCCGGTTGCTGTCAGCATGGGCGTCGATCCCTACCAGTTCGGCATGATCCTCTTGGTCAACCTCGGGCTTGGGCTGTGCACGCCGCCGGTCGGATCATGTCTGTTCGTGGGCTGTGCGGTCGGCAAGCTGCCGATGGAACAGGCGGTCCGCACGATCTGGCCGTTCTACATCGCGATCCTCGTGGCTCTGATGCTGATTACTTTCGTTCCAGCCGTGTCCCTGACCTTGCCGGCCTTGCTGAACCCGTAAGGGCTGAACCGGCGCTGCCGTGGTGGATGTAACGAGTTTGTGGCGTGGGTCGGCGGACCCGCGCCACTTTTTCTTCGGTTGTCACGGGTCGACATGAACCTTCTGAACGTATGCCGGTGCAGGCGGGGAAGACCGCTTTCGTATCTGGCAAATTTATGCAAAGAGCCGTGGCAGAAGCGCCAACCAGGAGGCATCATGGCGTCGCGGCCGTCGCCGCCCGCTGACAGATGATGCAAGACATGGACCTAAGCCAACACGCCAGATTGTCCGTCGCGCCGATGATGGACTGGACGGCTTATTCCGTAAAATCAATAGGTTAAATGAACCCTTGTGCACTGTGTGTGCAATGTGAAATCGCCTTCTAAAGCGTTTAATCGGGCGTTTGGCGGTTGAGTAGATTTTTTGGGATTGAAGCTTGGTAGAAGCGGAACGTCAAAGCGCTCAGCAACGACGTAATTTGATGTTCGCTTGCGCCGTTCCGATCAAGAATTTTGTGTTGTGCAAGTCGGCTTGGGGACGTTCAAAGCCGACATTGCTAGGTCATGTTGACAAAAGGCGGACCCAGAGGCGGATTGACGTGATGTCTATGAAACCGAGGAAGCTCTCAGCCGTTTTGTCGTAGCGTGTGGCGACGCGGCGGGCATTCTTGAGCTTGTTGAAGCATCGCTCGACCAGGTTGCGTAGGGAATACAGAGAGTGATCCACGCCGACGCGCATTTTGCGGGATTTGCGCATCGGGATCTGGGTTAAAACATCCCGCGCGCCCATTGTTTTGCGAATGCTGTCAGCATCATAGCCCTTGTCGGCCAACAGGACGCTTGGCTCGGACAGATTGTCAGCCATGACCAGATCAAAGCCCATGTAATCGGACGTCTGGCCCGGCGTGATTTCGGTTCTCATGGGCAGGCCTGCCGCGTTGACGCGGAGGTGGATCTTGGTCGTGAACCCACCTCTTGAGCGCCCAAAACC
>NZ_JBNAFN010000027.1:0-60570 GCF_049800695.1 Fluviibacterium sp. S390 | reverse complement strand
TGAACCGCCCCGGGTTTACCGGAGAGTAAAACTCTCAAAAGGTGAGCCCCATGACAGAGAAGAAAGTTTCCCCGAGTTACACGGCTGAGTTCCGCGCGCGCGGCGTTCGGCTTTTCCGCGAACATCGTTCTGATTACAGCAGCGACAGTGCCGCCTACCGGGCCATTGCCTCGAAGCTGGGCTGTTCGTCTTTCAGCCTGCGGGACTGGTATCGGCGCGCTGCGCGTGATGCAGGTGAATTGTCCGGACCGACGAGCGAGGAAAAGGCACGGATCAAAGCCCTGGAGCGTGAGAACCGTGAACTCAGGCAAGCCAACGAGATCCTGAAGAAGGCGTCAGCGTATTTCGCTCAGGCGGAGCTCGACCGCCCGTTCAAGCGATGATTGGCTTCATCGACGACCACCGTGATGTCTTTGGTGTCGGGCCGATCTGCCGGGTTCTGGGAATCGCATCATCGACGTTCTATGCCCACAAGTCCGTTGAACACGAACCGGCCTCTGCGTCCGAGCGGGCGAAGCGTGATGTTCTGGACAAGGCTGCCATCAGACGTGTGTTCGATGCCAGCCGGTGCCGGTACGGCGCACGCAAGATTTGGCACGCTCTGCGCCGGGAAGGACACGACATCGCTCGTTGCACCGTGGAGCGCCTGATGAAAGCCATGGGTATTCAGGGTGTTGTCCGGGGCAAGAAGGTCGTCACGACCAATCCTGACACGGCACAGCCATGCCCCGACGACAAGGTGAATCGAGAGTTTGCGGCGGATTTCCCAAACCAGCTTTGGGTTTCGGATTTCACCTATGTCTCCAGCTGGCAGGGAATGGTTTACGTAGCCTTCGTGATCGATGTTTTCGCCCGCAAGATCGTCGGGTGGCGCGTCTCGACCTCGATGTCGACCGGTTTCGTGCTGGATGCCTTGAACCAGGCCATCTGCCAGAGGGCTCCGTGCGAGGCCGACAAACTGATCCATCACAGCGACCGTGGCAGCCAATACCTGTCGATCAAATACACCGAGCGACTGGCCGAAGCAGGGATCGACACCTCGGTCGGCAGCGTCGGGGACAGTTATGACAATGCTCTGGCCGAAAGCACCATCGGCCTGTTCAAGACCGAAGTTATCAACTTCATCGGCCCCTGGAAATCGGTTGGCCAGGTCGAATGGGAGACATTGAAATGGATCGACTGGTACAACAACGAACGCCTGCACAGCGCCATCGGATACGTCACGCCGCAAGAAGCAGAAGAGGCCTTCTACGAAGCCTTGAACGCTGACGAAAAAGCAGCCTAATCATTGAACCAAACCCTCTCCGGTAAACCCGGGGCGGTTCAAATCGCAATCATTCCGATCCTACACGTTTCACGACGGTGGCCCATGAACTGGCACACTTGTTCCTAGGCCATTTGGGCACCGATCCCAAACGTAGAGTGAAAGACCGCTTGCATTGCGATCATTCCCAACGCGAGGTCGAAGCCGAAAGCGCAGCCTATCTCGTCGCGCGACGCGCAGGAATTGACCCCCGATCTGAGTCATATCTCGACAAGTATAAGGACAACTTCCCGGACTTGGATCTGCACACGATAATGAGGGCCGCTGGTGAGATTGAGCGCAGCATGGGTTTGCCATTCGAAGAAGGTGCCAATCGACGGAAGTTACCATGACCCAGCCCCGTACCCCCGACACCCGCGAAGAGGCGGCCTCCAAAATCCCCGCTTTATACGTGTTGATTGCCATGGGGTGGGACTACCTCTCCCCCACAGATGCGGTGGCCTTGCGTGGCTCAGAGCGCGGTGTTTTGCTGGAGCCTGTGTTGCGGGAGCGGCTCAAGGGGCATCAGTTCGGCTTCAAAGGACAGACCTTTCCGCTCTCAGCTGGCGGCATTGATCAGGTGGTGCGCGAAATCAGTGCCACGGGCCTGAACGAAGGGCTGATCCCTGCTAATGAGGCGATCTACAAACACCTGACGTTGGGGATCACGGTCACCGAGTTCGTGGATGGCCAGCGCACTTCCGTCACCGTACCTTTGATCGATTGGGCAGACCCCGCTGCCAATACCCTGCAAGTTACCGAAGAACTCAGCGTTGCACGACCTGCTGGTATGGGGCGGTATCGGCCTGATGTGGTTTGTTATGTGAACGGCATCCCCTTGGTGGTGATCGAGGCCAAGCGGCCCGTTTCATCGACCAAGGACGCCGCGATGGTGTCCGAAGGCATCAGTCAGCATCTGCGCAATCAGAAGACCGATGGCATTCAGGACCTCTACGCCTATTCGCAACTGCTCCTATCGATTTCTGGCACGGATGGCCGCTATGGCACCACGGGCACCCCTGCAAAGTTTTGGGGCGGCTGGACCGAAGAGGAGATAACAGAGGCCGAGATGCAGTCCGTGAAGTCCACAGCTCTTTCAGAATCTCAGAGAGCCGCACTGTTTGCCGATAAACCCAAATGGATGCGGGACGACTTCGACAGGCTCTACAGCGGCCCCGTTTGGCCAACAGAACAAGACAGGCTGATCATCAGTCTGTTGCGCCCTGACCGCCTGCTGGATTTCACCCGCCGGTTCATTATCTTCGACCGGAAACTGGGCAAGATCGCGGCGCGGTATCAGCAGGTTCAAGGGGCCAAGGCCATCCTGTCCCGGGTATCTCACCAGAAACCGGATGGCAGCCGTGAGGGCGGTGTGATCTGGCACACCACGGGGTCCGGGAAGTCGAACCTGATGGTCTTCCTGACAAAGGCTCTGCTGCTGGACACAGAGCTTGCCGGATGTCGCATCATCATTGTCACGGATCGTGTGGACCTTGAAGCACAGCTTGCTGCAACGTTCATGACCGGCGGGGCCTTCGGGTCTGCTGTGGCGACGAAAAAGGAAGGTGAAACCTCGAAGGTGCAATCCGGTCGTGATCTAGCCAAGCGCATTGGCACAGGGTCAGAACGGATCATCTTTACACTGCTTCAGAAGTTCAACTCGGCAACCAAGCTGCCGGAGTGCAAGAACACCTCGGACAAGATCATCGTTCTGGTCGATGAAGGGCACCGCAGCCAAGGCGGTGAAAATCACGAGCGGATGCGACAGGCGCTGCCCAACGCGGCATTCATCGCTTTCACCGGAACGCCCCTACTGAAAGAGGATAAAACCCGCAACAAGTTCGGACCGATCCTGCACGCCTATACAATGCAGGATGCGGTCGAAGACGGCGCAGTCACCCCCTTGGTCTATGAAGAGCGTAGGCCCGTCGTCGATATCAACGAAGCTGCCATCGATGCCTGGTTCGACAAGTACACTACGGGCTTGTCGGACAATCAGAAGTCGGACCTGAAACAGAAGTATTCCAGCCGTGGTCAGATTTACGGCGCGGCCAATCGCATTGACCTGATCGCCTATGACATAGCAATCCACTTCACCGAGAACTTTGCCAAGTTGAAACTCGGCCTGAAAGCACAGCTGGCGACTGACAGTAAGCTATCAGCGATCCGGTACAAAAAGGCACTCGATGAAACTGGCCTCGTGACCAGCGCGGTTGTGATCTCGGCCCCCGATACCCGTGAGGGTCATGATGATACAGATGATGCAAAGACACCTGAGGTGCAGACCTGGTGGAAAGTGAATGTTGGCAACGATTCTGACGCCTATGAAATCGACGTTATAGAACGGTTTGGCACCGATGGCGCACCGGATATCCTGATCGTAGTGGATAGGCTCCTGACGGGCTTTGACGAACCTCGCAACGCCGTCCTTTATATCGACAAACAACTCAAGGGTCATAACCTGCTTCAGGCCATTGCGCGAGTGAACCGTCTGCATGAGGCCAAACAGTTCGGATATCTGATCGACTATCGAGGAATTCTTGCTGAACTGGATACATCGATCCAAGACTATGCGGACCTCGCCTCACAAACCCAAGCCGGATACGAGATCGGCGATCTCGCGGGTACGGTCACGAACGTTTCTGTCGAATATAAGCGCCTCCCTGGTCTGCATGATGCGCTATGGGCGATTTTTGCTGGCGTGCAGAACAAGCAAGATATCGAACAGTTCCGACGCGTCCTTGTCCCTATGACGGCGGATGATGGCGCTGGTCACAGCATAGATTCCAACCAGAAAGTCCGAGATGACTTCTATGATGCGCTGACCGAGTTCGGGATGTGCTTAAAACTGGCTTTGTCATCACGGACGTTCTTCGAGGATGGGGCTTTTGATGAAAAGGCCATCCAGGAATACAAACGCGATCTTAGCTTCTTCACTGAACTGCGTGTACAGGCCAAGCGGGATGCGCAGGAGACGGTAGATTTCTCCGAATACGAAGAGCAAATTCGGCGGATGGTCGATAAACAAGTGATCGGACAAGAGGTTGTGGATCCTGAGGGATTCATCCGCGTCGATACACTTGGGCAGGCCGATGACCCGGAAGACTGGTCTGACGAAAAGACACGCACCGAAGCTGATGTCATCAAGACCCGCATTCGTAAAACCATAGAACAAGAGCTGATCGATGACCCTTATGCACAGCGCGTGTTCTCCGAACTGCTCAAAGAAGCGATCCTGGCAGCGGAAGCGATGTTCGATCATCCAGGAAAGCAGTACGTCATGTTCAAGGACCTTGAGGAACAGGTCGCCGCACGGAACACTCCTGGCGTGCCGGATCGTTTCGCGGATCACCCACGTGCCCAGTCCTACTACGGAGCGTTGCTTGAGCAACTGAACGGCGCGGAACAAGAAGAGGAGGTTCTGGTTGCTGAGGCCATGCACATTGATTCGACCGTGGACGATGCCGTTCAGACGCACTCCATCAATCCAGGAAGCATCGAAGCCGAGGTGCGCAAGGCTCTGCTCCCTCGTTACTTCAAATTCCTCGGCGGTCTGGAAGCCGCGAATACTTTGATCGACCAGATCGTTGGCATTGTCCGTGCTGGTGCGAACAGATCATGACTGCCTTTGTGCTGGCATATGGTGATGATCGGATTCCCTATCAGGTCTCCTACGATGATGCTCGCAAGTCCTGTGTGGCCATCCACGTCAATCCAGACGGATCGGTCGCTGTTGATGCGCCTATTGGATTTTCCGATGAGAGCATCAAACAAGCCGTCCAGAAAAGAGCCCGCTGGGTCGTCGGGCATGTCATCGAAGCAAGGGAACGCTATGCGCACGTGCGCCCTCGTAAGTATGTCTCTGGAGAACAGGTTCTTTATCTGGGCCGCCGTTATATGCTGAAGGTGATACCCGTTGACCGCAAACCGGCACCCGCAAGGCTGCGTGGCAATCGGCTGGAAGTCGAAACCGCCAACGGTGTGGAAGATGACATCAAGGGGCGTCTTCGTGCATGGTACCTCGTGAGAGGTCGCGATCACCTGAGCCGTCGCATTGATGCGTTGGCAAAAAACCTCCCCTGGGTGGATGCACCGCCACCCTTTCGACTAATGGAGATGTCACGCCAATGGGGAAGCTGCTCCCCGTCTGGCGAGATCATCATCAACCGTCACCTCGTCAAAGCACCACGGCAGTGCGTCGACTATGTGCTCATTCATGAACTGGCGCACCTGAAGCACCATGATCACGGCCCTGCATTTTGGAACCTAATCGACACACATGCTGGTGACTGGCGAAAAGCCAAGCGTCACTTAGATGGGTTGGTCGAGGTTCTTTTGGATTGATGCGAGGCACGAAGTTCTGGGGGCAGGTCAAAGCTTTTGAACGACAGACATTTCTTTGGTTTGACGGTCATCATCGCAAGAAGCTTGCAGAATTGTCCAGATTTCGGCGGCATCTAAGCATCCCCCCCTTTCCGGATCAATTCGGCTTGGCGCTCTTGCGAAACTGGCAGGTACGAGGTGACGGTTGTGACAAGGCTTTCGTGGCCGATATTCTGAGAGAAGGCCTTGAACGCCTCGCGCGTCGGGTAGTGGCCATCGGCCCAGCGTACCAGTGTTTTTCGGAAGCTATGCGGTGCAAACGGGGTCAGGCCCGCATGGACGAACGCTTCCTTGATGGCGTTCCGGATCGCACTGGCATTTGCATAGGGAACCCGGTTCAGTCCGGTCACGGCAAACGCGCCTTCGACCCGCCCCATCTGCGGAGGTGGGAACAACGCATCTTCATGACCGAACAACAGATCGTTCCGTAGATACGCCACCCAAGCTTCAAAGCAGGTTCGATAGACGGGATCCACCGGCAGGAAATACGTGCTGAAGGTCTTGGAAAACTTCGTGCGCACGTCGCGGGCATCCTGATGCACGCAGCCTTCGACCAAATCGATACGTTTCAGACGAAGCGAGGAAATGGCCCCATCCCGCGCGCCGGTTATCATCAGAAACGCAAAGAGAGCCTTGTTGCGTTTTTCGATGTCGGACCCCACTGGCATCTGATCAAAAGCGTGGCGACATTGAGCAAGCGTCGGATAGGGCGTTTCGCGCTGAGCATGTGCAACGCGGGCGTCCTTGGCGTTCTGGTTGAAGTATTCCGCATCAGAGTAGCTGATGCGCGACTTGTAGCCTTGTTGCCCCGCCAGCCAGACAAAGAATGCCTTGTTCGCGCGCAGAACGCCGCTGATCGTGGCCTTTGACAATGGCTTTCCCGTTCGCGAATGCACTTGCCCGTTCAGCCGGGTTTTGAATGCGCTCGCCTGCTCGATGTGGAAGCGTTTGAAAGTCTTGAAGCCGGTGCTTGCCTCGAATTTCAGGACCGCATCAAGCGCCCGATCCACCGTCACCATATCGCAACGTTTGGCGTCGCGAAGATAGACGCCGTAGCGGCGCTTGATCCGTTCGTTTTCTTCATTAATTTTACGTGCCATTGGGCTGCCCTTCCAAGTGTCATTTCGAGTGGGAGAACGATGTCTCCCTTAGGGTTCGGAGCCCTCGCGTCTCGTGACATCGAAAGTTTCATGCAGAAGCGGGATCCGGGCACGGGCAATCATGCGATTGCACGGCGTCTGGCATTGCGCACAGAGGCCCATAATGCGCGCCGTCGCCCCTTCTTGTTCGATCAGATCAACCATGTTGCCCCATGGACGTCGGGCAGCACGGCAGGACAGACAATAGAGCTGGTTGGGTTGCAGGGGAACTTTGGCCCTGTGCTCGCGCTGTTGCAGATAATCTCGAGCCGCCGACCCCAGGATCAGATATGGCCGCTGCGCAGTCAAAAGCGGAAGCCCGTCGCGCGCCCACGAGCGGACACAGGCGACGGAGACCCCTAGCAATTGCGCGAGTTCGAAAATCGTGTATGTCCGGTTGGACCGCAGGACACGAAGTTTCAATCGTTTGGCCATGCCCCTAATCCTGACCTTCGTACAAGGCGCGGATATCCTCGACTTTCCAGACGGTCGTACGCGGCCCAAGTTTTTGCGGCGCAGGAAAACGCCCGTCCTTGACCCCTTGCCACCAGGTGGATTTTGACACCGGGATCGGGCCGTCGGGCGCCAGGATCTGAGCAAGCCGAACAAATCCTGCTTGCGGAAATCGGTTAGTGGTCATTGTGGGTGTTCCTCGTGTTGCAAAGTACGAGGAACTCTTCTCACGTCTTTCAGACCAAGTGGCCGATCAGCGGAGTCCGCATGGCGAATTGAGATAAGCCCTTGTTATTGCTTCTTCCAACTCGCGCTATTCGTTGATCGAATAGCGTTCAATCGTCGTTCCATCCCTCAGGCAGGTTCTCAGAGCCAAGTTTCAGATACTTGCGGATCGTATCCTTGGAGACCTGAATCCCCAATCGCTCGGTCAACGCCGTGATCTCGTTCGGAATTGGGCTGCGCTTCTGCGTCGGGTCAAAGCCGTAACCATCGATGGCCATCGCGGTGATCAGTTTTGCAAGGCTGGCACGCTCTCGACCATCCATAGGACCGGGTTGCGCTTCCACAGCGGCGGGAATTGGGACTCTACTGTTCACGGCCATGCTCTTGGAACCGGCCATGTAGCGAAGCATTTCAACAAACTTGGGATGCACGGGAAATTTGACACGCTCAATCCAATCCAGCAACGGCGCCGGAAGTAGGTCTGGGTTGTAGTTGTGCGGATCGAATTCCCTTCGAATCTGCTCTTTGTGTCGGCGCATGTATTTGGCTACGCGAGACGGCCTTTTCCCAATTCGTGGGCTGGGGCCAGCGCTGTAGCTAACAAGATCCTTGAAGGCTTTTTCAGGTTCCAACCCTACGGACAACCACACCACCTCATCCAACGTCAGAAAAGCGGATCGAGACCAGTGCTCAAAGTTGGCCAGATCGTCGGTTCGGAAAAGCGCCGCAGAGTACCAGAGAGGAAGCCGACCAAAGGCGGCATCAATCTCGCGACGGCGGTGGAAGACCCACTCTTTTTCGGCCTCACCAGCGGCAGTTCCATCTGCCGAATAGGCCAGTTGCAGATCCTTGTCCGACATCTTCTTCAAGTGGCGTCCGATGTCCTTGAAAATCTTGGATCGCGTCTCAAGCAACTGCGCCATCGTGGCTTCATAATCTGAGCCGAGAGGCAGGATCTCATCATGATGCGGGGGGATAAACAGCCCCCCACCAATTTGGATGAATATTCTGGGTACAAAGAAACTACGATCAAACGGCGGTTTATTTGTCAAAGCGGCCTCACGACTGAAGAGACGCTCAACCTGCCCGAGCTTCGTCGAGGACACCACCCCACCAATCGGCCAAACGAACGCGTTCGTTCCAATGCTCTCCACGGGCATAGGCCCGACGGACTTCGTTAGCCTCGACGTGCGCCAACGCCCGTTCAATCGCATCGGGATTCCACAGACCACTTTCATTGGCAAGCGTTGAGAAGGTTGCACGGAACCCGTGCGCGGTCATTTCATCGCCGCTATACCCCATGCGTCGCAAGGCACCGTTCAAGGTGTTTTCGCTCATTGGACGCGCAAAGGACCGCAGCGAGGGAAATAGAAACCTGCCCTCTCCGGTGAGAGGTTCCAGTTGCTCAAGCAAGGCCAAGGCTTGCTTCGGCAACGGAACCCTATGCGGACGCCGCATCTTCATGACTTCCGCAGGGATAGACCAAATGGCCTGTGCTTTGTCTATCTGTTCCCACTTGGCATGGCGAATTTCGCCAGGGCGCTGAGCGAGGATCGCAATGAGCTGCAAGGCAATCCGTGTTGTCGCCTGCCCTTCAAACCCATCGATGGACCGCAGAAGCCCGCCCAGCCTTTTCAAATCGATGATAGCGGCACGCGGGGTGACTGTCGGACGGATCAAGGCATCCCTCAGCGCGTATGTCGGATCGGTCTCTGCCATGCCATTGGCAACCGCATACCGAAACACCGCGCCAATCTTTGCCCGCAAACGCCGCGCTGTCTCGTAGTTTCCCTTGGCTTCGACCTTCTTCAGGCAGCTCAGAACCATTGGAGACGTGATTTCGGACATGGGCTTGTGACCAAAATCAGCGCAGGCCATGTCCAACAGCCACTTGGTTTTTGTTTGCGTTGCGGCGGCACGCCCTTCCTTGATGGCTTTGGACATGAAGCCCTCAGCCAAAACGGAGAACGTTTGCGACTGCCCTTCGCGTTTGATTCTTTTTGCTTCTTGCTTGGCTTCAGATGGGTCGACTCCGGCTTCCAGGCCGGCCTTGGCCTGATCCCGTGCCGCGCGCGCCATCGCCAGTGAAACAGCAGGGTAATCCCCCACCACCAAAAGTCGTTCCTTTCCATCGATCCGGTATTTGAAGCGCCAAGACTTGGCTCCGGTCGGCTTCACCAGAACATACAGGCCTCCAAAGTCTGAGATCTTGTAGGGCTTTAACCTGCTGGAAAGATTGCGAACTTTAGCGTCTGTTAGCGGCATTGGGGGTACGCTCTCCTTTAGAAAGACTGGCGTACCCCCAATCGTACCCCCATTTTGGGGGTATGTCAGCGGATGGGATCGGACGCAGCCGGACATCAAAAACGACTAAGCCCCTTATAATAAGTGGCCTTGCGGATGTCTTTGGCTGATTTCGGATAGGAGGGTGGTGCCGGTCGAGGGACTCGAACCCCCGACCACCTGATTACAAATCAGATGCTCTACCAGCTGAGCTAGACCGGCTCCGTGCGCGCGGTGGGTACCGAGTTTCCCTTGGCGTGGCAAGGAAAAATTGCACCTGCGGCGCCTACTTGTTTGACCGTGCCAGAACCAGCACCGCGGCCAGGCCAACGCCGATCACCAGCATGGCCGGCGGGGCGGCGTCGCCGATGCGCTCCAGCGAGGCCTGACCGTAGACGCGCGTGGCCAGCGTGTCGAAGTTGAAGGGGCGCAGCAGCAGGGTCGCCGGCAGTTCCTTGACCGAGTCGACGAAGACAAGAAGCAGCGCGGTGCCGATGGAACCCGAGATGATCGGCAGATGGACATGCCTCAGCGTGCCGCCCGCCGTACGCCCCAGAGAGCGGGCCGCCATGGGCAGGCTGGGCGACACCCGCCCAAGGGCGCTGTCCGCCGCCCCCTGCGCGATGGCAAAGAAGCGAACTGCATAGGCCAGCACCACCGCGAAGGCGGACCCTGTCAGCAACAGGCCCGGATCATGGCCAGTGACCCTTGTGATCAGGTCCGCAAGGCGATGATCGACAGCAGCAAGCGGCATCAGGATGCCCAAGCCCAGCACAGCGCCGGGTGCGGCATAACCCAGGGTGGTGACCGGCAGCACCGTGCGCGGCAAGCGATTTCCGGACAGGCGCACGCCGTACACCATGAACAAGGCCGCCGAGACAGTCAGGATGGCCGCACTACCGCCCACCAGCAGCGTGTTGCCCAGGGCCTGCAAAAGTGCCGGATCTTTCCACTCGGCCGCGTTGCGCAGCGCCAGAAGGCCGATGACGCTGATGGGCAGGCCAAAACCACCCAGCACCGGTGCGGCGCAGACGACGGTGGCAATCCAGGCGCGCAGACCGGTCAGGGATTGTTTTTGCAGCGGGCGTTGCTGGCGCGACAAACGGAAGAACCGGCTGCGGCGGCGGCTGGACTTCTCTAGCCCGACCAGGAAAAACACCAGGGTCAGGATGACAATGGCGATCTGGGCGGCGCCGCCGGGATTTCCGGCCTCCAGCCATGTCGTGAAGATGCCTGTGGTCAGGGTCTGAACCGCGAAATATTCGACCACGCCGAAGTCGCTGACGGTCTCCATCATGGCGATGGCGGTGCCAGCGGCGATCGCCGGACGGGCCAGCGGCAGACCGATGCGGAAGAACCGGCGCACCGGGCCGGCCCCCAGCGTGCGCGCCACGTCGAAAGCGCAGACCGATTGTTCGCGGAAGGCGGCGCGGGCCAGAAGATAGACATAGGGGTACAGGGCCGCCCCCAGAACCAGCACCGCAGCGCCGCGCGACCGAACCTCGGGGAACCAATAGTCGCGCGAACTGCTCCAGCCGAACAGCGACCGCAGGCCGGTCTGCACCGGGCCTGCGTATTCCAGAAGATCGGTCAGTGCATAGGCGCCGATATAGGCCGGGATCGCCAGCGGCAAAAGAAGCAGCCACTCCAGCCAGCGGGCGCCGGGAAAGCGGTACATGGTGATCAGCCACGCGGTGACCGTGCCGGTGACGGCCGTGGTCAGGCCGACGGTGATCATCAGGAACAGCGTGTTGGACAGGTAGCGCGGCAGGGTGGTGGACCACAGGTGCATCCAGATGCCATTGCCGGGGGTCAGCGCCAGCCAGCCCACGGCAATCAGCGGGGCGGCCACCACAGCCGCCACCACCAATGCGCCCACCGACCACACATCGATGCCCGCGCGGCGGATTTTCATCCCCAGTGCCTGCGCCATCCGTCAGTTCCTGCCCCGCGTGCCGCTCACATTCCCAGCGCTTCCTTGTAAAGTTCCAGAACCGCTTCCTCCTCGGCGATGTCGTCCTTGTCGCGCTTGCGCAACGCGACGACCTTTCGCATCACCTTGGTGTCATAGCCGCGCGCCTTAGCTTCGGCCATGACCTCTTTCTGCTGCTCTGCCAGGTCTTTCTTTTCGGCTTCAAGCCGTTCGAAACGCTCGATAAACTGGCGCAGTTCGTCGGCTGTTACACGGTAGTTTGCATCGGTATCGGTGTCGGTCGCGCTCATCTTGCCCTCTGGGTTGTCAGGGCGCAGGGATACCCTTGCGCGCCATGGCCCGCAAGGCCATGCGGGTTGAACATTGGCCAAGACCGCGCTACCCCCGGCACGCAACTAATGGAGCTGTGCCGTGGACATTCTGATCTGGATCGGAGCGGGAATTTCCCTGCTGGGCGTGGCAGGGCTGATGACCTGCATTTTCATCGCAACGAAGGCCAAACGGGCCGGGCTGCCAGATGACGAACTGCGCGCAAGGCTGAAAACGGTGGTCGCCTTGAACATGGCGGCCCTGATGGTCTCGGCCATCGGGCTGATGTGCGTGGTCATCGGCATCATGTTGGGATGATGCCGATTCTCTTGGCAGCCGGCCGGCTTCAGACCGGCAGGTTGTCGTAGAATTCTTCCAGGATCTCGGCCTCAAGCGTCTCGATGGCCTCGCGAAGGTCTGCCGGAACCGGCTCGTGCGAGGTTTTCAGGATATCGACCATAACGCGCACTTCGTCGTGAAGATCCTTGAGCTGCGTATGCGGCTGCGCCAGTTTGCTGCGCAACACTTCCATCTTCTGCGTCAGAATTTGGGTGGCCATGTCGTACTCTCCCTTATGGTATTTCGACGCGATCGGTATCTCATCGCTTGCGTGACGACCAGCCTGCATGAATCAGGCACGCCGGTCGCGGATTTTGCCGTGTCAGCCGCTAGTCGCAGCCGTTCTGCCCTGAAATGTGACAGCCGGGCGCGGCTTTGGCGGCTCTTTCAGCGCTTGCAGATTGCTGTTTAGCATACGCGCCGTTTGTGGAAGTTGATTAGCGTCAAACTGCTGCAAAAAAGTTTATGAAACCTTGCAATGCATAGCAAAGTTTGCATATGAGGGGAACGGCGCACGTCGTGCACTCTGACAGGTGGCGGGACCACCAGGACATCGAAGGGAATGGGCAATGCCTGTCGAATGGATTTTCGGACTGATCGGGGGACTGATCATCGGAACCGCCGGTGCAGTTTTTCTGCTGGCGAACGGCCGGATCATGGGGGCCAGCGGCCTGATTGGTGGGCTGGTAGACGGATCGGGCCGCGCCAACAGCAACGAGCGTCTGGCCTTCCTGGCCGGATTGGTGGGCATGCCAATGATCATTGCCCATGTGTTCGGATTCGTGCCTGAAACCGCCGTGACCGGCAATATCGCCGCCCTTGTGGCCGCCGGGCTTCTGGTCGGCATCGGCACTCGCGTGGCCAACGGCTGCACCTCGGGCCATGGGGTCTGCGGAATCTCGCGGTTGTCGCTGCGCGGAATCGTGGCCACCGTATTCTACATCGGCGCTGGCGGCCTGACGGTCGTGGTGTTCCGCCATCTTCTGGGAGTGATCTGATGCGCAACCTGTTTGCAGCACTGGCCGGCAGCCTGTTCGGCACCGGGCTTCTGGTTTCCGGCATGACCGACACGCGCAAGGTTCAGGGGTGGCTGGACATCTTCGGGCAATGGGATCCGACGCTGGCCTTCGTGATGGGCGGGGCGATCCTGCCGATGGCCGTGGCCTGGATCTATGCACGCGGGCGAAACCCGCTGATGGGCGGCCAGTTTCCGGCGCCGCCCGAACAGAAACTGGGCCGCAACCTGATCCTGGGCTCAATCCTGTTCGGTATGGGCTGGGGGCTTGTTGGTCTGTGTCCGGGACCGGCCATGGCCTCGCTCAGTTTCGGCGGGCCGGGGGTCTGGATTTTCGTGCTGGCGATGGTTGCCGGGATGTGGGCGGCGCCGCATGTGCGGATGCGTCTGGACGCGCTGAATGCGAGCGCCTAACCTGCCCGCCATGAACATCAAGACACTCTCTGACAGCTATGCTGTCTCGCCCCAGATCACGCCCGACGACCTTGCCACCATCAAGGCCGAGGGCTTCACAACGGTCATCAACAATCGCCCCGACGAAGAGATCGCGTCGGAGCTGCAGGATGCCGCCATGCGCGTAGCGGTCGAGGCTGCCGGTCTGACCTATGTGGTCAACCCGGTGCGCCATTCCGGCATGACAGCGGACAATCTGTCGGTGCAGAAGGACGGGATGACCGCAGGCAAGGTTCTGGCCTATTGCGCCTCGGGCAACCGGTGCGCCATCGTCTGGTCACTGATCATGGCGCCCCAGCTTGGCGCAGATGGCGTGCTGTCGGCCACGCGCGCCGTGGGCTACGATCACAGCGCGTTCCGTCCGCAGTTCGAAGCGGCCGCGCAAACCGCCGGTTAATCTGACACCGGGGGTACGGGGACAAGCTCCCCTCCCCCGGTGTCGCCTTTCGGTGGCACATCTGGCGCCTTGCGCACGGCGCTGACTTGTGGAGCGGTCACGCCTTTCCCGGCCAGTTTGACGGCCCGGAACTCTCCACTCTTGCCCAGCATCACCCTGGCCACTTTGCGACCGTCAGAGCCGACGAGGTGAAGCCGGTCCAGCGTCTGCTCGGAAAACGGCAAGGTATCGCCGCGCGCCAGTCGTGACACTTTCGACAACGGCAGGCGTACGGTCATCAGAACGGCCTCCAGCGTGGCGTTGGCGTCCAGGATGCGCTCTTGCCAGTCGGCGGTCCAGTGATCCGGGCGAGGCTTGGGATCCTCGGCCAGCAAGGGCTGTTCGGTGGCCACGGGCCGCAAGGGCAGGATCAGGGTCAACCGCCCCTTGCGCTTGCCCTGGGCAATGTCGACGTCCAGCCCCAGCACGCGATGCGGCACATCGGCCAGAAGATGCGGCAGGCGGCGATGGCTGTGCACCTGATCGCGCGGCAGGAAGCCTTGCGCCCAGTCGCCGTCCGGCAGCCCCAATAGCCGTTCCGCAAGACCGCCCAGACACATGGTCAGGAACCGTCGGCACAGCACCGCATCGGTTTGCGTGGCCACACGCAGGGGCGGTTCTTCGTCGGTGATCCGGCGCGCGGTTTGCGCCTGAAGGATGGCGGTCAGAAGGCTGTTGTCGAGCGCCGCCATGCCCCAGGCTTGTCCCGGCCCCCGCAAGGCCACCAGCAAAACGGCATCCGCGGCATGATCGGCCACGGCTTCTACCGTCATCTCCCCAACCTCGGTGCCCAGAACCGCCAACGGCAGTTTCAGCGCATCCTGCCCGGCCTTGGACACCGCCAGCGCCGCAGCGCGGGGCAAGGTCATCGGTTGATCCCCCGGCGTCAGCCGAGAGAGCTTGGCCATGCGTTTCAACACAGGGGCGGGATCAGTCATCATGCATCCAGCAGCAAGAGGGGTTGCCGCCACTTTGTCCCGCCGGGGTTAGTTTTTCCTGAACAATCCGGCTCAGGCGGCGCGTTCCATGGGAAGTTTCGGCAAAATGACCCGAAACGCCGCGCCGCCCTGCCCCGGCAGATAGGTGACCGAGCCGCCCAGTTTGGTCATGATCTCGCGGCTGATAGCCAGCCCGAGACCGGCCCCGCCAGCAGCGGATTGATCCGACAGCCGCGAGAATTTCTCGAAGATAAGGCTTTGGCTTTCCGCCGGAATGCCGCTGCCGTTGTCAACAAAATCCACCGCCAGACCGCCATCCACCCGCACCACGCGAATGGTCAGACGTGGGCGCGGGGCATCGCAGTATTTCCGCGCATTGGCGATCAGGTTGATGAACACCTGGCTGAGACGGTCGAGATCGGTGTAGATCTGCACGGCCTCGCGCGCTTCGTTGCGATCGATGGTGAACACCCGATCCGCCGACACCGCCGATGTTGCGAAGACCGCGCGGTCGATCACGTCGCGCAGAACCGCACGCTCCTGCTCGATGGTGACATGGCCGTGTTCCAGCACGTTGAGATCCAGAAGCGCATCCAGCAACCGGGTCAGGCGCAGGGCCTCGTCGTGAATGATCTTCGAGTATTTCGCCTTCTCCTCGGCGTCCAGCGCGTCGCCCAGCATCAATATCTCGGAAAACGCGCGGATCGAGGTCATCGGCGTGCGCAATTCATGGCTGATCTGGCTCAGGAAAGCATCTTTCTGCACCGACAGCGCGGTCAGCTTTTCATTGGCGTCGCGCAGTTGTCCGGCGGTGCGCGACAATTCCTGCGACTGGGCTTCCAACTGGCTGGAATACTCCATGATCTGCGCCGTTTCATCGGCCACCGCCATCAGATCCTCGACCGACAAGGCCGAGCCCGAAGTCATCTGGCCGATCATGGCATGGGCCGTCGCCGCGCCCACCGATCCGGCCAGCACGCGTTCGAAACTGTCGATGAAATCCGGGGTGATCTCGGGCAGATAACCCTGCTTGCCCTGCGCATCCGCCGCCGCCTGGAACAGGGCCTGCGCCTCGCTGGGGCCAAGGATGCGCTGCGCCATGATCAGCAGATCCTCGGCATCGACATTGCTGCGGCTCCAGCCGCGATGGCTGGCGGTGTAGTCGAAGACATTGACGAATTGCGCCCCCTGCACCCGTTCCAACGGGTTGGGAAAGCTCAGCAACGACCCGATGCAGAAGGCGGTGGTGTTGAACGCCATGCTCCACAACAGCGCGTGCACAAGGGGATCGACATCATGCAGACCGAACAGCGCCTGCGGCCGCAGCCAGCCGATGCCCAGCGGCCCTTCCAGCATCATCCGTGCCGACAGCAGGACGTCGGGGCCAAAGCTGGGCAGGAACATGACATAGAGCCAGACCACGAACCCCACCGATACACCAAGGGCCGCGCCCACCCGCGTCGCCCCGCGCCAGAACACACCGCCCACCAGCGCCGGCAACACCTGCACCACGCCCGCAAAGGACACCAGCCCGATGGAGGCCAACGCCTCGCCGCCGCCCGAGAACCGGTAATAGACATAGCCCAGCCCAAGCACCGCCGAGATCGACAGCCGCCGCGACATCAGCACGACCTCGCGCACATCACCCGAAACAGTGGCGCCCTGCCGGCGGATGCTCAGCCAGAGCGGCATGACCACATGGTTCGACACCATGGTCGACAGGGCAATGGACGCAACGATCACCATCGAAGTGGCCGAGGAAAACCCGCCCAGGAACACCAGCATCGCCAGAGAGTTCTGGCCCTGCGACAACGGCAGGGTCAGCACGAAAAGATCCGGGTTCGATCCCTGCGGCAGCACCGCCAGCCCCATGGCCGCGATCGGCAGGACGAACAGGTTGAGCAGAGCCAGGTACAGCGGAAATGCCCAGGACGCGGTGGAAAGATGATGCTCGTCATCGTTTTCCACCACCAGCACCTGAAACATGCGCGGCAGACACAGAAAGGCCGCGCCCGACAGGAAGATCAGCGCCAGCCAGCGGCTGGACTGGTTCGGCGCCATGGCAATGGGCGACTCGTTGATGCGCTGGATGATTTCGCGCGGGCCGTCGGCAATGCCCCAAACCACGAAGGCGCCCACCGCCAGCAGGGCGGCCAGTTTGACCAGTGCCTCGACCGCGATGGCCATGACCACGCCGTGATGGCGTTCGTTGGCATCAAGATTGCGGGTGCCGAAGACAATGGTGAAAACGGCAAGCCCCACCGCCACCCAGATCGCCGTGGCGTGCTGGCTTTGCACCGGCCAGTCGCTGGGGGACGCGGCGGCGAACACACCGAAGGACAGCGTCACCGATTGCAACTGCAGGGCGATGTAGGGCGTGGTGGCGATCACCGCCAGCAGGGTCACCAACCCGCCCAGCATCGCCGATTTGCCATATCGTGACGAGATCAGGTCCGCGATCGAAGTGATCCGCTGCATCCGGCCAATGCGCACCAGCTTGCGCAGGCCCCACCACCAGCCGATCATCACAAGGGACGGACCAAGATAGATGCACAGGAATTCGATGCCCGACCGCGCCGCGTAGCCCACCGCGCCGTAGAACGTCCAGGCGGTGCAATAGATCGACAGGGACAGGGTGTAGACCAGCGGCGAACGCAGCCAGCCGATCTTGCCTTGCCGGGCGCGCCGGTCGGCCACGTAAGCCACCAGGAACAGCAGCACCACGTAGCCTATACAGACCTCGATCAGGATGTCGAAGGCGAACATCTCAGTCGATCTCCGCCTCGCGGTCCACCTCTTCAAGCCCGCGCGGCACGTTCAGATCGCCTGGCCGCAGCTTGAAGGCCAGCACCGCCGCCACGGCGACGAGACTGAACCACACCGCGAACATATACAGCAGCTTTTCCGCCAAAAAGGCCTCGCGGCCCGACCCGACATCATCCCAAAGCAGCGGGATCAGAAACAGGAACAGCCCCAGCAAGGGCAACAGGCGGGATGCGTCGATCACCCGGCGCCGCATGAATGTGTCGCGGGCCAGAAACAGTTGCTTGGTATCGTCAGGCATGCCCGACCATGCTGCGCAGCTTTTCCAGCACCTCGGCGTTGGAAAACGGCTTGGTCATGAAGCCGCTGCTGCCTAGTTGTTCGGCCCGCTCGCGATCCTTGGTCTGGCCCTTGGCCGTCAGCATCAGCACCGGCAGGTCGCGCGTGTCCGGTGCGGCGCGCAACTCCTTCAACACGTCAAAGCCGCTGCGGTTGGGCAGCATCACGTCCAGCACCACGACATCGGGCGTGATCCGGTTGACCTCGGACACCGCCGTTGCCCCGTCCGAGTGGCACGACACCTTCCAGCCATCACGCGACAGGAAGAAGCGGATCGCTTCCATGATGTTCGGCTCATCCTCGATCAGAAGCACGTGATGGCTCATATGATGGTATCCCCCAATGGGCAGCACCGTATACGGTATCTTCCCTACAAACTATTGGGATAATTGCGCTGCGCTGTCAAAGCCATCGGAAAGAATCGAAGGTTCGCGGCGTGCCGCGCAATTTTCGACCGCACAGATGCGACACGAGGTGCCGATGACCTCGACCGGTCCTTCCGCGTCGGTCGGTTCCACCAGCGCCGGAGGCACAAGGATCATCGAGGCCTCGTAGACCGCCGGCCCCCCGAAGCCCTGCGGATAACTGGCGTGCGACATGGCATAGCACAGGAAGCGGTGGCCCGGACGCCCCGCATGTTCCAGCACCGCGCGCACCGGCGCCATCGGCCGGGTCAACGCCCGGTACAGCGGCCAGAGCGCGCAGGCCGCCCCGAACCGCGGCAGCGGCAGCAGTTCGGTCGCCTTGCGCAGGATCAGCGCCCCGGCCCCGTCGCAGACCACCAGACCGATGCGCCTGCTGCCCTGATCACTGGGCATCGAGGCCAGGCGCCGGAACACCGCCGGGATATCGCATTCAAACCTTTGGGCCAGCCGGGCCGGATCATAGCCAAGCTCCTCGGCGGCTTCGGTGAAGGCCTCCAGCGGCATGGCCAGAGCTTCGTCGCGGTACCGCCACAGGTAGGTGCGCACCAGATCCTTGCCCGCGAGCGAGGTGATGGCCTTGTCCTGTTCCAGAATGGTCTCGGCCAGATCGGGCACCTCGGTCTCAAGCCCGTCGATGTGGAAGGCGCGACTGTTGAGGAAGGATTCAAGCTCTTCCTGCGGGCTGACCATCCCCAGTTCCGCGTCGCCCTCGGCATCCAGATAGTCCACCAGCGACGACGCCCCCTCGGCCAGCTTGCCGCTGTCGGCATGCAGGTTGCGATGAAAGCGATGCCGCCAGACCTCGTCCAGATCGTCGGTTTCCACAAGGATCGACGCGGTCGACTGGATCGCCGAGACCTTCGACAGGATGTCATGCAGGGAATCCGACAGGAACGGATCGTGGGCCAGGCGATCCACCAGGCTGGCGACGTGATGTTCCAACTGCACCAGCCGCCGTTGCTGGGCACTCATCAGGGCGGCCCATCCGGGGAAGCGGCCCACGAATTCGTCGATGCGATCGATCTCGGCGTTGACTTCCGGGTGGGCGGCGGCGGCGGCACTCAATTGATCGACCTGCTCGGTCTCGGCGCCCTGTGTCAGGTTCGCCACCTCGACCTTCAACGTGCGCGCGATGCGCGACAGCAAGGCACCGCCAATCCGGCGCCGGTTGTGTTCGATCAGGTTGAGGTAGGAGGGCGAAATTTCGACCGTGCGGGCAAGATCGGCCTGCTTGATCCCCAACATCGTCCGCCGTTCACGGATACGTGTTCCGGTCAGCGCACTGCGTGGCATCGGCTTGGCTCCCCCTCGATCAGGCCAAAGCGGCGTTTCCCTGGCCGCAGGAAGACAGCTCCGAAACGGCACGGAAAACGCGGCATGGTTGCCTGCAACTGTTTGACAAACAAGGACTGAAGGCAAGCCAAGAAGCAGGGAACCGCACCGGCAAGGTGCAGCGCGCTTCGGGCTTCCTGTGACCTTGCGTCAGTTTCCGGTCCAGAAACAGATCGGCGAAAATCCACCACCTGCGCCATGAACCCACATTGACCGGAATCAGGACAAGATGCACGGTATCGGTATCATTATGACACCGAGTTCTTCAAATGTGCATTCAGCATAAGAAATGTGCTCAGCTTCTGATCACGGCCATTCATTCCCTTGGCGCAACCTTGGCGTGCGCCTCCACCACCCTGCCCTTGCCGCCGGCCGAGATCACGCGGCCGTTGATCGAGGCGCACCACCCCCCGGCCACCCCCTCGCTGCCCACCGACAGCGCGCCGGTTCCGGGCGGTCCCTTTTCAGGTGGGTCGCATTTCGACATCAACGTCGGGTTTTCCCTGACAGGACTGAGCAGCACCCAGTCGCTGATGGTGCAGAACGCCTATCAGTTCTCGGAAACCTTCTATGAGTCCTTCATCACCGGCTATCACTTGCCGGGGCCGATCATCGATCCGCTGAACCCGGGCTCCCATATTTCCGCTGTGGATATCACCGCAAGCGTAAAGGCCATCGACGGCGTCGGCGGTATCGTGGGACAAGCCGGGCCCCGGCATGTCGTCACTTATTCCAGCACCGGCGGCGACAAGCTGACTTATGTGACCGACGGCATCATGGAATTCGACGCCGCCGATGTAACCAACCTGCTGGTCACTGGCACTTTTCAGAAGGTCGTGCTGCACGAGATGGCCCATGTTCTGGGCTTCGGCACGCTTTGGGACCCGGCCTTCTTCGATGGCAGCTTCGCAATCTACGACCAGGCCAATGCGCCGGGCCAATACACGGGCAGTGCCGCCCTGGCCAAGTACCAGCAGGAGTTCGGGATTTCGGCCACTTTCGTGCCGGTCGAATACCAGACCGGCATGAGCGGTACCGATCACGCGCATTGGTCACAGGTCTCGACACCGCGGTTCGCCGGCGGGGCGCATGAGATCCTGACCGGATTTCTGAACCGGCCCACCTATTTCTCGGACACCTCGCTGTATGCTTTCCGCGACCTGGCCTACACCACGGTCGACACCCTGCGCATGTCGGCTGTCCCCCTGCCGGCAGGGTTCGTTTTACTGTCCGGCGCACTCCTGGCCCTGCGCGGCCTGCGAAAACGGCGCAGGACCGCTGCCGCCGTAGGGTAAGCTGCGCGCACATGCGCTCACAAATGGTTGTTTCCCCTGTCTGACCGCCCTAGGCTTTGCGCGAACACACAGGAGAGACCAATGATCCGTTCCTTCGTACTGCCGCTGGCCCTCGTCTCGGCACTTGTCGTATCGGCTTGCGACAACCCCAATGCACAAAACCAGGCTGGCACGGCCGTTGCTGCAGGCGCGATCGGTGCCATTGCCGCGACCGCGCTGGGGGCTAATACGGCCTGGACCGTCGCGGCCGGCGCGGCCGCCGCCACCGCAGGCGCACTATATGCCCGCAACCAGCAGACCAACGAATGCGCGTATCATACCGGCAACGGCGAAGACGTGGTCGTGCGCGCCTGCGATTGAGCCAGTCTTTTCAGACTGTTCCAAACAGAAAGCGGGCCCGAAGGCCCGCTTTTTTCGTCACTGGCCGCCTCAGTTCAGGGCAGCATCGGTGATGGCATGGGTCCAGGCCCCTTCCGGTTGCTTCGAGATCACCGGATCGGATCCACCCGCCAGCAGGGTCGAAACCGTGCGTTCATAGTCCGCCGGATCCAGCGCCCCATTCGACCCCGCGGTCAGCTTGGCAATCTCGCCCATCATCCGCACCTGGTGCTTTTCGGTCTGCGCTCCCGTCGCATCGTTGTCCAGCACGATCATGGCCGCGTCCTCGGGGTTCTCCTCGGCCCATTTCCAGCCTTTCATCGAGGCCCGCACAAAGCGCACCATCTTGTCCACGAAGGCCGGATCCTCAAGGTTCTTTTCCAGTACATACATGCCGTCTTCCAACGTCGCGACGCCATGGTCCGAATACTTGAAGGTCACGATCTCGTCTTCCGAGACGCCCGCGTCGATCACCTGCCAGTATTCATTGTAGGTCATGGTGGTGATGCAATCCGATTGCCGTTGCAGCAGCGGATCGACGTTGAACCCGATCTTTTGCAAGGTCACGCCCTCGTCCGAGCCATCCATCGGAATGCCAAGCTGCGACAGCCAGCTCAGCAGCGGGTATTCATTGCCGAAGAACCAGGTGCCAATGGTCTTGCCGCGGAAATCTTCCGGTGTTTCGATCCCGGTATCCTTCCAGCAGGTCAGCATCAGACCCGAGGATTTGAAAGGTTGGGCGATATTGACCACCGGCAAGCCCTTTTCCCGCGCCGACAGAGCCGAAGGCATCCAGTTCAGCATGACATCGGCACCACCGCCTGCCAGAACCTGCGGCGGCGCAATGTCGGGACCGCCCGGCTTGATTGTGACGTCAAGGCCCTCCTCCTCGTAGAATCCCTTGTCCAGCGCCACGTAGTAGCCTGCGAATTGCGCCTGCGTGACCCACTGCAATTGTAGCGTCACATCATCATCGGCCTGCACCATGCCACCACTCAGCCCAAGTGCGAGGGCCGCAGCCGTTGCCAGATTTCTTTTCATGTTGTCTCTCCTGTTGGTTGGTTTTTTTTTACGTTTTTTGTCGCCGCTGCGACGGATGCCAGAATGTCAGCAGGCGCTCGGCCAACGCCACCAGCCCATAGAACGCCGACCCGGCCAACGCCGCCACGGCAATCTCGGCCCAGACCATGTCCAGCGCCAGTTGGCCGACACTGGTCGAAATCCGAAAGCCCATGCCGACAATCGGAGAGCCGAAGAACTCCGCCACGATGGCGCCGATCAGGGCCAGCGTGGTCGCGATCTTCAACCCGTTGAAAATGAACGGCAACGCCGAGGGCAAGCGCAGCTTCCACAGGGTTTGCCAATACCCGGCCGCATAGGTCGTCATCAGATCCCGCTGGATCCGCTCGGCCGACGTCAAGCCCTGCACGGTGTTCACCAGCACTGGAAAGAACACCATGACCACCACAACGGCGGCCTTGGATTGCCAGTCGAACCCGAACCACATCACCAGGATGGGCGCCGTGCCAATCACCGGCAGCGCGGCGATGAAGCTGCCCACCGGCAACAGACCGCGCCGCAAAAACTCATAGCGATCCACCGCGATGGCCATGGCAAACGCCGCGCCAACGCCGATCACATAGCCCGACAGCGCGCCCTTGATGAAGGTCTGCCGGAAATCCGCCCACAGGATGGAGGTCGATGCCGCAAACCGCGCGGCGATCATTGACGGCGGCGGCAGGATAACGCCGGGCACACTCAGGCCGCGCACCAGCCCTTCCCACAAGACCAACAAGGTTACGCCGAACAGGATCGGAACGGCCGCCATGCCAAAGCGGGTATCAGCCAACGTCGAATTGGCCAGCCGGATGTTGGCCCACCATGCCAACACCCAGAACAGGATTGCGCCGAAAGCCAGGATCACCGCGCCTCCTCCGTTTGGACACTGAACTTTCTTGCCTCCGGCGGGAGTATTTCATCCAAGAAGAAAGTGCGCTCTCGGTCATTCTTCGTGGTCCAAATACTCACATTCCAACGCTTCATGTGCGCATCCCCATCTTGTGCAGGGTAAAACGCTCCAACAGGCTCACGATCCCCACCAGCGAGGCCGCCAGCACGGCTGCCGCAATCAGCGCCGACCAGATCTGGATGGTCTGGCCATAGTAGGATCCGGCCAGAAGCCGCGCGCCGAGGCCCGCCACGGCGCCAGTTGGCAGTTCGCCGACAATGGCGCCCACGAGGCTGGCGGCGATGCCAACCTTGAGCGAGGTGAAAAGGAATGGTACCGAGGCCGGCAGGCGCAGGTTCCAGAACACCTGACTTTGGCTGGCGCTGTAGGTCCGCATCAGGTCCAGTTGCATCGGTGCCGGGCTGCGCAGGCCTTTGACCATGCCGACGACCACCGGGAAAAAGCTCAGGTAGGCCGAGATGAAGGCCTTTGGCAGCAAGCCCGTCACGCCCACCGAGTTCAGCACCACGATGATCATCGGCGCGATGGCGAGGATCGGGATGGTCTGGCTGGCGATGGCCCAGGGCATGACGCTCATGTCCATGGCCCGGTTGTGCACGATCCCGACCGCCAGCAGAATGCCCAGCCCCGTGCCGATGGCAAAGCCCAGCAGCGTCGCCGAAAGCGTGATCCAGCCGTGGTAAACCAGGCTGCGCTTGGAGGTGATCTTCTTTTCTGCCGTGGTTTCCCAAAGCTCCACCGCCACCTGGTGCGGGGCTGGCAGTTTCGGGCGATCTTGCTGCATGGTGTCTTGCAAGACCTCGACGGTGGTGAGGGTCTGTTCGGCCCGTTCGGCCTGTTGCAGCGTCCAGGTCGCATTCATCCAGGCGGCGGCCAGATACCAGATGCCGAGAATGATCAGCACAACTGTCAGAACCGGCAGGATCGACTGGCGCATCAGTTGGACCCCTCAGTCATAAGCATGTCCGGCGCGCAGCCCTTCGCGGACACGATGGGCGATTTCCAGGAATTCCGGGGTGTCGCGAATGTCCAATGGGCGTTCCTTCGGCAGGGTGTTGGGGATCACGTCGGTGATCCGACCCGGACGCGGGCTCATCACCACGATCTTTGTCGAGAGATAGACCGCTTCGGGAATCGAATGGGTGACGAAGCCGATGGTTTTTTCCGTCCGGGCCCAAAGCGCCAGCAATTGCTCGTTCAGATGATCGCGCACGATCTCGTCCAGCGCGCCGAAGGGCTCATCCATCAGAAGGATCTCGGCGTCGAAAGCCAGCGCCCGCGCGATCGAGGCCCGCTGCTGCATTCCCCCGGACAACTGCCAGGGGTATTTGCGCTCGAACCCCTCCAGATCAACAAGTTGCAGGACTTTCTTGACGCGGCTTTCCTGATCCGCTTTTGAATAACCCATGATTTCCAGCGGCAGGCGGACGTTGCGGGCAATGCTGCGCCACGGATACAGGCCCGCCGCCTGGAAAACATAGCCATAGGCGCGGGCGCGCCGGGCTTCGTCCGGTGTCATGCCGTTGACCGTCAGGGTGCCGCCGGTGGGTTTTTCCAGCCCCGCGACGGCGCGCAGAAAAGTGGTCTTGCCGCAGCCCGACGGGCCGATGAAGCTGACGAACTCTCCCTTCTCAATGGTCAGGTTGATGTCCTTCAAGGCCTGCACCGGGCCATCACTGGTCTCGAACACCAGTTGCAAATCCCGCGCCTCGATGACCGCTTCGGGGGCGGCATCGGGCGCGGCGAACCCGTCGATCTCGGTCTGGCTGAGCATCCGCGTTCAGATCCCCGACGGGATGTTGAGCGGATCGCGTTCGACCTTGCGCGGGGTGTTCAGCGCCTTCCACTTGCTCAGCGCCGCCGCGGCGGAGGAGAACGCCGGGCGCGGCACGAAACGGCCCCGGCCCGGTTGCGGGGTGCTGTTCTTGCCCCAGCTCCAGATCACATCGCCCCGGCTGAGGGTATGACGGGCCTGTGCGGTCACTTCGAAGCCTTCGAAGACATTGTAGTCGATGATGGATTTCTGCGAGTTGGCCGAGATGGTTTTCGAGATCTTCGGATCCCAGACCACGATGTCGGCATCCGCACCCGGCACCAGCGCGCCTTTCTTGGGGTAGATGTTCAGGATCTTGGCGATGTTGGTCGAGGTGACGGCGACGAATTCCTCTGGCGTGATGCGCCCGGTTTCCACCCCGGTGGTCCAGAGCACCGAAAGTCGATCTTCCAAGCCGCCGGTGCCATTGGGGATCAGGGTGAAATTGTCGACCCCCATGCGCTTCTTCTCGGTCCCGAAGGCGCAATGGTCCGTGGCCACCACCTGAAGCGAGCCAGCCGCCAGACCGTTCCACAACCCGTCCTGATGTTCCTTTGAGCGGAATGGCGGCGACATCACGCGACGTGCAGCATGCTCCCAATCCTTGTTGAAGTATTCGCTTTCATCCAGCGTCAGGAATTGGATCAGCGGCTCGCCATAGACCCGGTGACCCTTCTGGCGGGCGCGGCGGATGGCTTCATGCGCCTGCTCGCAAGACACATGCACGATATACAGCGGCGTGCCCACGGCATCGGCGATCATGATGGCGCGGTTGGCGGCCTCGCCCTCCAGCTCGGGTGGGCGGGAAAAGGCGTGACCTTCGGGGCCGGTGATCCCCTCGGCCAGGTATTTCTGCTGAAGCTCCTGGATGATGTCGCCGTTCTCGGCATGCACCATGGGCAGTGCGCCCAACTCCTTGCAGCGCTGGAACGAGGCGTACATCTCGTCATCCTCGACCATCAGCGCGCCCTTGTAGGCCATGAAGTGCTTGAACGAATTGACGCCCATCTCAACGGCGTCTTTCATCTCGTTGAAAATGTTCTCGTTCCAACCCGTGATGGCCATGTGATAACCGATGTCCGAACAGATCTGCGGCGTCGACTTTCGATGCCATTCGTTGATCGCGTTCCTGATCGAGCCATCTTCGCCGGGCAGGCAGAAATCCACCAGCATGGTGGTGCCGCCGGTGGCCGCCGCCCATGTGCCGCTTTCGAAGGTTTCATCGGCGGTGGTGCCCATGAAAGGCATTTCCAGATGCGTATGCGGATCGATGCCGCCGGGAATGACATAGGCGCCATCGGCGTCGATGTATTCATCGCCCGACAGGTTTTCGCCGATCTCCTTGATGATCCCGTCTTCGATCAGGATATCCGCCTGATACTGGCGGTCTGCGGTGACAATAGTGCCGCCCTTGATGACCTTGCTCATCCCAGATGCTCCCCGTTTTGCTTTGGCCGCTTCGATCTGTGCGGCGCCTTGTTGTGTCCACATCATCACCGCGCGGATCAAAGGGCAAGGCCCCGCCCCCGCGCAGGATGGCCCAGTCGCGAAACCCTGACGGCGCGCGGCCCGTCATGCGATCCATTACAGCAAAAGACGTACGCTCTGCCCCTTTGACCGGCGGCCCTTCCGCAGTTCTGGCCGCCTGCCAATAGAATGCAGCCGGAACTTCACGCAGGGCAGCGTCAGATGCAGGCACGTTGCTGCTGCGAGACCGGCAGCACACTGTACTGCATGTCGATCGCATCCCACGCGCCGTGCACCGCAGAGTCCTTGAAAATGCTCAGGACTCGCGTGTGTTCTACTTTAGAATTGGCGCGCAACACACTGTATAAAAGCGAATAATAATGGGATACATCCCTGATCCCATTCTGGGCGCCCCAGCCGTCAAAAGCCCAGCCCCGACCGCGCCCGCGCCGCGCAATCCGGGCCGGGGCAGGTTTGGCTGGCAGGCCCGCCGCAAGGGTCAGCACGCATAATAGATGCGGAAACAATACCCTCGGACGCCATCGCTCCAGCAAGGGGTCACGCCGTTGCTGACTTCGTATCCCTGCGACCGTGCCTGCCGCCAGACCTCCCACGCGCGATTTTGCGTCGCGTAGGGGCCGTATTGCTGCCAGCATTGTCCGTATTGCACGGGGTGCAGGATGGTGGGTGTTGCACGGGGTGGGGCCGTATTGGTCCGCCGATCTTCGGCCACGGCCATTTGTGCCGAAACCAGAACCCCGCACAGGAGTGCAGTCCAGTGTTTCATCGTTGCCTCCTTCAAGGCCACACGATGAATATACCACGAAACCCGAAGCCGCCCGAGCCATGCGGCGCGCCACCTGCGGCATGGGTTCACGACTTGACAGGGGGTGCCGGCGCACGCTGCGCATCACTCTACAATCTGAGCGGTCTCAACCACCGCGTGAAACAGGACATTTGCCCCCGCAGCGGCCCATTCGGGGCTGATCTCTTCGGCCTCGTTGTGGCTGAGCCCATCGACACAGGGGCACATCACCATGGCCGTGGGTGCGACGCGGTTGATCCAGCAGGCGTCATGGCCCGCGCCCGAGATGATGTCGCGATGCGAATAGCCCAGCCGTTCGGCGGCATTGCGCACGGCGGCAACACAGGTCGCGTCGAATTTGACCGGATCGAAACCGCCGACCTTTTCGAACTCGATGGCCATGCCCATGTCGTCGCAAATCTCGTTGCCGCCGTCGATCAGCCGCTGTTCCATGTCCTGGATCACCGCCAGGTCGGGACAGCGGAAATCGACCGTGAACACCACCTTGCCGGGGATCACGTTGCGCGAATTCGGGTAGACGTCGATGTGACCCGCCGCGCCCACCGCATCGGGGGCATGGCTGAGCGCGATCTCATCGACCAGTTCCAGCACCCGCGCCATGGCCAGTCCCGCGTTGCGGCGCATGGGCATGGGGGTCGATCCGGTGTGGGATTCCTTGCCGGTGATGGTCACCTCGGTCCAGCTCAACCCCTGGCCATGGGTGACCACGCCGATATCCTTGCCTTCGGCTTCCAGGATCGGACCCTGTTCGATGTGCAGCTCGAAAAAGGCATGCATCTTGCGGGTGCCGACCGTTTCCTCGCCCTTCCAGCCGATGCGCGCCAGTTCGTCGCCAAAGGTCTTGCCCTCGGCATCCTCGCGCTCATAGGCCCAGTCCTGGGTGTGGATGCCGGCGAACACGCCCGAGGCCAGCATGGCCGGGGCAAAGCGGGTGCCTTCCTCATTGGTCCAGTTGGTCACGACGATGGGATGTTTGGTCTTGATGCCCAGATCGTTGAGGCTGCGAATAATCTCAAGCCCGCCCAGCACGCCCAGAACCCCGTCGTATTTTCCGCCCGTGGGCTGGGTATCCAGATGCGAGCCGACATAGACCGGCAGCGCGTCGGGATCCGTGCCCTCGCGACGGGCGAACATGGTGCCCATCTGATCGACGCCCATGGTCATCCCGGCCTCTTCGCACCATTTCTGGAACAGGGCACGGCCTTCGGCATCGGCGTCGGTCAGGGTCTGGCGATTGTTGCCGCCGGCAATGCCGGGGCCGATCTTGGCCATCTCCATCAGGCTGTCCCACAGCCGCTCTCCGTTGATCTTCAGGTTTTCTCCGGGGGCGGGCATGGGGCTCTCCTGCGTCTTGGTGGGTCGGGGATCGCGGCGCTTGCGTCAACAGATTTCCTGACCATATGGTCAGGATCAACGAAGCACAGCAATTCGCACCGGTCAACAGATTACAGGAGGGCCGAAGCCCGTGCCCGACACCGCCCACAAGCGCAAGAAAAACATTCGGGCCGAAAACGAGGCGCTGATTCTGCAAGCGGCGGAAAAAGTCTTTGCCGAGGCCGGCTATGGCGGGGCGACCATGCAGTTGATCGCGGATGTGGCCGGGTTGCCGAAAGCCAACCTGCATTACTATTTTCCCACCAAGGACGAGCTGTATCGCAGGGTGGTCGAGACGATTTTCCAGATCTGGCTGGACGCGGCCAATGTCTTTGAAAACTCGGACGGGCCGGCCGAGGGCATCGGCGCCTATATCGATGCCAAGATGGAAATCTCGCGCCGCCATCCCGCCGGGTCCAAGGTCTGGGCCTCCGAAGTCATGCACCGCGCCCCGGTCATCCAGGAATGGCTGGAATCAACCCTGAACGTCTGGACCGACGGGCGCATCGCACTGATCGAAAGCTGGATTGCCGAAGGCCGGATGGACCCGGTCGATCCCCGGCATCTGCTCTACATGATCTGGGCCACCACCCAGCACTACGCCGATTTCGGCCACCAGATCGAGACGTTGAACAACGGCGCGCCGCTGGACGACGCGCAATGGGAGGTGGCCAAGACCAACGTGCGCCGCATCATCCTGAAGGGCATCGGCGTTTCGCCCGGCTGACCTGCGCGCGGGTTTGAACGGTCTCCTCGACAAATACCGCTAAAATTAACCTCAACTCCACCTTCCGCCCCATCTGTCGAATGGATGCGGTAATCTACTCAAAGTTTAGACAAGCACGAGTGGAGTTTTCGACATGACCGCAATCGCCATCACCGCCGCCGCCTATGCACCCGCTGCCCGTCGCGTGATGCCTGTTGCGGCCCGTCCGATGGCCGTTGCGGCCAAAGCCACCGTGCCCGTGGTCGAATTGCATCAGGAGATCGTCTCCCCCATGGCCGAAATCATCGTACAAGCCAACGCCAGCACCCACGCCGACAGCGACCGCTATGACAACCGCGTCACCGGTGCGACCGAAAACGTCCGCGCCTTCGACCGGATGGAAAACATCACCAAGGGGTTCGAGCATCTGCGCGAGATCTTCCAGAACCTGCAGGAAGAAAGCGCCCGCGCAGCCGAGTCCTCGCCCATGGCCGACGGTCAAAGCACCATGGCCCTGCCCGATGGCGCGACGCTGAACATGAAGGTCTGAGCACGGGTTCGGATCGACAACGAAAACGGCCACGCTTGCCAGCGTGGCCGTTGTCACATGCATCCGGGCGCCCTGTGGGGCTGGCTACTCGGCCGCTTTGACCGCGCCGGGATTGTTGGGATGGGTCGTCCAGTTGGCGTAGTCATCGCTGACCACCTGTCCGGTCCTTGGGTCGGTCTGGCCTGCCGCCATCTGTTCCATGGTGATGCAGCCGTCCACCGGGCAGACGTTGACGCACAGGTTGCAGGCCACGCATTCGTCGTCCTTCACCGTGAACACCCGGTCGTCGGACATGGCGATGGCCTGGTGGCTGGTGTCCTCGCAGGCGGCATAGCAGCGGCCGCACTTGATGCAGGACTCCTGGTCGATCTTCGCCTTCGCCACGTAGTTCAGGTTCAGAAACTGCCAGTCGGTCACATTGGGCACCGCGCGGCCCTGGAAATCGGCGATCGAGGCATAGCCTTTCTCGTCCATCCACTCTGACAGGCCTGCGGCCATCTCCTGCACCACCTTGAAGCCATAGGTCATGGCCGCCGTGCAGACCTGCACGTTGCCGCAGCCAAGGGCGATGAACTCTGCCGCATCGCGCCAGGTGGTGATGCCACCGATGCCGCTGATCGGCAGGCCTTGGGTTTCGGCATCGCGGGCGATCTCGGCCACCATGTTCAAAGCGATGGGCTTGACCGCCGGGCCGCAATAGCCGCCGTGGCTGCCCTTGCCGTCGATCGAGGGCTCGGGGCTGAAACTGTCCAGATCGACCGCCGTGATCGAACTGACCGTGTTGATCAGGCTGACCGCATCGGCGCCGCCCGCCTTGGCCGCACGCGCCGGATAGCGGATGTCGGTGATGTTCGGGGTCAGCTTCACGATCACCGGCATGCGGGTGTTCTGCTTGCACCAGCGCGCCACCATCTCGATGTACTCGGGCACCTGCCCCACGGCGGCGCCCATGCCGCGTTCGCTCATCCCGTGCGGACAGCCGAAGTTCAACTCGATTCCGTCGGCACCGGTGTCTTCGACCAGCGGCAGGATGTCCTTCCACGCCTGTTCCTCGCAGGGCACCATCAGCGAAACGATCATCGCCCGGTCGGGGTAATCGCGCTTGACCGCCTTGATCTCGCGCAGGTTCACGTCCAGCGGGCGGTCTGTGATCAACTCGATGTTGTTAAGCCCCAGAAGGCGGCGGTCGGCGCCCCAGACCGCGCCATAGCGCGGGCCGTTCACGTTCACGATGTGCGGATCCTGGCCGAGGGTCTTCCAGACCACTCCGCCCCAGCCGGCCTCGAAGGCGCGGCGCACGTTGTATTCCTTGTCCGTGGGCGGCGCCGAGGCCAGCCAGAACGGGTTTGGTGACTTGATGCCCAGAAAGTCGGTCGACAGATCGGCCATGGTATTCTCCCGGTTGCGGCGCCTTGGCGCCCGGCCCGCTGACGGGGCCTTGTCTGTTTATTCGGCGGCGACGGAGGCTTGCCCCATCAGCGTGGCATGAATGTCCTCGGCAGCGTCGCGGCCCTCGGCCACGGCGGTGACGGTCAGATCATCGCCCCCGGCGGCGCAGTCGCCCCCGGCCCACACGCCGGGCAGCGAGGTGCGCCCCGCCCCGGATACGGTGATCTTGCTGCCATCCAGTTGCAGCCCGCCCGGCGCTTCGTCCAGGCGCTGGCCGATGGCCTTGAACACCTGGTCCGCTTTCAGGTGGAAGGTGTTGTCGGTCAGCACCAGCCCCTCCGGCCCCTGCTCGGTATAGGCGAATTCGACCCCGGTGACGACGCCGTCGCCCAGCACCCGAAGCGGAGCCGCCCCGGTGATGATGCGCACGCCCTTCGAGGCCGCGTGCAACTGTTCATGTTCCGACGCGCCCATCTGCGCCTGATCGCGGCGATAGACCAACGACACGGTTTCCGCCCCCAGAAGCTTGGACTGCACGGCGGCATCCACGGCGGTCATGCCGCCGCCGATCACCACCACGTCACGGCCCACGGGAATCTTGCTCTTGTCCGGGGCCTGCCGCAGCTCGGCGATGAAATCCACCGCGTCATGCACGTTGTCATGCTCCTCGCCCTCGGCCCGCAGCGCGTTGACACCGGCCAGACCGACCCCGAGGAACACCGCGTCGTAGTCATCCTGAAGCTCGGACAGGGCCAATTCGCGGCCCAGTCGCACATTGGTGCGCATGGTGATGCCGCCGATCTGCATCAGCCAATCCACCTCGGCCTGCGCAAAACCGTCGGGTGCCTTGTAGGCGGCGATGCCGTATTCGTTCAGCCCGCCGAGCTTGGGCCGCGCGTCCATCAGATCGACGTCATGGCCGTTCATGGCCAGACGATGCGCACAGGCCAGACCGGCCGGACCGGCCCCGACCACGGCCACCCTGAACCCGGTCGACGGGGCGCGGCTGTAGGGATGCGCGCCGCTGTCCATGACCGTGTCAGTTGCAAACCGCTGCAACCGACCGATCAGCACCGGCTTGCCCTCGGCCGCTTCACGCACGCAGGCGCCCTCGCACAGGATGTCCGTCGGACAGACCCGCGCGCACATGCCGCCCAGAATGTTCTGGTCAAAGATCGTGCGCCCGGCGGCCTTCGGCATCCCGGTCTGGATCTGGCGGATGAACAGTGGAATGTCGATCGAGGTCGGGCAGGCCGTCACGCAAGGCGCGTCGTGACAGAAATAGCAGCGATCGGCAGCCACCACCGCCTCATGCGCATCCAGCGGCCCGTAAAGATCGTCGAAATTCGATTTGTAGGCGGCGTCGGCCAGACGACCGGGCACCACTCCTGGTGTGGTCTCGGAATTGGACATCGTTAACTCCCCGAATCCTTGTGTTGCGACGGGTTTTGATCCCGCTTGGCGGCTTCCCGGTGGCCAAGGTCATGCCTGACACACAGGGTAAGCTCGCAGCGTTGCCAGCAAAGATCGAAAAATCAAGGCTTCTGTTGCGGCAAACCACACCCCGACCGCTGGAGAATATTGCAGCGCATCGCTTTTCACCGAATGCGTTAAGGTGTAAGACGCGGCATTGGCACGGCAATGAACCGGCGAACCAGACCGACCAAAAGCGAGGGTAAGATGACAGGCAATTCCCACGGCGATGATGTTGAATTCATTCGCGCACTTGCGGAGCTCTTGCGGGAAAACGACCTGACCGAGCTTCAGGTCAAACGCGAATACGGCGAAGACAGCGCCCTGAATGTCCGCGTCTCCCGCGTGCTGCAAGCGGCCCCTGTCCAGAACATCGTCCAGCCTGTTGCGGCAGCGCCTGCGGCCTCTGCCGCTGCCCCGGCCGCCGCCGCTGCGGCCAGCGCGGCCCCCGATGCGGGCGCTGCGGCCGATCCGGCCAGCCATCCCGGTGCCGTGACTTCGCCGATGGTGGGCACGGTCTATCTGCAAGCCGAACCGGGTTCTGAACCTTTCATCAGCGTTGGCCAGACCGTATCGGAAGGCCAGACCCTGCTGATCGTCGAAGCCATGAAGACCATGAACCAGATCCCCGCCCCGCGGTCCGGGACCATCTCGCGCATTCTGGTCGAAGATGGATCTCCGGTAGAATTCGGCGCTCCGCTCGTCATTCTCGAGTGAGCCGTCCCATGTTCAAGAAGATCCTTATCGCGAATCGCGGCGAAATCGCTCTGCGAGTCATCCGGGCCTGCCGTGAAATGGGCATCACCAGCGTGGCCGTGCATTCCACCGCCGACGCCGATGCCATGCATGTGCGCATGGCCGACGAAGCCATCTGCATCGGCCCGCCCCCTGCCAACCAAAGCTATCTGCTGGTCCCCGCCATCATCTCGGCCTGCGAGATCACCGGCGCCGAGGCGATCCATCCCGGTTACGGCTTCTTGTCCGAGAACGAAAAATTCGTTCAGGCGGTACAGGATCACGGGCTGACCTTCATCGGCCCCGACCCCGAGCATATCCGCCTGATGGGCGACAAGATCACCGCCAAGGACACCATGAAGAAGCTGGGTGTGCCTTGCGTGCCCGGATCCGATGGCGGCGTGCCCACCCTTGAGGACGCCCTGCGCATCGGCGAGGAGTTCGGCTATCCGGTTCTGGTCAAGGCCACCGCCGGGGGCGGCGGACGCGGCATGAAACTGGCCCGTTCGGCCGAAGAAATGTCCAACGCGTTCAGCACCGCGCGGTCCGAGGCCAAGGCGGCCTTTGGCAACGACGAGGTGTATCTTGAAAAATACCTCGGCAAGCCGCGCCACATCGAAGTGCAGGTCTTTGGCGACGGCAAGGGCAACGCCGTGCATCTGGGCGAACGTGACTGTTCGCTGCAGCGCCGGCACCAGAAGGTGTTCGAAGAAGCCCCAGGCCCCGCCATCGATGCCGAGACCCGCGCCCGTATCGGCAAGGTCTGCGCCGAGGCCGTGGCCGCCATCAACTATGCCGGCGCCGGCACCATCGAGTTCCTGTTCGAGGATGGCGAGTTCTTCTTCATCGAGATGAACACCCGTCTGCAGGTGGAACACCCGGTGACCGAGTCGATCTTCGGTGTCGATCTCGTGCGCGAACAGATCCGTGTTGCCTCTGGTCTGCCGCTGTCGTTCACGCAGGACGATCTGCAGATCAACGGCCATTCCATCGAAGTGCGGATCAACGCCGAGAAGTTGCCGAATTTCAGCCCCTGTCCGGGCCGGATCTCGGCCTATCACGCGCCGGGCGGGTTGGGCGTACGAATGGATTCCGCGCTCTACAACGGCTATGCGATCCCGCCTTACTATGACAGCCTGATCGGCAAGTTGATCGTCCACGGTCGGGATCGGCCCGAGGCCATCGCGCGGCTGGACCGCGCCCTGAGCGAATTGATCATCGACGGCATCGACACCACCTTGCCGTTGTTCCGCCACCTGCTGCGCGAACGGGCCATTCTGACCGGTGACTATGACATTCACTGGCTGGAAACCTGGCTTGAACGCGCGGATCTGACGAGCAACGCCTGACTTTTTCGCCGCCCTGCGCATCGGTGCGCAACGGGCGGCGAAAGGATGGCCCGCGCCATGGATCGCCGTGACATCACCCCGGACATCCTGCTGAAGGCCTATGCCTTGGGCGTCTTTCCCATGGCGGAATCCCGCGAAGACCCCGAGATCTTCTGGGTCGATCCCCGCCATCGCGGGATCCTGCCACTGGATCAGTTCCACATGTCGCGATCCCTGGCACGCCATGTTCGGCGCGGCGGGTTCGACGTGGCAATCAACCGCGACTTCGCGGCCACGGTCGAGGCTTGCGCGGACCGGCCTGAAACCTGGATCAACGCCACGATCTTTGATCTGTATCTTCAGTTGCACCGCATGGGCCATGCCCATTCATTGGAAATCTGGCAGGACAACCAGTTGATTGGCGGTGTGTATGGGGTTGCCCTGGGCGGGGCGTTCTTCGGCGAAAGCATGTTTTCGCGGCGGGACAATGCCTCGAAAACAGCGCTGGCCTTTCTGGTCGACCGATTGGCGCACGCCGGGTTCACCCTGTTCGACACCCAGTTCATAACGCCGCATCTGTCCCGGCTGGGTGCGGTCGAGATCACACGCGCCGAGTATCACCAGCGCCTGGAGACCGCAGTCGCGCGACCTGCGGATTTCAGCACCCCGGAAATACCGCCACCTCAGGAGTTGGTGCAGCGGATGACCCAGACGTCGTAACGCATGTGATCGAAGGCGTTCAGCGCCGGGGACGAGGCCACCATCCAGCCTTCGAACAGCGTATCGCCGGTTTCGGTACTGCGGATCAGCAGGAAGGCATAGGCGTCGCCGGCAGGGTTGTTGACCGGATAGCGGCATTCGATGACGCCGATCCGCAGGCGATCCAGGACCACCTCTGATCCCGCAGGCACCTTGAATTCATTCAACTCGCCGGACAGCCGATCAAGCGCGCGCAATTCCGCGACACGCCCATTTTCAACCTGCTCGGCCTGCGCCGTGCTGGCGAGAGCGAGGGTGAAAAGCCCCGTCAGAAGGGCTTTCACGAGTCGCCGCCCCCGACGAATTTGGACAGCAGTTCGATCAGGCTGATGGCGCCCTGGGTATTGGAGACTTCGTCGCCGGATTCATAGTTGAACGGCGATCCGCCGGGCTGAATCTCGACGAAATTGCCGCCCAGAAGCCCTTCGGACGCGATGATGACCGAACTGTCGTCGGGCAGGATCACGTGGTCCTGAATCGACAGGTTGGCATCGGCGCGGAAGGTCTGGGGGTTCAGCGACAGATCGGTAACCGACCCGATCTTGACCCCGGCAAGGCGCACGTCGGTGCCGACGCTGATCCCCTCGGCCGAGCGGAAGCTGGCAACAAGATCGTATCCGGCGCGCGATTGCACCGCGCCAACGGACGTGACGGCATAGGCCACGAATGCAACCGCCACGGCCAGGACCAGGGCACCGACGGCAAGCTCTGCTCGCGTTTCAGACATGGGGGTATGCTCCGCGCGTTATTCCGGCGACCAGGCTTCGTAGTCTTGCCGCGCCACCGGATCGGCGCGACGCAGGGAGCCCACGGGCGCATAGGCCATCGCGGTGCCGGTCAGGTTTTCCTGATGCGGCTTTTCCCATGATTTGCGGGGCAGCGGCGACTCGGTCGGCGGCTGATCCCATGTGTGATGCAGCCATCCGTGCCATTCGGCGGACACACGGCTGGCTTCGGCTTCGCCATTGAAGATCACCCAGCGACGCGCCTTGTCACGTGTTTCGTAGAAGATGTTGCCCTGTTCGTCTTCACCGACTTTCACGCCATTGCGGCGGGTGAACAACTGGGTGCCGATGGTCTGGCTGTTCCACCAGGTGACGGACCGGAGGAGAGTGTCAAGAATGGCCATGGGATACCTCTGCTCTTTGCTCGTTCATGGCCCAGACAGAGGCGCAGGTCCAGAGCCAATATAGACGCGGGGCCAGTCCGGAACGACCCGCCCCCCGGCACCACAGACTATACGAAAGGATAGGAGGATTCTCAAAAGAGCAGTGCGCTATACGCACGCACGGTGGCCGCAGGTTCGCTCGCATGTCAGTTTCGGGCCGTGGGGAGGCTGGTGCATTTCATGCACCGGCACGGGGCGCGATTTTCAGCAATCGTGCCCCGTTTCCTTTCCGGAAGCCCCACGTCCAATCCAAAGTTTTTCCAATAAAAAAGACGCCTTGCGGCGCCTTCTTCATGTCATCATATGCGACGCTCAGCCCGCCGAGACAGGTTCTTCCTTGCGATCGGCATAGATCAGCAGCGGCGATGCATCGGAATTGACCGCCTCTTCATTGACCACAACCTCCTCGACCCCTTCTGCGGTCGGCAGGTCGAACATCGTGTCCAGAAGAATGTCTTCCATGATCGAACGCAGGCCACGCGCGCCGGTCTTGCGCTGGATCGCGCGGCGCGAGATCGCCCTGAGCGCATCGTCGGTGAAGGACAGCTTGGTCTCTTCCAGATCGAACAGGCGCTGGTACTGCTTCACCAGCGCGTTCTTCGGCTGGGTCAGGATGGTGACCAGCGCGTCCTCGTCCAGATCCTGCAGCGTGGCAATGACCGGCAGACGCCCGACGAATTCCGGGATCAGACCGAATTTCAGCAGGTCTTCCGGCTCCAGCTCCTGGAAGATCTCGCCGATGCCCCGGCCTTCCTCGTCCCGCACATCGGCACCAAAGCCGATGGCCGAGCCCTTGCCGCGGCGCGCGATGATCTTGTCGAGCCCCGCGAAAGCACCGCCGCAGATGAACAGGATGTTCGTGGTGTCCACCTGCAGGAATTCCTGCTGTGGATGCTTGCGGCCGCCCTGCGGCGGAACCGAGGCCACGGTGCCTTCCATGATCTTCAGCAGCGCCTGCTGGACACCTTCGCCCGAAACGTCACGGGTGATCGAGGGATTGTCCGACTTGCGGGTGATCTTGTCGACCTCGTCAATATAGACAATGCCGCGCTGTGCGCGTTCGACATTGTATTCCGACGCCTGCAACAGCTTCAGGATGATGTTCTCGACATCCTCGCCCACGTAACCGGCTTCGGTCAGTGTCGTGGCATCGGCCATCGTAAAGGGCACATCCAGAATGCGCGCCAGCGTCTGCGCCAGCAACGTCTTGCCGCAACCGGTGGGACCGATCAGCAGGATGTTCGACTTGGCCAGCTCCACCTCGGACTTGCCGGCGTGGTTCAATCGTTTGTAGTGGTTGTGGACGGCCACCGACAGCACGCGCTTGGCATGCGACTGTCCGATCACATAGTCATCCAGAACTTCACAGATCTCTTTCGGCGTCGGTACACCTTCCGAGGACTTCAGTCCGGAGGTCTTGGTTTCCTCCCGAATGATGTCCATGCACAGTTCGACGCACTCATCGCAAATGAACACGGTCGGACCGGCAATCAGCTTGCGAACCTCATGCTGGCTTTTGCCGCAGAAGCTGCAATAGAGGGTGTTCTTGCTGTCGCCGCTCGAATTGTTCGCCATCCATATCCTCCGACGCCACTTTACGTGGCAGGCTGGCGTGCGGCCGGGCCGCACACTCAGCAAGGTTAGGTCAGCACAAGGCCGCCCACAATGTCAAATTTCCTTACGGTCCGCACCGGGCCCGAAGGGGTTAGTCCTTGTCCGTCGGCAGCGCCGCACGGCTTTCCACAATCTCGTCGATCAGACCCCAGTCCTTGGCATCTGCAGGCGACATGAAGTTGTCACGCTCAAGCGCTGCCTCGACGGTGGCGATATCCTGCCCGGTGTGCTTCACGTAGATCTCGTTCAGCCGGGTTTTCAGCTTCTGGGTTTCCTGGGCGTGGATCATGATGTCGGTGGCCTGCCCCTGGTAGCCGCCCGAGGGCTGGTGCACCATCACCCGGCTGTTGGGCAACGAGAACCGCATGTCCTTCTGCCCGGCGGTCAGCAGCAGCGATCCCATCGACGCCGCCTGCCCGATCACCAGGGTCGACACCGCCGGCTTGATGTACTGCATGGTGTCATAAATCGACAGGCCCGAGGTCACAACACCGCCTGGGCTGTTGATATACATGGAGATTTCCTTGGACGGGTTCTCCGCTTCAAGGTGCAGCAACTGGGCGACGATCAGGCTCGACATACCGTCATGCACCGGGCCGGACAGGAAGATGATCCGCTCTTTCAACAGCCGCGAGAAAATATCATAGGCGCGCTCCCCGCGAGAGGTCTGTTCGACCACCATCGGCACGAGGGTGTTCATATAGGTCTCATAGGGATCTTGCATGGGAAGTGCCTTCTGCTCGGGGCTGCGCCGCTTGTCTCTGGGGAGTCTTAGTCGCGGCTCTGGGGGGCTGCAAGGGCCGCTCTGCCCACGAAGATGGCAAGAGCCTCAAAGTTGACGAAAACATTTTCAATTCCTCGTGCCTTCGGGATTGCCCTGACGCGCGGTCACGGATGGGCGCACGCCGACCACTTCCGACGTGAACATTGAAATGTTAATTGTCGGTTCCAGGCATGCGGCCTCTCGACAGTTTCCCTCGGGCAACCTTATGATCCGCAGCAAAGGGTGTGGAATGAAACAGTTACTTGTCTTGAACGGGCCGAACCTGAACTTGCTGGGCATTCGCCAGCCCGAGGTCTACGGCGCGACGACATTGGCCGATGTGGAAGATCTGTGCCGTCAGACCGGTGCGGCCCTCGGGGCCGAGGTCACCTGCTATCAAAGCAACCACGAAGGGGCGCTGATCGATCAGATCCACGCAGCGCGCACCACCCGCGACGGGATCATCCTGAACGCCGGCGCCCTGACCCACACATCGATTGCCCTGATGGATGCCATCCAGTCCGTCGAACTGCCGGTGGTCGAGTTGCATCTGTCCAACATCCACGCCCGCGAGAGTTTCCGCCACAAATCCTGGATCGCGCCGGTGGCCGTGGGTCAGATCTGCGGCTTCGGTCCGGCAGGCTATGACCTGGCCATCCGGGCACTTCTGGCACATATCGAGGCCACAACATGACGCTTCTGGACGACATCGAGGTTTTCATCAACGCCACCGCGGTGGAAGACGTCTGGGATCGTCTGGTGGTGCGGCTGGGCGACTACGGGTTCGACCGGCTGATGTACGGCTTCACCCGCTACAAGACCCAAAGCGGCTTCGGCGATCCCCAGGATCTTTTGATCCTGACCAACCATGAAGCCCGGTACACCGACCGGTTTGTCGGTGAGGCTATGTATTTCCACGCCCCCATGGTCCGCTGGTCCAGCGAAAACGTCGGCGCCTGCAGCTGGAGCTGGATTCGCGATCATCGGCACAGCATGACCCCTGCCGAACAAAAGGTCGTGATGTTCAACCAGTCGATGGGTATCACGGCCGGCTATACCATCAGCTTCCCGCATATCTCGTACCGCTATCGCGGGGCCATGGCGCTGACCGCACGGGAAGGACGGTCGCAGGACCAGGTCGACGCGGTCTGGAGCGAACATGGCCGCCAGATCGAGGCGCTGTGCAATGTGGCGCACTTGAAGCTGACCTCGCTGCCGCACAACGGCTCGCGCCGGGCCCTGACCAAGCGGCAGCGGGAAGTTCTGGAATGGGTGGGCGACGGCAAGACCACGCAGGACATCGCCACGATCATCGGACTCACCCCGGCCACTGTGGAAAAACACCTGAGACTCGCGCGAGAAGCGCTTGAGGTCGACACCACCGCACAAGCGGTCATGAAAGCCTCGCTCAAGAACCAGATATTTTTGATCGACGCAAAGGCTTGATGTCCGCACACTTTTTACGGGAAATTTGGGAATTTCTGCCCGGTCGGGAATTCCGCACTTTCAAAATCCTGTGAAATGCGCGAAAATTTACGGGTTCCCACGCTGGCGGTTTTACAACCGGGGAATATGCCGGGGCGTCCTTTCGCAATTTCGATCGGAGCCCCGGTTCTTCGGATACGTCCGAAGCGTCTGGATGACGGTGGTTTTTCATCGTCGCTGTCCGGGCAAAACCGTGAACGGGGGCTGTACCCATCCCCACAAGCAACAGCTTCCGAAAGCGATAAAGGGGCGGTTCGAATTACTTCGAACCGCCCCTTGACTGTCTGTCTCGATTTCAGGCGAAGGGCCCCGCGACAGCGCCCCCCGGTAAACCGTCTCAGCCCTGAACGGCCTTGGCCACTTCGGCTGCGAAGTCTTCTTCTTCCTTCTCGATGCCTTCGCCCACTTCCAGGCGCACGAAACCGGTGATTTCCACGCCGGCTTCCTTGGCTGCGTCACCCACGGTCAGATCCGGGTTCACCACGAAAGCCTGGCCCAGCAGGGTTACTTCCGACAGGAACTTCTTCATGCGGCCGACGATCATCTTTTCGATCACGCCTTCGGGCTTGCCGCTTTCGCGGGCAATCTCGATCTGCACCGATTTTTCCTTCTCGACCACGGCCGGGTCCAGATCCGCCTCGGACAGCGACGCCGGGTTGGCAGCGGCGACATGCATCGCAACCTGCTTGCCGAAGGCTTCGTCGTCACCGCTCAGCGCGACCAGCACACCGATCTTGCCCATGCCGTCGGCGGCCGCGTTGTGCACATAGGACACCACGGTGTTGCCTTCGACGCTGGCCATGCGGCGCAGGGTCATGTTCTCGCCGATGGTGGCGATCTTTGCGGTCAGCGTGTCGGCCACGGTCTTGCCACCCAGATCCGCGGCGGCCAGCGCGTCGATATCCGACACGTTCAGCGCAGCGTCGGCGATGGCTTTTACCATCTGCTGGAATTCGGCGTTCTTGGCGACAAAGTCGGTTTCCGAGTTCACTTCGACGGCGACGCCCTTGCCACCTTCGACGGCCAGAGCAACCAGACCTTCGGCGGCGGTGCGGCCCGATTTCTTGGCGGCCTTGGCCAGACCCTTGGTGCGCAGCCAGTCGACGGCCGCTTCCATGTCGCCATTGGTTTCGGTCAGGGCCTTCTTGGCGTCCATCATGCCGGCGCCGGTGCTGTCGCGCAGTTCTTTGACCAGTGCTGCTGTAATTGCCATGTCTGGCTCTCCTAAATCTCGCAGGGTTTCCCGCCGCGGACCGGCCGCGGCGAGTGACAGTTCTGTGACGACGGGGCTCAGCCCTCGGCGGGCTGCTCTTCGGCGGCCGGTTCGACAGCCGCGCCGGCATCGGCCAGCGCTTCTTCTTCCAGGCCCTCTTCGAAGGCACCCAGGTCGATCCCGGCAGCGCCCATCTGTGCGGTCATACCGTCCAGCGCGGCACGGGCCACCAGATCGCAGTACAGCGAAATCGCACGCGCCGCGTCATCGTTGCCCGGAATGATGTAGTCCACGCCTTCAGGCGAACAGTTGGTGTCGACGATGGCCACGACCGGGATGCCCAGTTTCTTGGCTTCCTTGATGGCCAGATCTTCTTTCTTGACGTCGATGACGAACAGAAGGTCCGGAACACCGCCCATTTCGCGGATCCCGCCCAGCGAGGCCTGCAGTTTGGCCTGCTCGCGCTCCATGCCCAGACGCTCTTTCTTGGTCAGGCCAGCAGCGCCGACTTCCATCTGCTCGTCGATCGCCTTCAGGCGGTTGATCGAGTTGGAAACGGTTTTCCAGTTGGTGAGCGTGCCGCCCAGCCAGCGGTGGTTCATGTAGTACTGGGCACATTTCTCGGCGGCTTCCGCGACCGATTTTTGCGCCTGGCGCTTGGTGCCGACGAACAGAACCCGGCCACCCTTGGCGACGGTTTCCTTGATCACGTTCAGCGCGGCGTCCAGCATGGGCGCGGTCTGCGTCAGATCGAGAATGTGAATCCCGTTGCGGTCGCCGTAGATGAACGGCGCCATGCGCGGGTTCCAGCGTTGGGTTTGGTGACCAAAGTGCACACCAGCTTCAAGCAGCTGGCGCATGGTAAAATCAGGCGACATATCCATATCCTTTCCGGTTTACGCCTCGGCGGGGATCAAGGGGCATTTGCCCAACCGGCGGACCTTTGAGGATTTCTCCCCCAAGAGGCCCAGCCCCACCTGCGAAGTGTGCGTGCCCTTAAAGCAAGGCTGGCGGGATTGCAAGCGCCCGGCGCAGCCAGCGACATCGACCGGGGTGGATTTCCGCAACACCGGGGTTTCTGGCGTCAACCCGCGCAATCTGTCCAAGCCGCGCTTGCAATCCGGCCCTCATTGGCTTCACTAGCGCCATGGCTAAGAACACGTCTCTCATACCCTGTATCGGCTCGGTGCTCTGGGATTTTGTCGGTCGGCATCCCCATCCGATGCGCCTGGGCGACGATCGCCCCGGCACGATCACCCGCCAGACCGGCGGCGTGGCGATGAACGTGGCGGCAACGCTGGTCCGCTTCGGCGCGCGCCCAACCGTGCTGACCTGTATCGGCACCGATCGCAACGGCGAAGAACTGATGCAGGCCTGCCGCAAAAAGGGGGTGGATACCTCGATGGTGCTGCGCCGCGCCGATCTGCCCACCGACCGCTACATGGCTGTCGAAGGCGCCAACGGGCTGATCGCGGCCATAGCCGATGCTCATTCCCTGGAAATGGCCGGTGGCGAGATTCTGGCGCCCTTCCGCGATGGCCGTCTGGCAAGTTCCGAGGCGCCCTATCGCGGCGTCATGGTGCTGGACGGCAATCTGCCCGAGGCCGTGCTGGCCGAGATCGCCGAGGATCCGGTCTTTGCCGACGCCGACCTGCGCATCGTGCCGGCGTCCCCCGGCAAGGCCCAGCGGCTGCGGCCTTTCCTGACTGCACCCAAGGCCACGCTGTACATCAATCGTGAAGAAGCCGGGCTTCTGTATGACACCGAATTCCGGTCGTCCGCCGAAGCCGCGGCGGCGCTGGTTGCCAATGGCAGCGCGCGGGTTCTGGTGACCGATGGCGCCCGACCGGCCACCGATGCCAGCCCCGACGAGGTGCTGACCGCACATCCCCCCATCGTCGAACAGCGCTGCGTGACCGGCGCGGGCGACACCTTCATGGCCAGCCATATCGCGGCCGAAGCCGCCGGCCACAAACGCGCCTTTGCGCTGGAAGCCGCCCTTCAGGCCGCTGCTACATTCGTTTCTGGACAGGACATCGCATGACAGATCTCTCCGCCCTGCCGCTTGTGTATTCCGACGAAGTGTCCCGTGCCCGCGCTGAAGGCGCCGCACTGGTGGCGCTGGAAAGCACCATCATCACCCACGGGATGCCGTATCCGCAAAACCTTGAAACGGCCCGCGCCGTGGAACAGGCGGTGCGCGACAATGGCGCGGTTCCGGCCACGATGGCGGTGCTGGACGGCAAGATCCATATCGGCCTGAACGACGACACGCTTGAGCAGCTCGCCCAGGCCCGCAATGTCGCCAAGCTGTCGCGGGCCGATCTGGCGGCCTGCCTGGCCACAGGCGGCACCGGCGCCACAACGGTCGCGGCCACCATGATCTGCGCGCGGCTGGCGGGCATCAGCGTGTTTGCAACCGGTGGGGTCGGTGGCGTGCATCCCGGTCTGGCCGAGCATTATGACATTTCCGCCGACCTGCAGGAGCTGGCGCAAACCCCGGTGACCGTGGTCTGTGCGGGTGCCAAGGCCATCCTTGACCTGCCCAAGACCTTCGAGGTTCTGGAAACCCTCGGCGTGCCGGTAATCACCGTCGGGCAAGACACCCTGCCCGCCTTCTGGTCCCGCAACTCGGGTATGCCCGCGCCGCTGCGCATGGATGATCCGGCCCAGATCGCCCGCGCCCAGGTGCTGCGCCACGCGCTTGGCCTGCCCGGCGGGCAACTGGTGGCCCAGCCAATCCCGGAATCCGCCGAGATCCCTGCCGAGGTTCTGGCCCCGGTGATCGCCCAGGCCCAGGCCGATGCCCGCACCCACAACATCAGTGCCAAGGGGCTGACGCCCTATCTGTTGCAGCGGATATTCGAACTGACCAATGGCGCATCGTTGACTGCAAACATTGCCCTGGTGTTGAACAATGCCCGTCTGGCCGCGCGCATCGCCCGAGAAATGCCTGCGCCTGCCAACTAGATTCGACCGCCCTCTAACCCTATCTTCAGTGCGTTCCCTGAAAGAAGTCCCGAAGCCTGATGCTTGACCCGCACGAACACGACCACGATCGCCGCAAACGCGGCCTGCTTGCCCGGTTGCGCTCCAGCTTCCTGACCGGGATCGTGGTCATCGCCCCCATCGGACTGACCGCCTATTTCCTGTGGTCGGTGGTGGGCTGGATCGACGGCGTGGTGCTACCGCTGGTGCCGTCGGTCTGGCGGCCCGAGCAATACATCGGCATCAACCTGCGCGGCGTGGGTGTGATCTTCTTCCTGGTCTTCACGGTCATGATCGGCTGGATCGCCAAGGGGCTGATCGGCCGGTCGCTGCTGGCCTGGGCCGAGGGTCTGGTCGATCAGATGCCCGTGGTGCGGTCGATCTACAACGGACTGAAGCAGATCGCCGAAACCGTCTTTGCGCAGCAGGACAGCAATTTCGAGAAAGCCTGCCTGATCGAATACCCGCGCCGGGGGATCTGGGCCGTGGGCTTCATCTCGACCATGGCCAAGGGCGAGGTCAACCGCATCGCCGGAGGCTCGGAACAACTGGTCAGCGTCTTCGTGCCCACCACCCCGAACCCCACGTCCGGGTTCTTGCTGTTCTTCCCGCGCTCGGAAGTCATCGAGTTGGACATGGGCATCGAGGATGCCGCCAAACTGGTGATCTCGGCCGGTCTGGTCTACCCGGCCGAAAAGACCGATGCCGAAGGCGCGCCGCTGGTGCGCAAGCCGGCCAAGGACAAACCTGAAAGCTGGCGATGACTGCGGCCCCTGCCGTCGTCGGCTTTGCCACGGCGTTTTCCCTGATCCTTGCCATCGGCGCGCAGAACGCTTTCGTTCTGCGCCAGGGGCTGTTGCGGGCGCATGTTTTGCCGCTGGTGCTGTTCTGTGCGATTTCGGATGCCCTGCTGATCACGGCGGGCGTCGCGGGGTTCGGCGCCATCGCCGACCACCTGCCCGGCTTCCCGCGCCTGATGGCGCTGGCGGGTGCGGCGTTCCTGTTCGTGTATGGTGCGATGCGTCTGTGGGCGGCCTGGCGCGGCGACTATGCGATGACACTTGCAGGCAAATCCGCCTCTCTGGGGGCGGTTCTGGCCACCGGGGCGGCTTTCACCTGGCTCAACCCGCATGTCTATCTGGATACGCTGGCGCTGATCGGGGCGGTGTCGACACAATACCCGGACACGGGCCAGAAACTGGCCTTCGGGATCGGCGCGGTCTCGGCCTCGTTCGTGTTCTTCTTCAGCCTGGGCTACGGTGCCCGGCTGCTGGCCCCGGTCATGCAGAGCGCGCGCGCCTGGCGCGTTCTGGACCTTGGCATCGCGCTGGTCATGTGGGCCCTGGCGGCAGGCCTGTTGCTGAGCGCGCCCTGACGGACAAGACTCCCGCCCGGACGCCTCAACCCGCGTTCAAAGGCTTACTTCGCCGCCTTTTCAATGGCTTCGCCGCTGCTTTGAATGTCCTTGCCGACACCTTCGACGGTGTTGCAGGCAGTCAGGGTCACAAGGGCGGCGATCAGGGCCAGAATACGCATGAGGCAAACTCCAAGTTTCGTTTGCACCGTGATGCAACGCGCCATGCACCCCGTCAAGATGGCACGGATCTAGCGGGGGTCAAGCGTGGCAGGACCGTCAAACAGCGCCCGCATGTTCATGCTGGAGCGTTTGCCGATATCCCCCTTGTGCGCGATCAGGAAGCGATCCATGGCCGCGTGACCGGCATCCTTCAACTGCACCATCAGGGCTCGTGCCGGTGTCGTCTTTGACGCCACCCCAAGCTGGGTCATGAAATCGTCATCCGCTACCGAATGCAGGCGGTTCTCGGTCATCCGGCCTTTGGGAAGAACCCCTTCCTCGATCAGCCGGTTGACCAGATCGATGGCACGCAGCTCTTTCATCAGGGAACTGTTGAAGCTGATCTCGTTGATCCGGTTCAGAATTTCGGTTGAAGTGAACGGCAGGTCCTCGCGCACGATGGGATTGATGTGCACGATCAGGATGTCGCGGCAGGACGACCGGTAGAACAACGGAAACAGCGCCGGGTTGCCCATATAGCCGCCATCCCAATAGGCCTCGCGCCGGCCGGTCTTGGGATCGTCGATCTCGATCGCCTGAAACACCGTCGGCAAACAGGCCGAGGCCAGAACCGCATCCGTCGTGACCTCTTCGCCGCTGAACACCCGCACCCGTCCGGTGCGCACGTTGGTGGCTGCGATCAGCAGCTTCGGGCCGGTATCCTTGCAGACATCGCCCACCGCCATCATCTCGTCCACCACCGAACGCAGCGGATGATAGCCTGTCGGGTTCAACTGGTAAGGCGAAAACGCCCGGGTGACCCCTTCGGTGGCCAGCGCGGTGGGGCTGAATTCCAGCATCCGCGACAGGATCGCCGGCGAGGGGGCCACCAGCCGCAGCCAGTCGGCCATCACCTCGGCCACATGGCCGTCGATACCGGCCAGCCGCAGCCAGAAGTCCGCCAGCGCCTGTTTGGCCCCGTCCCGCCCGCCGCTGATCCATCCGGCCTTGAACGCGGTGGCATTCATGGCGCCGGCAGAGGTGGCCGAGATCGCTTCGACCTCGATATCCTCTTCATCCAGCAGGCGATCAAGCGCCCCCCATGTGAAGGCGCCATGCGCACCGCCACCCTGCAAGGCCAGATTGATCTTCTTCATTTCTTGCCCTCGTTCCATTTGGCCAGAAGATCGCTGACACGGACGCCGTCGATCGTCATGCCGATCATGTTGGCGTTCGTGATCCGCAGGTCGCGCAGGTCCACGTTGTCGATCACCCCGCCTTGCAGGGTGGCCCCGGTGATCGACATCTTGGACATGTTGGCGTTGCGGACTGATGTGCCGGACAGATCCACGTCGTCAAGCGCCAGTTCCGACAGCTTGCAGCGCTGAAAGGTCGATCTTTCAAGGCTGACTCGAGTCAGATGCGAGTTTGGCAGCAGCCGGTTGTCCAGAACCAGCCGCGCGCCGCCCTCGCCGTCGTCTTCAATCCCGTCCGACGGCATCACAAGGCCGTCCAGCCGCCATCAACACTGATGGTCGTGCCGGTGATCTGGGCTGCAGCGTCGGAACACAGGAACACCACGGTGCCGCCCATCTGTTCGACGGTGGCGAACTCCTTGGACGGCTGGCGCTGCAGCATGACGTTCTTGATGACGTCTTCGCGGCTCATGTCGTATTCCTTCATGGTGTCGGGGATCTGGGCCTCGACCAGCGGGGTCAGCACATAGCCGGGGCAGACCGCGTTGGCGGTGATCGGTTCCTGCGCGGTTTCCAGCGCGACAACCTTGGTCATGCCCACGACCCCGTGCTTGGCCGCCACATAGGCGGATTTGAAGGGCGATGCGGTCAACCCATGCGCCGAAGCGATGTTGACCACCCGACCCCACCCGGACTCGCGCATCTTCGGCAGCGCGGCGGCGGTTGTGTGAAAGGCCGAGTTCATGTTGATCTCGATGATCCGATCCCATGTTTCCGGCGGAAACTGATCGATGGGCGCGACATGCTGGATGCCGGCGTTGTTGACCAGAATGTCACAGCGTCCCGCCTGTTCGATCAGGGCACGGCATTCGTCACCCACCGACATGTCGGCCTTGATGTAGCGCGCCGTCACACCGTGCTCGGCCCCGATCTTTTCGGCCAGTGCATGATCTTCGTCCCGGTCGGTGAACGAGTTCAGCACCACATCCGCCCCGGCCTTGGCCAGTTCGATGGCGATGCCCAGCCCGATGCCAGAGTTTGACCCTGTCAAGACAGCAGTTTTTCCCTTCAGCGACATGATACGTCCTTTCGTCTGTTATGTTTGACGAGAGGCTATATCCTGCGACTGCGAAGGCCAGACGAAACTTGCGCCGCGATGCCGCAGGTCAAAAAAAAGCGCCCGCACAAGGCGGGCGCAAGTCATTGAGGCAGGTTTCATACAGGCAAGAAACCTATCGAGCAGTGAGTTCAATATAAGCAATTCGCCAACGGGCTCCAACCAAAAAATTTGATTGGTCTCTAAAGTTTGATAATTTCAGCAGCAGGTTAGAACGAGCAGGTAAAACCGATGTCCCCGATAACTTCTCTTGTGCTGCGCGCAACACGCAGCGCAACCATGGCGATTGCATTTGCAGGCGCCGCCTTCGCTGAACCCCAACATGGCATAGCTATGTATGGTGACCCGGCCCTTCCACCGGATTTTGTGTCCCTCCCCTACGCCAACCCGAATGCGCCCACAGGCGGCCGGATCGTCTTCGGGGAAACCGGCGGGTTTGATTCTCTCAACCCCCACATTCTGAAAGGTCGCGCGCCCTGGGGTGTGCGCGCGCATGTGTTCGAAAGCCTGATGGGCCGAAATTACGACGAGCCGTTCACGCTTTATGGCCTTCTGGCCGAATCAGTCGAGACCGGACCTGACCGCGATTGGGTTGAGTTTTCGTTACGCCCCGAGGCGAAATTCTCCGATGGCAGCCCGGTCACGGTGGAAGATGTCATCTGGACCTTCGAAACCCTCGGCACCCAGGGTCACCCGAGATTTCATTCGTCCTGGCAAAAGGTGGACAGCATCGCGGCCACCGGCCCGCGCAGTGTCCGCATCACCTTCAATCAGCCCGACCGCGAACTGGCCCTGATCATGGGCCTGCGCCCGATCTTTCAGAAGGCACAATGGGAAGGTCTGGATTTCGCCGAAAGCTCGATGATCGCGCCCATCGCCACCGGGCCCTATGTCGTGGCCGAGGCCGAACCGGGGCGCAAGCTGGTGCTGAAGCGCAACCCGGACTACTGGGGCAAGGATCTGCCGTTCAATGCCGGGCGTCACAATCTCGACGAGATCCGTTATGACTTCTTCGCCGATGGCGGCGTGATGTTCGAAGCCTTCAAGGCCGGAGTCCTCAACTCCTACCGCGAGGGCGACGCCGCCCGCTGGGAAGACGGCTATGACTGGCCGGCGGTGAAATCGGGCGCGGTGGTGAAATCGGAAATCCCGCACCAGCGGCCCACCGGCATTAGCGGACTTGTGTTCAACACGCGGTCCGAAGTCTTTGCCGACTGGCGCGTGCGCGAGGCGCTGCTGCACGCCTTCAACTATGAATTCATCGCCCAGACCCAGACCGGCGGCCGCGATCCGCGCATTCCCAGCTATTTCGGCAATTCGGTACTGGCGATGCAGGACGGCCCGGCCGAGGGCCGCGTCCGTGAATTGCTTGAACCATTCGCCGACGATCTCCTGCCCGGCGCACTTGACGGCTATGCCCTGCCCGTGGGCGATGGCTCGGCGCGCAACCGCAAGAACATCCGCGCCGCTGTCGCGCTGCTGGAAGAGGCTGGCTGGGACCCCGTCGACGGCGTGTTGATGAAGGATGGCGAGCCGTTCACCTTCGAGATCGTCATGCGGCAGGGCGAGGCCGACTTCCAGGCTATCGTGAACATCTACGTGCAGGCGCTGGAACGGCTGGGCATCACCCCGGTGGTCACCACCATCGACAGCGCACAGTTTCGTGAACGCACCAATGCCTATGACTTCGACATGGCCTTCTATACGCGGGGCCTGTCGCTCAGCCCCGGCAACGAACAGATGCTGTATTGGGGATCGCGCGGCGTGACCGAACCGGGCTCGCGCAACTGGATGGGGATGAACTCGCCCGCTGCCGAGGCGATGATCGAGACCATGCTCAACGCCACAAGCCGCGAGGATTTCATTGCCGCCACGCGCGCGCTGGATCGGGTGCTGACCACGGGCCGCTACGTGATCCCGTTGTGGTATTCCGACCGGTCCCGCATCGCCCATGCCGCCGAGTTGCGGTTTCCCGAAGAATTGCCGATCTACGGCGACTGGATCGGCTGGCAACCCGACGTGTGGTGGTGGCAGGAGTAGCGGGTCATGGCCGAGGTCTCTGTCGTTCCGCTGACCGGCTTTGCGCTGGATCCCGCCGCCGGGCTGGTGCGCGACTATACCCGGCCCGAAGGTAACCGGCCCGAGAAGTATCTTGCGCGGTATGACCGGCTGACCCTGGTCTACGATGCGTTCCGCAGCGCGGACGGCCGCCAGATCATCTTGAACGCCCCGCCGATGCTGAACCTCTGGGCGCCGTTCAAGGCGGGGCTCCGGGCCAACGGGCAGCCGGTGCCCCGGATCAAGCGGCATGTCTGGAAGCGGACCGATCAGATCCGTATCCCCGGCGCCGAGAGTCCGCTGTCGGTGGACATGGGGGCCAAGACCTATGACATCCCGGTGCGCGCGGCCCAGACCGACCGCTTTGCCGGGCTGAACTGCCTGTTGGCGCTGAACAAGAACAACGCCATCGCCTGGGTGCGCGACTGGGTGCGCTACAATGTCAACCGGCACGGGGCCAAAGGCGTAGTGTTGGTCGATAACGGCACCGACGCCTATCCGTTGGAGGATCTGGCCGACGCCCTGCGCGACATTCCCGGCCTGAAGCAGGGGCTGATCTATTCCGCCCCCTTCCCCTATGGCCCGACCATGGCGGCCTCGCGCAAGGGCGAGCGCAACCCGCGCTTTTTCCAAAGCACCATGCTGAACCTTGCGCGCAGCGATGCCCTGGCCCGCGCGGCGGCGGTGCTGAGCGTCGACATCGACGAGATCGTGCACGGCCCCGAGGGTCGCACCATCTTCGAGGTGACCCGCGCCAATCCGCTGGGCATGACCACGGTCTTCGGCTTCTGGGGCTATCCGGCCTCGGAGGCCGAAATCCCGGCCCTGCAGCGCGACCATCGCTATCGGACCGAGCCGAACAAGAAGTGCAATCGCAAATGGTGCATCGTGCCAGGCGGGATCATCGACCGGCTGGCGGTCTGGGATCCCCACCAAGTGGGCGGTCTCCTGCAAAACCTGTTCACCGTGTCGAAGGACTTCCGGCACATGCATTGCCGGGGCACCACCACCGGCTGGAAGACCACGCGCAAGCCGTTCCCCACCGAGTTGCATCATGATCCGGCGCTGGACGTGATGTGGGAGAGGTATTTGCCACTCGAGACGTGACATCCACACGCAGCCATCCGTCTTGCGTCCGGCGCAACCGCATCCTAGGCCAGCCCCATGACCGCATTGTTTGACAAGGGCCCCTTCGTGCCCTGCCCAACCCCGTTCAACTTGGCCGCCCATGTGCTGCGCCGGGCCGAGGCCTGTGGCAACACGCCGGCGCTGATCCTCGCCGGACCGGAGCGGGACACGGTCTGGACCTTTGCAGAGTTGCAGGCCCGTGTGCTGGGTATCGCCGGGGGCTTGCAGGCACAGGGGCTGCGGCCCGGGGCGCGCATCCTGCTGCGGCTGGGCAACACGGTGGAATTCCCGCTGGCCTATCTGGGCGCGATTGCCGCCGGGATGGTGCCGGTTCCGACCTCGGCCCAGCTGACCGCGCCCGAAATCACCGCGATCTGTGCCGGGCTGGCCCCGGACCTGATCATCGCGGGCGAAGGCGTGGCCCTGCCCGCGCCGCCGCCCTGTCCGGTGCTGACCGAGGCCGCGTTCCACGCGCTGGCTGATCATCCACCCGCGACCTTCGACATGGGCGATCCGAACCGCGCCGCCTATATCATCTATACCTCGGGCACCGCCGGGGTGCCGCGCGCCGTGGTCCATGCCCATCGGGCAATCTGGGCGCGGCAGATGATGGTGCAGGGCTGGTACGACCTGCGCCCCGACGACCGGGTGTTTCACGCCGGGGCCTTCAACTGGACCTATACGCTGGGCACCGGTCTGCTGGATCCCTGGGCCATGGGGGCCACCGCGATCATCCCCGAAGCCGGACAGGCCAGCGCCGATCTGCCCGCGCTTCTGGCGCGGCACGGGGCCACGATCTTTGCCGCGGCACCGGGGGTCTATCGGCAGATGCTGGCTGCCGGACCCTTGCCGGACATGCCCTCCCTGCGCCACGGCTTGTCAGCGGGCGAAAAATTGTCGCCGCAGATCCGCCAGCGGTGGGAGGCCGCCACCGGCACCGCCATCCACGAAGCCTTTGGCATGTCCGAATGTTCGACCTTCATTTCCGGCGCGCCCACGCATCCCGCCCCCGAGGGCACGCTGGGCTATCCGCAGCCGGGGCGGCGGCTGGCCATTCTGGATGCGGAAGGGGTGCCCGTGGCAATCGACACCCCCGGCACCATCGCCGTACATCGCAGCGACCCCGGCCTGATGCTGGGTTACCTGGGGGCCGAGGGCGACACCCGCGCCCGGTTCACCGCAGACGGCGCGTGGTTTCTGACCGGCGATCAGGGGTCCATGGCAGCCGATCACGCGGTTACCTATCTGGGCCGCGCCGACGACATGATGAACGCGGGCGGCTACCGTGTCTCGCCCATCGAGGTCGAGACCGCCCTGCGCGCCCATCCCGGCCTGACCGAGGTCGCCGCCGTCGAGGTGCCTCTGAAGCCCGGCGTCACTGGAATCGCCGCCTTCTACACCGGGCCGGCAGAGGTGCCACAGGACGAACTCGCCGCATTTGCGCAAACCCGTCTGGCCCGTTACAAGCGCCCGAAGCTGTACCGGAAACTGGACGCCCTGCCGCATGGGGCCAATGGAAAAATCCTGCGCCGCGCCCTGCGCGACGCTTATGAAGGGCCACAATGACGAAACTCGAGATCTTCTCCGACCCGATCTGCCCCTGGTGCCTGATTGGCAAGACCCGGCTGGACCGCGCGCTGGCGACCCAGCCCGATCACCCGTTCCAGATTGCCTGGTATCCCTTCCAGCTGAACCCCGACATGCCCGCCGAGGGCATGGATCGCCGCGCCTATCTGGAAGCCAAGTTCGGCGGCCGCGACGGCGCGCTTCGGGTCTATGGCCAGATCGCCGAAACCGCCGAGGCCGAGGGCATCGAGGTGGATTTCGCCGCCATTCAGCGCACTCCCAACACGCTGAACGCCCATCGCCTGATCCATTGGGCGGGCATCGAGGGCCATCAGAACGCCGTGGTCGATGCGCTGTTCGCCGCCTATTTCCAGCAGGGCCGCGATATCGGGGATATCGAGGTTCTGGGCGACATCGCCGATGCCGCTGGTCTGGATGCCGCGGTGGTCCTGAAGCTGCTGAAAAGCGATGTGGATGTGAACGTCATCCGCGAAGGCGACGACGCGGCCCGCAAGATGGGCATCAACGCCGCCCCCACCTTCATAGTCGGCGGCGCCCATGCGGTGCCCGGCGCCCAGCCCACCGAGCTGTGGCAGAAGGTGATTTCCGAGCTGACCGCAGCCGCCAACTGACACGCCTCACCCGGCACCGGATCGCGTCGCGCAATCCGGTGCCCGCGAGACACTGTGCAGCAACGCACCGCGCATTGTGCAGTCGGGGGGCTTGAGCTTCCCGATTGATTGGCTTTATGGCTGAACCGAGCGGTTCAATTTTCCGCCAGGATCGCGCGCGCCGCTCTTCGGCCCGTCGCAGCACAGACAGGCCAACCCATGACCCAGCCTCAGCGTCCCGAGCGACGCCCCATTTCGCGCGTGGAATTCGTGGCCATGATGGCGATGATCGTCGCCATCGTGGCGTTTTCGCTGGATGCCATGCTGCCCGCCATCCCCGAGATCGGCGCCAGCTTGTCGCCCGAGCGGCCGGAGCGCGCCAGCCTGACAGTGCCTTTCTTTGCCCTGGGCATGGGCTTGGGCACGCTGTTCGTGGGGCCGCTGGCCGATGCCTTCGGACGCAAGCCGATCCTGTTCGGCTTCGTCGCGCTGTATTGCGCGGGCGCGGCCCTGGCCGTCATGGCCGAGACGATGAACATGCTACTGCTGGCGCGGGTGATCCAGGGGCTGGGTGCGGCGGGGCCGCGTATCGTCGTGACGGCGGTGGTGCGGGATCGCCATTCCGGGCGCGACATGGCGCGGCTGATGTCTTTCATCATGATGGTCTTCGCCCTGGTGCCGGCGATTGCGCCGGCTGCCGGGGCGCTGATCCTTGCGGTGGCCGGATGGCGCGCCATCTTCCTGGCCTTCATCGTCTTCGCAGTTCTGGTCAGCCTGTGGTACGGGTTGCGCCAGCCCGAGACCCTCGACCCGGCAGATCGCCGTCCGCTCAACTTCGGGCGCACGCTGGACGGCGCGCGCGAGACCCTGTCGCATGACGTGGTGCGCCGGTCGATCCTGGTTCAGATTCTGGTGTTCGGAATGCTGTTCGGGAACCTGTCCACGATCCAGCCTTCCTTCGACCAGATCTACGGCAAGGGGGCCGAGTTTCCGGCGTGGTTCGCGCTGATCGCCTGTTTCGGCGCGTTCATGGGATTCGTGAACGCGAAGGTGGTGATGCGGGCCGGGATGCGCAAGGTGATCCGCAACGCGTTGTGCGTGCAGTTTGCCTGTTCGGTACTGTTCCTGTGCAGCGGTCTGGCCAACCTTGGCACCGGCACGGCCGGATTCGCGGCGTATTACCTCTGGGCAACCTCGGTGTTCCTGCTGGTGTCCTTCGTGCTGGGCAATCTGAACGCGCTGGCGCTGGAGCCGTTGGGACATCTGGCCGGGACCGCGTCATCGGTCATTGCGGCCCTGTCGACAGTGGGTGCCGCCCTGGTCACGATCCCGGTCACTTTGGCCTTCAGCAGCGCATCGCCCATGCCCGTCGCCCTGGTGATGAGCCTGCTGACCGTGCCCGCACTGTTCCTGATGTGGCGCGTCCCGCGAGACGCACCGCAACCGGCCTGATCGGCGTCAGGCCACTGCCATCAACCCGGCCTGCTGAACGATGGCATGGGTTTCATCCAGCGCCCTGGTGGCACGCCGGATCAACTCGTCCACCTCGTCCTCGGTGATGGTCAGGGGCGGGGCAATGATCATCCGGTCGCCCACATGGCGCATCACCAGGTCGTTGGCAAAGGCCCGGTCGCGGCAGATCTCGCCGACGACGCCTTCGTTCGCGGCAAAGGCCGCCCGGCGCGCCTTGTCCGGCGTCAGGGCCAGGGCTGCCATCAACCCGCAGCTCTCGGCCCGGCCCACCAGCGGGTGATCTTCCAGCCCGGCCCAGGCGCGCGTCAGGTAGGGACCGATGTGGTCGCGCACCCGCCCGATCAATTTTTCGGTTTCCAGGATCTCAAGGTTGGCCAGCGCCACCGCCGCCGCCACCGGATGCCCTGAATAGGTATAGCCATGGGCGAAATCGCCCGCCTGGCCAACCACATCGGCAATCTCGTCACTGACCATCGAGCCGCCGATGGGCATATAGCCGGAACTGAGCCCCTTGGCGATGGTCATGATGTCGGGTTTCAGGTCGAAGGTTTGCGAGCCGAACCAGTTGCCGGTGCGGCCAAAGCCGGTGATGACCTCGTCCACGATCAGCAGCAGATCATGGGCTTTGCAGATCGCCGTGATCTCGGGCCAGTAGCTGTCGGGCGGGATGATGACCCCACCGGCGCCCTGTATCGGCTCGGCGATGAAGGCCGCGACCGTGTCGGCACCGATGCGATGGATGGCCTCTTCCAGCTCTTGCGCCCGTGCCTTGCCGAATTCCTCGGGCGTCATGTTGCCGCCTTCGCTGTACCAATGCGGTTGGCCGATCCGTTCGATCCCCGGGATCGGCAGCGCGCCCTGCGCATGCATCGCCGCCATACCGCCCAGCGAGGCACCGCCGATGGTCGAGCCGTGATAGGCGTTCTTGCGCGAGATGATGACCTGTTTCTGCGGTTTACCCTTGGACGCCCAATAGTGCCGGACAAGGCGAATATTGGTGTCATTGGCTTCCGAGCCCGAGCTGGAATAGAACACGTGGTTCAGATCGCCGGGCGCCAGGTCCGCCAGCTTGGCCGCCAGCGCGATGGCCGGCGGATGGGTGGTCTGGAAGAAGGTGTTGGAAAACGCCAGTTCGCGCATCTGCGCGGCCGCAACCTCGGCCAGTTCGGCGCGCCCGTGCCCGATGTTCACGCACCAGAGCCCGGACATGCCGTCCAGCATCTGGCGCCCGTCGCTGTCTGTTAGCCAGACGCCTTCGCCCTTAGTGATGACCCGCGCGCCCTTTTTGGCCAGCGCGGCGTCGTCGGTGAAAGGATGCATGTGATGGGCTGCGTCCTGAGCCTGCAGGTCGGACGTGGTTAGATGGGCGCGCACGAGAGATCCTTTCCCGAATTGATCGCGCCTCAATATCCAGGGCGTGGCTTGCGCCGCAAGAGGGAGTTTCCCGAGCTTCCCCCTCCCCCCCTTCGGGGGTTGGGTTTCTGCCATCAGGCCCCGGGTTTTGTCCGGGGCCTGGGGTGTGTTGTCAGTCGATGCGGGTAAGCAAGTCGTCGAGGCTTTTCTTGGCGTCGCCGTAGAACATCCGCGTGTTGTCCTTGAAGAACAGCGGGTTCTCGATGCCCGAATAGCCGGTGCCCTGGCCGCGTTTGGACACGAACACCTGTTTCGCCTTCCAGCATTCCAGCACCGGCATCCCGGCGATGGGGCTGTTGGGGTCGTCTTGTGCGGCCGGGTTCACGATGTCGTTCGAGCCGATCACGATCGCCACGTCGGTCTTGGGGAAATCTTCATTGATTTCGTCCATTTCCATAACGATGTCGTAGGGCACCCGCGCTTCGGCCAGCAGAACGTTCATGTGACCAGGGAGGCGTCCGGCAACCGGATGGATCGCAAACCGCACAGTCTTGCCCTTGGCGCGCAGGCGCTTGGTCAGCTCGCTCACCGATTGCTGGGCCTGGGCCACCGCCATCCCGTAGCCGGGGATGATGATGATCTCGTCGGCATCGTTCAGGGCCGCGGCGACGCTGTCGGCATCGGTGGCGATCATCTCGCCCTCGACCGCCATCTGCGGCCCCGAGGTGCCGCCAAAGCCGCCCAGGATCACCGACACGAAGGCCCGGTTCATCGCCTTGCACATGATGTAGCTCAGGATCGCCCCCGAAGAGCCCACCAGCGCGCCAGTCACGATCAGCAGATCGTTGCCCAGCGTGAAGCCGATGGCGGCCGCGGCCCACCCCGAGTAGCTGTTCAGCATCGACACCACCACCGGCATGTCGGCGCCGCCGATGCCCATGATCAGATGGTAGCCGATGAAGCCCGCGATCAGCGTCACCAGCACCATGGTCCAGATGCCCGCGCCGGCGATATACATGATCCCCAGCAGAACGCACAGCGCCAGCGACGCCGCGTTCAGCATATGCCCGCCGGGCAGCTGTTTGGGCTTGCCGTCGACCTTGCCCGCCAGCTTGCCGAAGGCCACGACCGACCCGGTGAAGGTCACCGCCCCGATGAAGATGCCAAGGAACACCTCGGTCTTCAGGATGCCGATCTCGACGCTGGTCTTCTTGGCCAGGGTGGCCGCGAAGCCCGCCAGCGCGCTCAGGTCGCCGCCGGCCTCCTTCAGCGCGGTCACCGCGCCCAGTTCCAGGTCGGCGTTGAGCCCGATGAAGACCGCCGCAAGACCGACGAAACTGTGCAGCGCCGCCACCAGTTGCGGCATCTCGGTCATCTCGACCCGCTTGGCCACGATGGTGCCGGCGATGGCGCCAAGCGCCACCATCAGGATCACGATGAAATAGTTGCCCATGCCTGGCCCGAAGATCGTCGCGACCACGGCAAAGGCCATGCCCACGATCCCGTACCAGATCGCGCGCTTGGCGCTCTCCTGGCCCGAGAGCCCCCCGAGGCTCAGGATGAACAGAACGGCGGCAGCGATATAGGCCGCCGAAACAAGTCCGATACTCATGTCACTGAACTCCTCAGGATTTCTGGAACATTGCCAGCATCCGGCGTGTCACCAGGAAGCCGCCGACGATGTTGATCGTGGCAATCAGGATCGAGATCGACGCCAGCAGAACCACCAGCCAGTTGCCGGACCCGACCTGCAGAAGGGCGCCCAGGATCACGATGCCCGAGATTGCATTGGTCACCGCCATCAAGGGCGTGTGCAGGCTGTGGCTGACGTTCCAGATCACCTGGAAGCCCACGAAACAGGCCAGAACGAAGACGATGAAATGCGCCATGAAACTGGCCGGGGCAAAGGCGCCCACGATCAGCATCAAGGCCGCGCCCACCCCCAGCAGGGTCACCTGCTGTTTGGTGGCGGCCTTGAAGGCGGCCACTTCCCGGGCCTTCTTCTCTTCCGGCGTCAGTTCCTTGGGCTTTTCCTTGGGCTTCTGCGCCGCGATTGCCGCGATCTTCGGCGGCGGCGGCGGGAAGGTGATCTCGCCCGCGTGGGTCACCGTGGCGCCGCGGATCACGTCATCTTCCATGTTGACCACCGGCTGACCGTCCTTGCCGGGCGTCAGATCGGTCATCATGTGGCGGATGTTGGTGGCATAAAGCGTCGAGCTTTGCGCCGCCATCCGGCTGGGGAAATCGGTGTAGCCGACCACGGTCACGCCATTGTCGGTCACGATCTTCTCGTCCGGAACCGTCAGGTCGCAGTTGCCGCCACGCTCGGCCGCCAGATCAACGATCACCGAGCCCGGCTTCATCAGCCCGACCATGTCCTCGGTCCACAGCTTCGGCGCCGGCCGGTTCGGGATCAGCGCCGTGGTGATGACGATGTCCACCTCCGGGGCCAGCTCGCGGAACTTGGCCAGCTGCGCCTCGCGGAACTCGGGGCTCGAGGGCGCCGCATAGCCGCCCGTCGCCGCGCCGTCGGTCTGTTCCTCGTCGAACTCGAGGTAGACGAACTCCGCCCCCATCGATTCGATCTGCTCGGCCACCTCGGGCCGCACGTCGAAGGCCAGGGTGATCGCGCCCAGCGAGGTCGACGCCCCGATCGCCGCCAGCCCGGCCACGCCGGCCCCCACCACCAGAACCTTCGCGGGGGGCACCTTGCCCGCCGCCGTCACCTGGCCGGTGAAGAAGCGGCCGAAGTTGGCGCCCGCCTCGATCACCGCGCGGTAGCCCGCGATATTGGCCATCGAGCTCAGCGCGTCCATCTTCTGGGCCCGGCTGATCCGCGGCACCATGTCCATGGCGATCACCGTGGCGCCGCGATCCTTCGCGCGCGCCATCAGCGCCTCGTTCGCCGCCGGCCAGAAGAACGAGATCAGGATCTGCCCCTCGCGCAGCAGATCCACCTCGGATTCTTCCGGAGGCCGCACCTTGGCCACGATGTCGGCGCCCGCATACAGCGCCGCCGCATCCGCCACGACCTCGACCCCGGCCGCGGCATAGGCCGCATCCGAAATCCCCGCCGCAGCCCCGGCCCCGGACTCAACCAGACACGCATAGCCCAGCTTGCCCAACTGACCCGCAGACTGCGGCGTCAAGGCAACCCGACACTCGCCAGGATATAACTCCTTGGGTACTCC
>NZ_JBNAFN010000026.1:0-63349 GCF_049800695.1 Fluviibacterium sp. S390 | reverse complement strand
CTGGGCTGGCCGCCGAACACAGTGAAGAAAAGACCGTGATGATCGACGCGACGTATCTGAAGGCACACCGCACCGCGTCCAGCCTGGGCGTTAAAAAGGGGGGCGTGGCCGCCTGATCGGCCGAACCAAGGGCGGTATGAATACAAAGCTGCACGCCGTCTGCGACAGCCTGGGGCGACCAATCAATCTCTTCGTCACCGCCGGGCAGGTGAGCGATTACATCGGCGCACGGGCATTGGTGAGCAGCCTGCCGAATGCCGAGTGGCTGCTCGGGGACCGGGGCTATGACGCAGACTGGTTCAGAGAAGCATTGAAAGACAAGGGGATACGAGCCTGTATCCCCGGCCGAAAGCAGCGCAAGACAGCCATCAAGTATGACAAGCGTCGATACAAGCGCCGCAACCGCATCGAGATCATGTTCGGAAGACTGAAAGACTGGCGGCGTGTGGCCACTCGCTACGACCGATGCCCAAAAGTCTTCCTCTCAGCCATCGCATTGGCCGCAACCGTCATGTTCTGGCTTTGAGACAAGAACGAGTCCTGACCCTAGGCGCTGCCAGAGCCGTTCGCGGCGCAAGGCACCATAGACCAGCTCTTCTTCGATGATTTCCTGTTCACTCGCCACGCGTCACACCTCGGATCAATCTGCGCGCAAGTCGGGCAGCGTGAAGTCCATGAAGCGCTGTTCCTCGGCGATGGTGGCGGCGTCGATTACACCGCCGGTGCCGTCGCCCACGGTCTGCACGGCCTCGAGCTGCCACATGGCAACGAGCGCGATCGCCAGTTCCGCCGTTACGCGCGTGTTGAGATCGATGCTTTCCTTAAGCTCGTCCATGTCATCGATCAGCCCGACGAGCCGGTCGACGCGCTCGAGCGACTGGCCGGCATCTTCATAGCTGTTCTGCGCCGCGGCCGAGACGAGCGCACCGGTCGTGGCTTGCGTGGCCACGCGGTTGGCCCCGGGATTGCCGCTGGTGGCCATTTCCGAAAGCGTGTCATCGTCAAATCCGAGATCGGCCAGGACCCGGTCCATTTGGGTTTCAATCTCGCCCGCGCCGGAGCCGGAAAGGCCAGAGAAGTCTCCGGTCTTGATGGCTTCAATGGTGGCGAGGATGTCTCCGAACTCTTGGTCGAGCAGGCCGTTCAGCTCATCCTCCATCTCGGTTCGGATGATTTCGGGAAGCTCGGCGAGACGGGTGAGGGCTTCGTAGGTCCGTTGCAGCTCCGCGAGTTGGTCCGTGAGTGTGGCAACCTGTTCGCGGAGCTGCGTCAGCTGCTCGTTTTGCAGGATCTCGTCTTCGATCATCTGCCGGAGCTGCTGGATGTTTTGCGCGATGTTCTGGGTGTCGACGACGGGCACGCCTTGCGCGAGAGCAGAGGTGACGGTGCCAAGTTGCAGAGAAACCCCAAGTGTCGTGGCTAAGGCCGTTCTCAAGAGTAAATCTCTCATCAGTCTATCTCCCTGATCGTGAATTCCATGAACGCGTTCTCGGTCAGCCGGGCGCTGGCCTGGGCCAATTCTTCGGCGGAAAGGACGCGGGTTCGCGCGGCCTGAAGCCGAATACGCGCGGCGACGAGGCGCACGAGTTCGGCGCGGGCATAGGTGTTGAGCGCGATGCTTTCCTGCACGTCTTCGGTTTCAGAGATCTGCTCGACGATGTCCGCGATGCGCAGGGCGGCTTGCCTGATCGCGGCGGGGGAGTTGTTGCCATAGAAGGCCGCGCCGTGCCCCATGATTGAGAGGTTCGCATTGGCCAGCAGAGCAGGGTCAATAGTGCCGAGCGCTTCGATCCCACCGATGCGGCTCAGATAGAGATTGTAGCGTTCGGGGATGACCTGGACGTAGGCTCTGGTCTCTGCAAAAGGCGGCACGCCCCCATATTCGAAGACGCGGCCGGGTCCGGCGTTATAGGCGGCAAGCGCGTTGATGACATTGCCGTCGAAGGTGTTGAGCTGGGCCGCCAGGTACCGCGCACCGCCATGCACCTGCAGATAGGGGCTGTCGTAGTATTCCGGGTTGATGCCGAGATCGCTGGCGGTACCGGGCATAATCTGGGTAAGGCCAAAGGCGCCGACCGGCGAGCGGGCGCCAATCGTGAAGCGGCTTTCCTGCCAGATGAGCGCCTGTAGCAGGGCCCGCCATTGAACCGGTGAGAGACCCGCGCGGCCCACGCCCGCAAAGCCGCTTGTTTCCTGGGCGACGCGGATGATGAGCTGCTCTATGTTTTCTGCCGCATCCCCGAACATCTGTGCGCCGCCGGGATTGGGGTCGATCTCGGCATTGCCGTAGACCGCCTCGACGGAACGGTCCGAGTCGCCGCTGCCGCTTTCCAGCCCTGAGACCATGGCAGGCAAGCCCTGACCGCCGAAGCTGGTCTGGGCATCGAGGATGCGCTGAAGCGTAGCCAATTGCTCGCGTTCGATCTCGGCGATGAGTTCGCGCACGGCAAGCTTGTCGGCCTGGACAGCAAGGTCGGCCTCGCGATCGCCGGTTTCGATGATATCGCGCGCGGTTAGCCCGCTGTCATTGGTCGGCACACCTTGGGACAGGGCGAGACCGGGCAGCAGGCAAAAGGCCAGGATATGAGGCAGGCTAGACTTCAACGTCGCGCTCCGGCGCGCCAAGGGGCGTGAAGCTGCAATCCGGCGCGACGGGGGCCGTTGAGGCGAGGAAGGTAAAGCAATTGGCCTGCGGTACCTGGTACTGGGCGCAGGAAGCCAGCACGCCGAGCGTGGCAAGCAAAAACAAGATACGGGTCATGAAAGTCTCCAGAAGTCCGGGCGGTCGCGGTAGTCAGCGCCGACAAGCGCCTCGCCTTTTTCCATGCCGCCGAGGATGGTGAGATTGGGTCCGAGGGCGCTCAGATCGGCATCGACGACGATCGAGCCCTGATCATCGCGGATGAGCGCAAGGCGGCTGTCGCTGCCGGTGTTGAGAAGCACGTCGAGTTCCTTCTCATAAAGATTGAGCATCGCGTAATCGGCGGCATGGGCGCGGATGTTCGGGAGCAGAATTTGCGTCGGCACGGCCTCGACGATGGTCTTGCCGGTTCGGGTGCGCTCGAGCTGGCTGGCGTATTGCGTCATCATGACCGCAACGGTGTTCTGCTTGCGCGCGGTCACGAGCCAGTTCGACAGCCGCTCGGCGAAATACGCGTTGTCGAGCGCCTTCCAGGCCTCGTCGATCACGATGATCGTGGGGCGGCGGTCCTCGATCTCGCGCTCGACCCGGCGGAAGAGATAGGAGAGGACGGCCATGCGTTCCTTCTCGGCCTCGCTGTCGAGAATGCCGGTGAGATCGAACCCGACCACATCGCCTTCGAGCGAGAAGGTGTCTTCCAGCGTCTGTCCGAAGATCCAGCCGTAGCGGCCCTCCTCAGTCCATTCGAGCAAGCGCTGGTGCAGATCGCCGCCATCATCGGTGGACACAAACAGCGATGCGAAATCCCGCCAGTTCCGTAAGGCGGGGTTCTTGGCCTGCGCATTCTGGCGCACCACTTCCTGGATGCGGTTGGTTTGTGCCGGCGTGAGCGGCTTGTCGGCGCGATAGAGAAGAGTGGCGAGCCAGTCCGAGAGCCAGGCTGTGCCACGCGGGTCAGTTTCCGTCCAAAGAGGATTGAGCCCTGTCGGTTGCCCGGCTTTCAAAGACGCATAGCGCCCGCCATTGGCGCGGACCGCCATCTCCATACCGAGACGGTAGTCGAAGACGAAGATCCGCGCCCCTGCTCGACGGGCCTGCGTCATGAGAAAGGCTGAGAGGACTGATTTGCCCGATCCGGGCCGCCCCATGATGAGCGTATGCCCACTGGTTGGTTCTTTGTCGGGACTGCCTTGCTCGTGATAGGAAAACCGGTAGGCGCTCTGCTCGGGCGTTGGCAGGTAGGTGATGACCCGACCCCAGGGGGTCTTCTCACCAGACTTGCCAAGCTGGGTCCGGTGGAATGCCGCAAAATCCGCGAAGTTGCGATTGGTGATCGCACTGGCACGCACGCGCTTGGGCTGGTTGCCGGGATGCTGGCTGAGGTAATGCGCCTTGGCGGCGACCCGCCCGCCAATCATCTTCACGCCTTCGGCGGCGGCGGCGTTGACGATCTCGGCGCTCAGCGTCTGCAACTCGTCCAGCGTGTCGCAAAAGATCGTCACCACCATGTGATGCTCGCCAAAGCTCTGCCGCTTGGCCTCGAGATCATCGGCGGCGATGTCGAGGGCTTCCATGAGCGACAGGGCCGCATCCTGGGAGGCTTTCATCTGGCGCTGTTGCCGCTTGATGCGGCCCGCCATCAGGTTCGAATTGATCGGCGTGAAGGAATGCGTGACGATCATGTCGACCGGCAGGTTCAGCATGTCGAACATGGTGCAGGAGGTGGCTTCGGAGTATTCCCCGATGGTGAAGCTCTTGCCGTAGCGATGCCCCACGACACCCTCGGAAAGTTCGAAGTGATCGTCTTGGAACGTGACGCGGGTATTGGCGACGTTGAAGGACAGAAAGCCGTAGGTGTTTGCTGGGTAGAGCGGCAGTTCTTGACCTGTGTTGAGCGCGCCCAGAAACCCGATCAACTCGCCACTCGTGGCCGACAGGACGCGCGGGTTCAGCTCCGTCAGGCTTGACACGAACACGCTCACGGCCTCGCCCAACCGACGCAATCGTTTCTGCGTGGCCTCCTTCAGCCGGTCGGGCGCGCTTCGGTTCAGGAAGGGCAGGACGCTCTTCGGGGGCGGGCGATGGATGACCGTGAGGGTCAGGGTCTTGTCGCGGAGCCCGCTGTTTTCAAGTTTCGCACGCCAGAGCCGGTCCACCTCGCCCGCAAAACTGTCCTCGCTCACAGGCTCCAGATCTGGCTTGATCGCTTTCGAGACTTTGTGGACATAGTAACTGAACTCCGGCCCCAGTTGCGCGATGATCCGGGCGAAGAGGGCGGTCACCTTGTCGAGATAGGCGTCATCCTTCGTGTAGCTGTTGACCCCATCAAGCCGGATGCACTGGAAGAGCTCGTTGACCCGCGTCCGTACCGTGCGGTCATCGACCAGGCTGACATAGGGCAGCATATGCGCAAGGCGGGTTTCGCGCGCATACCAGTCCGGCGTCATCGTGCGGAGATCTAGCACGTCATCACGGGGCATAGCTGTCCCCGCCATGGATGCTGCGGTTTCGCGTCGGTGGCGTCTCCTGCAGTGCGGTCATCATCACGTCGATGAAGCGCGGATCCCAGTCTGCGGCCTTCCAAAGCACGGGATAGAGCAGGGCGGCCACGCCCAGCACCGCGATGTGCTGGATCCAGACGAAGAGCAGCACCGAGCCGAAGAGCCAGACCATTGCGTACATGATGGGCAGGCCCAGAAGCTTGGGCGGCCGCACGAGGCCGAGAAAAAGAGGTGAGCGCTCAGCCACCGGCAAAGACCGCGGCAACGATGGTGGGCGCAGCGGCAACACCGGCGATGCCGACAAGCACCCAAAGCGCCTGTCGGAGATCGATGATGTTGAAGAACCAGCTCAAGAAAACGCCGAGCACGGCGAGCGTGGCGATGACGACGCCAAGCGGACCTGTCAGCGCATCGACAATGCCCTGCAAGAGGCTCTGAATCGGCGAGAGATCGATGCTTTGCGCAAGCGCAGGCTCTGCGACGAGCAGAAAGAGCGCCAGCGCGGCGACGAATAGGTTTGAAATCTGTCTCATGAATTTGATCCTTCCAATCGGGCCACGACGGCCATGACACGGGCCACGTGGTTCTGGGTTTCTCGGTAGGGGGGAATGCCTCCGTACTGGCGAACTGCATCCGGGCCGGCGTTGTAGGCTGCGAGCGCGAGTCGCGGATCGCCAAACGTGTCCAGCATCATCGCAAGATAGCGGGCGGACCCGTCGAGGTTCTGAAGTAGATCGCGCGGGTCAACGCCGAGGTCCCGCGCCGTCGCGGGCATCAATTGACCAAGGCCAATGGCGCCAGCGCTCGAGACCGCATCCTGCCGATAGGCGCTCTCGATTTCGATATTGGCACGGTAGAGCGTCAGCCAGTCTCGAACCGAGAGATCCGTGCGCCGCAGCCCGGGATGACCGGCGTAGCGAAGGGCGGTGGATTCGATGGCCGCCAGAACATCCGCGCGGGGCAGGGGTGCCGGACGGGCGAGTGCTGCAAAACGCAACGCGTCAGGTTCAATAGCTGGTTCAGCTTCACCGAGGATCGCCAACTCATTGGCAGCGGACCCCTGGCCGATGCCGTCATTGTAATTGCGGGCAAAGCTGTCCTGGGACCGGGACGGGGTCAGAGACCCATCGCTCTCCATGACCAGCACAATCTGGGCAGAGGCGGACCCCGTTAGGAACCAGAAGAGGAGGAGACTACTTGCTGCCGCCCTTGTCGGTTGAAGCCAGCTTGTGCGTTGTCCGCTGGCCCTCCTCGAGTGGGACATCCGCATGGGAGAAGCCGATCCCGATGAGGAAGGACACCACGCCCGTGATGGTCTTGAATTCGCGGATCTTGATGTCGTTATAGGTCGTCCGGGTGCGGGCCGTGACCAGCAGCTTCTCCACGCCCTCGTCAGAGACGACACGCATGATCCAGACTCCGTAATAACTGGGGCCCTTCTTGTGTGCCGACTCCTGGCACAGGATTTCAGCGCTATAGCCACTTTCCACGAGTTCGCGGAAACGTGCTTCCGTAACCACATTTGGTGCTTCGATGTCCCAGTTCATGGCCCGGCTCACGCTTTCTTCAAACGCGCAACGTCCGGGCATTCCCACTTGAAGCCCAGAGTTACGATAGTATATTATTATCCGCAAGATATAATGCGGCAGATACGGCTGTATCTCGGTTACTCAAACTCTAGGCACGGCCATTGGCGTCTATCAAGGAAAATAGGGGTTTCAGAAACCTGCGGTTGAGCCGATGGGTGAGGATGCAGGCTGTGGCCTTCCTGATGCTCGTTCCAGTCGCAAGCCAGGCCGGATCCTGTCTCGCCCCAGTTCGGCCATTTGTTCCAAGCGATTCGCAGGCCGCCCGGGATTATGCCGATATCATCAGACGGGACTTCGAGGTCTACATCGCGGACATTCAGGACTACTTTCGCTGCCTCGAGCAGGAGCGTGCGCGAGCTTTTGAGGAAGCCCGCGAAGTCAGTCAGGACTACGGTCGGTTTCTGGAACTGGTGGGGGATTGATGGGCCTCTGGGCATGCACCAGACTTGCACCCAATGGAAACCAGACGCCGATAACACCCTCAAATATCTACTTTTTAGATAACAGATTTCATCCGCTAGCGACGTCACAAAAGGTATGTGACGCGTGGCAAAAACAATCTGGAGTACCGGGCATCTGGCCCTTTGTCAGTCTTTGGTCGAGGCCCGAAAACACGCGGGTCTGGGGCAGAAAGACTTGGCGGACAGGCTCGACTGTCATCAGTCTCTCGTGGCGCGCATTGAAAGTGGCCAGCGACGGATCGACGTTGTCGAGTTCATCGTATTGTCCCGGGCGCTTGGCTTCGACTTATCGGAGGTTCTGGCAATCGTCGAAGCCGCCACGGAGCCCGACCACAAGATTTGAAAACAATGCAATTTTGGGGCGTTCCGCTTTGGATGTCCCCGCGTGAGACCAGCTACCTCAATGAAGAGCAGTTAGCCAACATCTACCACGTGCGGCCTACGGCGCGAGTGAGCGCCTTATGACACCATGCCGCAAATTCAGCGCCATAGTGCAGGAAGTCAGTAAACAGTGAACGATGATAAAGGTGAGGGCGTCGCGATCGCCAATCTGATCGGGACCGATGGGTGCAGCATTGTTGGTTGGGTTTATCGCTGGAGTACAGGCGGGCATGCGGTGATGTGGGACGTCCACGGGCCCCAGCCGGTGTCGGAAATCCGGCCGGATCTCACTGCGGAACAGAAACAGGAAATCGACTTCGATGCGCTCACGCGGATCCGACGACGCGGGGGCGGGTGAGGAGAGCGAACCCGCGACGTTTGCCGAAATCCCAAATAGCCTGTGGACCGCGCCATGCACTCGGTGCCGTTGTACAAGTCAAAGAAGCCGGGTTCCGTTGCAAGCCTACGCGGCGGCAGGTCAGTAGTTCACCTGCTCAAACCCATAGTTGCCCTCATAGTCACGCCAATCGACAAATACGGATCGGTGATAAATGCCGGGGCAATGCTCGCCCCAACGTTCAAGTCCCACATGGGCCTCGGGCAGGGCAGTTATGGAAGATCTCTGCCAAGAGAAATCGCCTTGGGTCCCATAGGTGCCGAGAACCACTATCGCACTTCGGTTGCAGTCCCCATCGCGCCCGGACTCGTGCTGTCGAGCATACCTTACATCGAAGACGCGGATGGACCGCACGAAATTGAACTCAGGTCCGCTGATATCGATGTCCGCGCGATCTTGAACAAGCTGAAGGGCCCTATCAGCGAGAACGAGGTCATTAGGTGCTTCTGGAGTGCGCCAAGCAGCTTCAATCGGTGTAGCGGCACCGCCTGCTGGATAAGATTGTCGCGGTCCAGTGCTGTTGTCCTGGAAAAACGCTTCATAGATGCGGTCTACGCTGTTTGATGAAGGAGAGGTCTTATAGGACGCGCCCATAGGACAGCGCCAGATTTGTAGCGGCGGTTCCACCGGCCACGGCGTAATTCGTCGGATGAATTCGGCGCGGGCTCTGGCGCATGGCACGGAAGCAGGCCAGCCACCAGAAAGGCACAGGAGGATCGCGCAATCGATCGGGTATGTCTGCGCGCGGGCGGGCATCGGCAGCGAAGAACTTGTCACAGTCAAAGCGACTGCGACCGAGGGGAGGAGTTTCTTGAGTAGATGACGCATGCTGAGGACCCTCTGTGATAGAGTTCAGCATACATACGATAATATACTATCGCAACACTAAGTATGTCGGCGCATAATGAAGTTTATGTAAAATTTTAACGTTCGCGGAGAAAGTCGACTGTTGCCTCCCGACATGCCAACCTGCTCATATGCAACGGTTCTTCTCAACCAAGATGCCGGGCGTGAAATTTGTAATGAACGTCTTGGTCTTCAGCCTGATCGGGCTCCTACCGGTCTTGCTCGTTTATGTCATGCGTGCGCCTGGATTTGCTTCTGCGTTGATGGACAGTGGACCGGCATTATCACGATTTCTCAGACAGGTTCTGACGAATGGGCTACCGGTCATCTTTATCGTCAACTACGTCGGCTTCTTCCTGTTTGCGGTGTTGAATGCGAAAGACACCAATAGCCGTGATCCGGCGGTATTCATTCTCTTCGATGTGATAACTCGCGTCGCTCTTTTTCTCGTTCTCCACGCCTTCATTTACGTGCTTTCCGCCAGTTGGTTCGGCTCTTTTGGAGGCAGTCGGGCGACGGCTCTTTCAGTGGTTGCGCCCACACTGGCGCGGTCAGCACTCTTTGAAAACATATCCGGAGTCTACCTGTACGCCACTTTGGTAAGTGCACTGCCGCTCTATGTTACGGCAGCCGGAAAGTCGGCAATCCTGAGACCATTCGTTGATCTCTTCCCAAGGAAAATGGGCGCGGTTTCGGTTGCTCTCCTCGCTTTTTTGTCGGCCGCTGTGTGTCTGACGGCTATTGCCGTCGTCATCCTGCGTCTTCAGAGCTAGATTGCCGTCGCGCTCTCACGTGAGCGCGACGCGCGCCATGCTTTGGCAAAGGCCAGAACCCAGAGCCCTGCAAGAAGGAAACTCCAAAGCGCGTTCCAACTCGCCATAGACAGGCTGAAGAACTCCCAGGCGACTTGGTCGCACATGACCAAGGCTGACGGCGCGGATGATGCAGAGGGCAGAAGGTCCGCACCGGACAAGTTCGACATATCAAGACCAGAGCCGGTGCACGCCGTCGGACCTTCCCACCAACCCCGTTCGACGCCGGTGTGGAAAATCCCGATGCCTGCTGTCGTGAACGCTGCGGCAGCGCCTGCCATCAGTAGTAGTAAGATGGGCAAACCAACCATGAGGAGCGCGCCAATAGCGATGGCGATCGCGTGAGGGTATCGCTGCCAAATGCACATCGCGCATGGTGCGTAGCCCGCTGCCTGAAACAAGAAGGCAGCCAGCAAAAGAACGGCCGATCCGCCGGCAGCGATCAAACCAAGTTGTTTCGAAGACAGCGGCATTCACTTTCCTTTCGCCTACACGCAGCTCGGCGGTCGAACTCGGTGTACCTCTCCAAGTACGCGCCGCAGTTGCCGATTTCTCGGCAACTGCGCATTCGTGATCAGTTCGGCATTATGGCCCCGATTGCGTACATGCCATCCTCGCCCTTGACGAGCATCAGGGTCACCTCGTCACCATCGGTCACCTCGCCCATCATCTGCGCGTTTTCCAGAACCGTCATATCCATCGTCATTGCAGGCCAGCCGATCTCGGGAATCGGGTCATGGCTCACATTTGCAGTGCCGTCGCCGATCGAATTGATCACGGCCTTCGCGTGAACTGCGCCCTCCATTTGTTCAGCGGACATCGGCATGTTCGAATGATCCATATTGTGGTTCATTTGCGCGATAGCCCCTGTCGCAGACAGGGTCAGAAGTGCGAGACTTGCAGTCAGTATCTTCATGAGAAGCTCCATTCTTGAGGTTTGTGCGTTCGATTATTCGGCAGGCAGTGCTGCATCGACGGGCTGCTGAATTGGGGACGTGATTTCGCGGTTTACGCGTTTCAGCGCGAGCCGTTTCCAAATCACGAATATGGAAGGAATGACAAAAAGCGTCAGCAGGGTCGCTGTCACCATACCGCCGATCATCGGTGCAGCGATGCGTTGCATGATCTCCGAGCCGGTGCCGGTGCCATACATGATCGGTATCAGCGCCGCGAAGATGGTGGCCACGGTCATGACTTTGGGTCTCACCCGAAGAACAGCTCCCTCAAAGACGGCCTCCTCGATATCGTCTTGTGTCAGCTTGCGGCCTTCGGATTGACCGAGTTTGCGTCGCTTTTCCCAAGCGAGATTGAGATAAAGCAGCATGACGATGGCTGTTTCGACGGCCACGCCGGCCAGGGCAATGAAGCCAACGAGGACGGCGATCGAAATGTCGAAGTTGAGATACCACAGAAACCAGACACCGCCTGCCAACGCGACAGGAAGCGCGGCGAGAATGATGCCAACTTCGATCACCCTATTGAACGCCATGAACAACATCAGCGTGATGATCATAAGCGTGGCGGGCGCGACGATCGCCAGCCGGTCCTGCATCCGCTCGATGTATTCATACTGCCCAGACCATGTCAGAGAATATCCGGCCGGCAGGCGCACCTGATCGGCCACGACCCTCTGCGCCTCGGCGACATATCCGCCGAGGTCTCGTCCTGCGATATCGATAAACACGAACCCCGTGCGCCGCGCGTTCTCTGATCGGATCATGCCCGGACCATCGACAATTCGGACATCGGCCAAGGCGGTCAACGGCACATGAGCCCCTGATGGGGTGACAACGGGCAAGTTTTCGAGGCGTTCGGGGCTGTCGCGCCACGCCTGCGGATAGCGCAGGTTAATCGGAAAGCGCTCCAGCCCTTCAACGGATTCCGATACCTGCATCCCACCGATGGCGGTTTGCACCACATCCTGAACATCCCGCACGCTCATCATGTATCGCGCTGCGGCGTCGCGCTTGACGTCGATTTCTATGAAGCGCCCGCCTACCGGGCGCTCCGCATAGGCGGAGGCAGTGCCCTCGATATCCGACACGGCCCGTTCCACTTCGATCCCGATGTCTGTGATCACGTTCAGATCAGAACCCGAGATCTTCACACCAACCGGCGTTCGTATCCCGGTGGCAAGCATGTCGATCCGGTTCTTGATCGGCTGGATCCAGACATTGGTCACGCCCGGGATCTGCACAGTCCGATCAAGCTCATCGCGAATTTTTTCCATGGTCATGCCAGGGCGCCACTCAGCTTCTGGTTTGAGTTGGATCGTGGTTTCCACCATCGTGAGTGGTGCAGGATCGGTCGCTGTCTCTGCGCGCCCCACTTTGCCGTGCACAGTTTCAACCTCTGGGATTGTAGCGATCAGGCGATTGGTCTGCTGCAAGACCTCGCGCGCCTTACCGATCGACACTCCCGGGTAGAAGCTTGGCATGTAGAGGAAGTCGCCCTCATTCAGCTCGGGCATGAACTCGGACCCGAGCCGTTGGTAGGGATACCACATTGAAGCCACGAGGGCACCGGCAAGCAAGGTTGTCGCCCACGGCCAGGCGATGGCTGCGTCCAGAAAGGGACGATACAGGAAGACCACCAATCGGTTCAGTGGGTTTTTGCGCTCGGGCAAAATCCGGCCCCGGACAAAGTATCCCATCAAGACCGGAACCAGTGTGATTGATAGGATCGCGGCGGCGGCCATCGCGTAGGTCTTTGTATAGGCCAGCGGGGCAAAAAGCCTCCCCTCCTGATTTTCCAGCACAAAGACAGGCAGAAAGCTGACCGTGATGATTGCCAAGGAGTAAAAGAGGGCCGGACCGACCTCAGAGGCGCATTCCTGCACGATCCTCCACCTGTTTTCTGCGGTCAGCTTTTCCTTCTCCAGCCGCCTGTGCATCGCCTCGATCATCACGATCGACGCATCGACCATGGCTCCAATGGCAATCGCGATGCCACCAAGCGACATGATGTTCGCATTCACGCCCTGCGCTTTCATCAGAATGAAGGCAGCGAAGATGCCGAGGGGCAACGACAGCAGGATCACCAGTGATGAGCGCAGATGCAGCAGAAAGGCCGCACAGACGAGGACGACGACAACGAATTCCTGCGTCAGCTTCTTCTTGAGATTGTCGATTGCGCGTTCGATCACGCCGGACCGGTCATAGGTCGTGATAATCTCGACACCTTCCGGCAGGTTTGGCCGCAACTCTTCGATGCGGGCCTCCACCGCTTTGATGGTCGCAAGGGCATTGCCACCCCATCGCATGATGACCACGCCGCCAACGGCATCGCCCTGCCCGTCAAACTCTCCGACGCCGCGGCGCAATTCCGGTCCTAGGCGAATGTCAGCAACGTCGCCGAGGGTCAGAGCAGCTCCACGCTCGTTGATCATTAAGGGTGCGCTGGATAGATCAGAAAGCTCATCGATGTATCCGGACGAGCGGATCATGAATTCTGCTTCGCCCATCTCGATCACGCTTCCGCCGGTCTCTCGATTGGCCGCCTGAATCGCGTTCCTGAGTTGTGTCAGCGTGATATCGTAGGCCCGCAATTTGTTCGGATCGACGACGACCTGATACTGTTTGACCATGCCGCCAATCGTTGCGACTTCAGACACACCGTCGACAGCCTGCAGTTCGTATTTCAGAAACCAGTCCTGCAGCGTTCTCAGTTGCGCGAGATCGTGTGTGCCGGTTCTGTCGATCAACGCATATTGGTAGATCCATCCGACCCCGGTGGCATCCGGGCCAAGCTGAGGGGACACTCCGTCCGGCAGGCTCCCGGTGATCTGCCCAAGATATTCGAGGACGCGGGATCTTGCCCAATACAGGTCCGTGCCATCTTCGAAAACGACATAGACAAAACTGTCACCAAAGAAGGAAAAGCCGCGTACATCCTGTGCGCCAGGTACCGCCAGCAACGATGTGGCGAGCGGATAGGTGATCTGGTTTTCGACCACTTGCGGCGCCTGCCCCGGATAAGGGGTGCGGACGATCACCTGCACATCGGACAGGTCCGGTATCGCATCGACCGGTGTCTCGCGGATGGCCCAGATGCCTGCGACACCCATCATGACGGCAAGGACCAGAATGACAAACCTATTGGCCAGCGAGGCGCGGATGATCGCCGGGATCACTGGGTAACCCTCCCGTCACGGACAACATCGATCAATGTCATCGAGAAATCCGGGTTGCGCCGCAGGATGAGCGTGACGTCCGTTCCCAATGTGAGTTGGGAAATCTCGAGCTCCTCAGCCAAGGGAAAATCCATTGTCATTCCGGGCATGCCGATATCGGTCATCGGCCCATGGGTGATGTTCGCCGTCCGTGATTGAGCATCGATGGAGTTGATTTGACCTGAAACCTGCATGGGCGGTGCCACAGGTTCGGCCGCTGCCAGCACCATGTTCATGCCGTCCGGGCGCGCGAAAGTGAGCACCATCTCCACATCTGTCATCAAAGCGGCAGCGTCGAGTGACGGATCAATATCAAAGGCCATGGTCATGCCAGGCATGCCGATATCGGTCATCGGTCCATGGGTGATCGTGGCCTTTGAGGCGTCTGTATCGACACTATCGATCGTGCCTGAGACCACGATGGGCGGTGCCGCAGCTGCCTCAAGCTCGACATCAGACAAGATCATGTTCAAGCCATCCGGCCGTGCAAATGTGAGGGTCATTTGGACGCCGGTTTTCAGCGATGCCATGTCCAAGCCCGGATCGATGGGGAAATCCATGGTCATGCCTGGCATTCCGATCTCAGCCATGGGCCCGTGGGTGATCGTTGCGGTTCCGGAATTCAGATCCAGGTCGTCGATGGTGCCGGACACCATGATCGGCGCTGCGGCATTTGTTTCAGCCGCTTCCACCTCTTCGGGATCGGTGCCCTCGGCGCGGACCGCGACTACGGAGAAAAGGCCGCCATCACCTGCCGTGAGATCGAATTCGATCGGCGCATCGAGAGGCACGGCCTCAAGATCAACCCCCAACACCGGCAGGTCCATCGTCATTGCGGGCCAGCCAAGCTCTGGGATCGGGCCATGCTCCAGCGTTAGCTTGCCATCCGACGTCACCGCGCGTGCAATCCCAGTGCCGGTACCGGCAATTCCATCATCTGGCGCAAGTTCGGTGAGGCTCAGGAGTCCATCTGCGCCACGGGCCACGAGAAACGCGACTGCCTCCCCCTCCTTTAGCCGATCCAGGGGAACATCGGCTCTCACCGGGAAGTCGGATGTCATCGCTGGCCAGTCCAGGCTTTCCAGGGCGTCATGCTGCACGGTTGCCACCCGACTCTGTGGATCGAGAGCAACGAGAACACCGCTGCCCCGCGCCGGGTCGGCATCCGTTGGCGCCATGCGCGTGAAGCCTGCGCTCAAAGCGCTTTCGCTGTCGATCAGGAACTGTGCGGAGGCAACGACCTCTTCACCCGGACCCAGGCCCTGAAGAATTTCTGTCCGCCCGCCTTCTCCGAAACTGTCCCGGAGACCGGCAGTCACCAATCTCGGTCGGAAGGTCCCCTCCCCTGTTTTCAGGATGACGCGCTCAGCCGACCCTGTGCGTATTACGGCCTCAGATGGCACTGTCAGGACTGTACGGCTTTCGTTGGGCGTGAGACTGACACTTCCGAACATTCCGGGGCGGAGCACGCCATCGGAATTGTCAAACCTCAGTCGAACAGGAAGCGTTCGTGTTTGGGGATCGAGTTCGGGATAGATGTAGTCGATGTCGCCTTCAAACACGCGCCCTGGCAAGTGTTCGAACCGAGCGATGGCCCGCATATCCTCAGACAGCCGGGCAATATCACGTTCAAAGACATCTACAATGAGCCAGACCTTCGACAAGTCAGCGACGGAGAAGGCAAGCGTTCCAGGTTGCAGATACATGCCATCGGCCGCATTCAGGGCGATGACCACGCCGTTCTGTGGTGCTTCGATCTCGATGTTGCGAACCAATTCGCCGCCTGCCTCGATCTCCGCAACCTGGCGGGCGGACATACCGTGGCTCATCAGCTTGTTGCGCGCCGCATCCAGAATGCGGGGGTCACCATCTTCGACAGCGCGAACAAGATCACCCGTCGCGGCTGCGATGAGTGGAGAAAAGAGCTCGAAAAGAACCTGCTCCCCGGCAACGCGGTCTCCGACCGCTCGGACCTTAAGCCTTTCGACCCAACCTTCTACCCGCGTATGCACATGACTGGTCAGATGTTCGTCATACCCCACGAAACCCACAGTCTCGATCCGAGGTTGCACTTCACTCATGCGGGCGACCGCCGTGCGTACGCCGATTGCGTTGATTTCGGCCGCGTTCAGTGTGACCTCGGCAGGATCACCAGATGGTTCCTGTCCGGCATAGACGGGAATAAGATCCATCCCCATGGGCGACTTGCCCGGTCCTGGTTGACGGAAATTTGGGTCCATGGGCGCAACCCAATAGAGAATCTCGGGGCCTTCAGATCCGCCTTGCACCGCTGGATTCAGGTACAACCGCTCAACGTAAACCCCACCGCCAAGGCCGGCCGCCAAGGCAAGAACTGAAAGTGCCGCGTATCTTCCACGCATAAACATCGTCTCCTGACGGCTGCATTGGATGCAGCGATCGATTGGTCAAACAGCCCATATGCGGGCACCGAAATGTCAGGAGTGTCGGGGCGGGCGATCGGGCACGAGGGGCTCACGGGATATATGAGCCCTTGAGAATGCGGCCCGTGTTGGCGCCGTAAACGCGGTTTCTTCAGACCGATGATCCAGATGTTGCTGGTAGTCCATGACACAGCAAAGACCGGTGTGGCACCCGTCGCCGTGTCCTGCGTGAGCGTCCGTTTGCCGCTCGCCATTGTTTTCGGGGTGGTGCGCGTGAATGTGATTGGACACTTCTCCCACAGAAGCGATGTACAGGCCGCGCTCCACGCCGCTGATCTCTCCATCAAACGGCATTGCCTGCGTTCCGACGACGGTGATCGTCAGACACACACAGGCAAGACATGCCGATCGCAGGAAAAAGAACGCGTTCCAAACCATATGCGAGAAATAGCGCTCTTCAGAAGTTGCGGCAATTGGAGCGGGGCTGAAAGATTGTATCAGTTTGTAAAGTTGACCTTTTCCAAGGCTTCACACTACGAACTTAAGGGGGGACACGGTGAGATCAGGCTTCAGATGGATTCCAAGAAACGGTCAACGCTTCTGACGATCGGTGCGATCATCGCAGGGTATGCCGCCCTGCGCACAGTTCCCTCATTGTTGCCGGAAAAACTGGAATTGCAGGCGCTCGATAGACCAGAAGGATTTCGTAAGTTCGTTGCGGGTGAGACGTCAGGCGGCTTCGATCCTTTTGTAGGCTTGGGCACGGCGGACAGCACCGAAGTGGCGGCGCAGAAAGCCGCAGCCTTCGAGCGCGTCTCCGAGAATATTTGTTCGGCCCTTTACGGTGGTCTGAGTCCCACGCCTACCCAGGTCCCGATGGCGTCGTTCTCGGACTACTATTGCCCCTTTTGCAGGGTGCAAACCAAACGATTGGCCGACATGACGAGCGAGATGCCAGACAAGATCGCAGTGGCGTGGCACGAATTGCCGCTCCTCGGCGACAGCTCAAATCTTGCGGCCAAGGCAGCTCTGGCGGCGAAACGGCAAGACGCATACGTCGCGTTCCACGAACGTTTGATGACAACGCCATTCCAAGCGTCGCCAGAATACCTTGCCCGCCTCTCCGATGACATCGGCGTCGATAGCAAGAAATTGATCGCCGACATGGAGAGTGCTGAGATCACGCGCGAGCTGGAAGACAGTGCAGCGCTTGCACGCGTGTTCGCCCTTGTCGGCACGCCGGCCCTCGTGATCGGCCGTACTGTCGTCCAAGGTCAGATCAGCGACAGAATGGTTCGGGAAATCATCGAGTTGGAGCGCGAAGAGGGTTGGCGAGATGTCTGTACGGCTGCATAGGTTGCAAGTCTCGCCCCGGGAAGTCTTGGCGTTTCTCGTCAATCGACTATGGATGCAATATGGATAGGCGGTGCTTCATCCTGCTTGTTTCTTCGTGGGTCATGGAGCCCCAGGTCGTTGCGGCCGCGACGCGCGAAATCTGGTCGGCTGCCGAGACGGCCGACGCATTGTCGCGGAACAGGATATCCCTGATTGATGTTCGATCGCGCCCTGAATGGGTGGAAACGGGCGTCGCAAAAGAGGCATGGCCGATCAGTATGCACGAACCCGGGTGCGAGCAGCGCTTGTTCGCCGCACGCGATTTTTCAGGCGAGAAACCCATTGCGCTGATCTGCGCCACCGGCGGGCGCAGCGGTCGCCTTTTGAGCGCCTTGAAACGAGCCGGTTACACGGGCTTCATCGATGTGTCGGAAGGCATGCTGGGATCACCGAAGGGGCCAGGCTGGATCGCACGCGGACTGCCAGTGACGAATCTCGAGGCGGCCTTGGCAAGCCTGCCTGGCGCTTTGCGTTGACCGGATGCTCATCCAAATGACCGTCCGGGTTTCTCACCTCGGGGCTTGGCTTCCGCTCTTCCTTCTCGGTTGCATGGGCATCTTTCTTTCCGATGCCGCCAAGGCTGCCGAATCCGAGAGCTTTTCAAACCCCGCCGTCACGGCGCGTCTGATCTCGGCCGAAGACGGGATTGCGCCAGATGCCGCCTCCGTCTCACTTGGATTGGCGTTGGAGTACGGCGAGGGCTGGAAGGGATACTGGCGCACGCCCGGCGAGGTCGGTTTGGCACCGAAACTCGACTGGGCTGGTTCGACCAATCTGAAATCCGCCAAGCTCCTCTGGCCCGCGCCGGAACGTTTCGAGGCCTTCGGGATCGAGAACTTCGGCTATTCAGGTCAGGTTGTCTTGCCGATCCGCGCGAGACTTGAGGACGCCGGCCACCCTCTGGAACTGCGTGCCCGCGTGTCCTTGCTGACATGTTCGACTGTCTGTGTGCCCCATGACTTCGAACTTTCGCTCGCCCTACCGCAAGGCGTCGGGATCGATACAAACTCGGCTGGCCAGATTGCTACTTACGCCGATCGCGTTCCCGCGGTACCCGAGAACAGCGACATCAGGATATCGGTCACGGCCCTAGATACGCGCGACTCGGCTCTCATCGTTGTGGCAAAGAGCGACACACCGTTCGGTGAGGTCGACGTGTTCCCGGAATTCGGACCCCTTGTGACCTTTGGCAAACCAGATATCCGGTTGGATCGCGATAGAACGGAACTCTGGGCAGAAATACCGATCAACGCCTGGACCGAAGAGCATTCAGAGCCTTCGGTGACGATCACAGACACCGCACGTGCAATCACGGCGCCGATCACGCTTACCTCAGATCCCCCTGCCCCACCGTTTTCAAGCGCGAACCCTCGAACGAGTGTGCTGAAGGTCGTGGCGGTGGCCGCCATCGCCTTTCTCGGTGGTCTGATCCTGAATGTCATGCCCTGCGTGTTACCCGTTTTATCGATCAAGCTCACATCCGTTTTGAAGGCAACCGGTCAAACCCGGCAGATGACGCGCAACGGATTCCTGTTTTCAGCCTTGGGGGTACTGACATTTGTCTGGGCGCTTGCGGCTGCCTTAGTGTTTCTTCAATGGATCGGAGTATCCGTCGGCTGGGGTATACAATTCCAAAATCCGGTCTTCGTGACGCTGATGTTCATGGTCATCGTCGTCTTTGCCGCCAATCTCTTCGGTGCATTCGAGATAACCCTGCCCGCGGCCCTTCAAGACCGCCTGGGTGCCAGCAATGCCAGAGCCGGGTACATCTCAGACTTTGGCACCGGACTGCTTGCGGCCATCCTCGCTACGCCGTGTTCCGCCCCGTTCCTCGGCACCGCGATCACCTTTGCGCTCGCGGGTACACAACCGGACGTGATAGTGATATTCACGGCGCTCGGTCTTGGACTGGCCCTCCCCTACCTGGTCATTGCCGCACGTCCCGAGTTGGTCACGCGACTGCCCCGGCCCGGGCGATGGATGCTTCTGGTCAGGATCCTTCTTGGCGGTCTGTTGCTGGCAACAGCCGCATGGCTCTTGTTCGTTCTTGTCGGCGTGACGGGTGGGCGTGCAGCTGCCTTCATCTCGGCACTCACAGCTGTGTTCATCGTCGCCGCATCAATCCCACAGGCAAACCAATGGGTACGGCGTGCGGTTCTCAGCGCCTGTGTTTTTCTGGCGATTTTCGGGGCAGGTCTCACCTCAACCCCTGACCGCACCACAGCAGGGGTTGATGCGACGTCCCACTGGCAGGATTTCGAACCCCTCGGCATCGCGCGCCGCGTCTCTGAAGGCGAGACGGTGTTCGTCGATGTGACCGCGGATTGGTGTCTGACCTGCAAAGCCAACAAGTCTCTCGTGCTTGACAGGGATCCAGTGCGTGCGCGGTTGCGCGGCGGTTCCGTGATCGCCATGCAGGCGGATTGGACCCGCCCGGATGACAACATCGCGCGGTTTCTCGAGCGATATGACCGCTACGGCATTCCGTTCAATATCGTCTTCGGGCCAGGGTCGCCTTCCGGCATCGCTCTCCCGGAAATTTTGACGCCACAGGCAGTTCTTGACGCTCTCGACACAGCGTCTGTTCGAAGTGTCGCGTCGGAGTAACGCGTTTAATCGAGCTGAAGATCGGAAATCGACGCAACGATTCTGCCCTTGGTATCATCGCTGTCGGCCGACACGGCCAATCCAATCAGGGCACCCGGCTCGATCCCGAACGCAGTGCGATGATCTGATGCGAGATCGACCTGCTCACGATACTGCCCGATCTCTGAAGGGCGCAGGACTTTGCTGCGCAACCGGGGCGAATAGGGGCTGGGCAATATCGCATTGGTCGGGTGCGCACCGCCCCACACGTAGATCAGGGCGCGTGCGCTGTCCTCTTGAAGAATGCGCCGCGCGCTCTTTCCGCTCAGAGCGTCCACCCTCTCCGGATCGACGAACACGAAGTAGATCGCCAGATTTCTGTCGTCACCACCTTTGATCGTAAGATCGGTCGGTCGGACACCCTCGTGGACCCGCCAGACCCAACGCGCAGACTCAGCCGAACGATTGAGGTCCTCAACGGGGCGCCAGAGCAACGAGACCGTACCGTCCGAAACGATGTCCAACTGGCGTCCCCGTTGACCAAAATCGTTCGAGAAAAGGCGCAAGAAGCCCTGCTCTTTCCAGCTGCCGTCAAAAGAAATGACCTCGTTGGCGGTGCCCGCGGCTGGTGCAAACACGGCGCATGTCAGCAAGGTCAGAACTTTGGCGACATGGACCATTGCTCGTCCTATATCCAACCGAGTGCGCGCGCGGGCATCCAGACCCCCATAAAGATCATCATCAGATTTTCGGTCAGCGACACAAATCCCAGTGGCACGTTCGACCCGCCACCAACGCAAGCGCATTTCAAATCTCGCCCGTCGATATAGACCGCCTTGAACACGGAAACCGCCCCGATGGTCCCGATCACGAGGGCAATTGGGGCGCTGATCCACACTAGTGCGCCCGCGACCATGAGAACGCCCGCGATGGCTTCACCAAAGGGATAGATGTAGCCGTAACGCACCCAGCGTTGCGCGAGCAGATCGTAGTTCAGGAACATCGTCGAGAAGCCTTCGATATCCTTCAGCTTCTGGACGGCAAGGAAGCACATGGAGATCGCGATAAACCACTCGAAAGCACGGAGCGTAAGTATCGACCCAGAGAACGCCCAGCTGAGACCAAGGGCCATGAGAAACGACACCGAGAAGATCGCGATGACCGGCTGATAGGTTGTCTCGTCCGCGTCCTTAACCTCTTTCCCGAAGTGCTCGCGCAAGGCGTCATAGCCGCCGATGCGCGTACCGCTGATGAAGGTCTGGGGTGTTGTCGATACGTCGTGTTCCGCCTTGAACGCGTCCGTCTCTTCGCGCGTCGTCAGATGATGATCTTCGACCTCATACCCTTCGCGCTCCAAGAGATCTTTCGATTTCAATCCATAGGGGCAGAGGTGGTCTTCCATGACCATGCGATAAAGAACAGCCTTTCCTGCGGCCTGGTTTGTATCTTTCGGCATCATGTCCTCCATTGGTCTAGCTGTTGCAGGTCCAGTATCCCATGAAGCCAACCGCGAGCGGGGTTTCACCGGTCAATTCGAACAGAAGGGTAGAGCCTTCTCCGTTGTCAGCATCGCTCATCGCGACGGTCATCTGGCCACCATCGGCCATCAGAACACCTCCAGGGGCCACATTGCCGGTCGCTTCGAATTGCACCAGCGACCCGGAGACTTTCGCGATACCCTGCCCGTTTCCATCGGTCGCCAATACGGGGTCGGCGTTGACGGCGCGAACGAACGTACACATCGGCTCGGTGCCGAGCCCGCTCTCGATCTCCGCGTCCGAAAGAGGAGCAGGACGGATGCCTGCAATAACCGGCGTCGAGATTGCCTGCGTCAGGCTTGCCAAGCTTGCAGGTCCATCGGATTTACCCAATGGCCATTCTGGCCCAGCTTCGCCATTTGCTTCGATGTCGGCAAGCAGGAAGCGCATCTCCGCAATTTCCCGATCTTGGGCAACGACAATTTCTTCGGCGAGCGCTCTGACGCGTGGGTCAGTGATTTCCGCCCTCTTGCTGGTCATGATTGCAATCGAATGGTGCGGGATCATTGCACTCATCCAGCTTTCATCCTGCACGGATTCCTGGCTGCGCACGAGCCAGAGAGCGCCGGCGAACAGGACTGCCGAGCCTGCAAGAATGGCGACATTGGCGACGAGGTTTTTGTACATGCCCCACATGAAAAGGAGCATCACAATAGCCATCGTCGCACCCATGACAAAGGTCATATAGAACCGTGTCTCGCTCCAGTAGACATGTTCGAGAGCATAGGTGTTCAGATACATCAGACCGAACATGAGGGCCGTCGACGTTCCAACCATCGCGATGAAGCGCCCGTAAGAAGACTTGCCGTGACTGTCCGATTTGACGGAAACAGCAGAGTTGCGTTCATAATGAGATATTTCTGAATCTGACATGTGAACTCCTTTCGCTTTCCTCTGGAACGAGATTCCAGCGCTGGAGGGTTCCGAAATAGAACGCGTTTTCAGCGGATGTTCTTCAGGTCACCAGAAAGATCCTTCAAGATCGGGCAATCCGGTCGGTGGTCTCCGTGACAGGCCTTGACGAGATGGGACAGGGTCTCGCGCATCTCCTGAAGCTGAGCGATCTTGTCGTCGATTGCGCTCAGGTGCTCTTCAGCGATGGTCTTCACCTGGGCGCTTTCCCGCGTTTCATCCTCGTAAAGGCTCAAGAGATTGCGGCAATCCTCAATCGAGAACCCGAGCGCACGCGCGCGACCCAGGAATGCAAGCTTGTGCAGATCGGTCTCGCGAAACGCGCGGTATCCATTGCCGCTGCGCTGCGGTCTAACCAGGCCAATATCCTCGTAGTAGCGGATGGTTTTGGGCGGGATGCCGGACCGCTCTGCAACTTCTCCAATGTTCACGACACGATCCTCCTATTCTGCGGGTTGGGTCTGTGCACTGATCCGTGGTGCGGTGATGTCTCTGTCTTCACGCAAGGCTGGCGCGATGCGGCGCAGACGCAGGGCGTTTGTCAGAACCGATACCGACGACAGGGCCATCGCACCCGCCGCGAAAACCGGGGAAAGAAGCAGACCAAAAGCCGGATAGAGAACCCCGGCGGCGACCGGGATCAGCGCAACATTATACCCGAAGGCCCAGACGAGGTTCTGGCGAATGTTCGACATGGTGCGCCTGGAAACCTCGACCGCATTCACCACGCCGCGCAGATCGCCTGACATCAAGACCACATCGGCGGATTCGATGGCGACATCGGTTCCGGTGCCGATGGCGATGCCGACATCCGCATGGGCCAGGGCCGGTGCATCATTGATGCCGTCGCCGACGAAAGCAATCTTTTGGTCTCCCGCGCGCAGATCGTCGAGAGCTGCGACCTTGCCATCCGGCAGGACTCCCGCGATCACGTGGTCGATTCCGGTTTCGCGCGCGATGGCCTCCGCCGTCTCGCGTTTGTCTCCGGTGATCATCGCAACCTTGAAACCGCGCGCGTGCAGGGCTGCAACGGCTTCCTGGCTGGCGGGTTTTACGGGGTCCGCCACGGCGATCACGGCGGCCAGTTTGCCGTCGATCGCCGCATAAAGCGCTGTCCGGCCCCGCCCAGCCAGCTCGGCTTCGGTTTTGGCCAAAGCGGTGATGTCGATGCCTTCGCGGGACATATAACGGTCCGCGCCGACCATCACCTCCTGACCTTCGACGGTCGCGGCGACACCGTAACCCGTAATAGACCGGAAGCCCGTGGCATTCGCGACGGCGATTCCTTCGACCCGCGCGCCGCGAACAATGGCTTCGGCGATGGGATGCTCAGACTGGGCCTCGACGGCAGCGATCAGGCTCAGCACCCTGTCTCGGTCGAAACCGTCGGCGGTGACCAGATCGGTCAGCGTCGGCTGACCTTCGGTGACAGTCCCCGTCTTGTCGAGTGCGATGACATCGACTTCGGACAGGGCCTGGAGCGCATCACCCTTACGGAACAGCACCCCCATCTCTGCGGCGCGCCCCGTTCCCACCATAATCGACGTGGGCGTGGCCAAGCCCATGGCGCAGGGACAGGCAATGATCAGAACCGAGACGCCGGCCACCAGCGCAAAGGTCAAAGCTGGGTCCGGTCCGAAAAGCAACCAGACCGCCACCGTAAGCGCGGACAGCACCATGACCGCAGGCACGAACCACAGGGTCACGCGGTCAACAAGGCCCTGGATGGGCAGCTTGGCGCCTTGCGCCTCCTCGACCATGCGGATGATCTGTGCGAGCGTGGTATCCGACCCGACCCGTGCGGCCTTGAACGTCAGGCTCCCGGTGCCGTTGACGGTCCCGCCCGTTACGGCGGCACCTGCTGCCTTCTGCACGGGCACAGGCTCTCCGGTAATCATGCTCTCATCCACATTGCTGGATCCCTCGGTCACCTCGCCGTCCACAGGGATCCGCTCACCCGGGCGGACCAGGATCACATCGCCGACGGCGAGTGCATCGACATCGACCTCTACCGTGTCACCACCCCGGACGACGCGCGCGGTGCGGACCTGCAGGCCCAGCAGAGCCTGAATCGCAGCGCCGGTGCGGCCCTTGGCGCGTGCCTCGAGCCATCGGCCAATCAAAATAAGGACGACGATGACCGCAGCGGCCTCGAAATAGACCGCGCGCACACCCTCTGGCAGAAGTCCGGGAAGAAAGGTTGCGACCACCGAATATCCCCAGGCAGCGCCGGTGCCGACGGCGACGAGGCTGTTCATGTCCGGGGCGCCCTTGAAAAGCGCGGGAAACCCCTTGGTGTAGAAATGGCGTCCCGGCCCGAAGAGGACGAGTGTTGCGAGGACGAACTGGATGATCCAAGACGTTTGGAGACCAACCGTCGTCATCACCAAGTGATGAAATGCCGGAATAAGGTGGGAGCCCATTTCAAGGATGAAGACCGGAAGCGTTAGAATTGCTGCCAAAAGGACGCTGCGGCGCAGTCCGTCGGCTTCTTCTGCCTTGCGTGCGACGCGAGACTGGCTCGCCTGCGCCTCTGCAATCTCGGCCGGATAACCAATCGCCGCCGATGCCGCCATCAAATCGCCCAAGGACACGGCGCCCTCGAAATACTCGACCGTCGCCGTTTCTGCCGCCAGGTTCACGCTAACGGAAAGCACTCCGGGCACGTCCGCCAGTGCCTTGTCCACCCGCCCGACGCAGGATGCGCAGGACATGGACGCAATGTTCAAGGTGACCTTGGATGTCCGCGCGGGATAACCCAAGGAGGCAAGCGTCTGCGTGGCGTCGGCAAGCCGAGACGGATCATCCAGCGAAAGGCGCGCCGTTTCGGATGCGAGGTTGACGGCGACTTCGGAAACCCCGTCGAGCCCCGCCAAGGCCTTTTCAACACGCCCCACGCAGGATGCACAGGTCATGCCTTCGATGCTGAGCGTTGTTTGTCTGGTGTCGGTCATGGCATGTTCCCTCGATTGCGTACTCGAGGCAGATATAGGGCTTCCAGTCACTGGAAGCTCAAGGAGTTTATCGGAGATTTCTTTTTCAACCGGCACAGCATCAACCTACAGTCTCTCTAACCCCCTGTTTCCGATTGAAATGTATCGATTTGTAAACTTGTCGCACGAGCGATTGGTGCGCTATCTCCGAGGAAGGAGTATGTTCGATGAATATGTCAGATCAAGAAAAGCAGCCGCAGAATTCAAAGATGATGCACGTCGGCATGTGGGTATGCTGCGCGGTGATGCTGCTTCCGCTGCTTGTTTTCTTTGTCCGAGGCGGCTCATTTTTTGGATTGCAGGACAGTTTGGGCGTTCTGGCACCAATCGCCCTTTGCCTCGGCGCACATGGCGTGATGTTCTTCTTCATGGGGAAGTCCTGTCATGGAGGCAGCAAGTCATCGAATAGCAACGCTCCCGTCGCCATAAAAACCCCAGTTCCAACATCGACGGACGCTTGACCTTCCACCAACTGGAATCCCTATTTCCAATTGGTGAGAAAAGGATGCGCCATGAAATTTCACGTCCCAGAGATGAGCTGCGGCCATTGCGTCGCTGCAATCGAAAAAGCGGTAAAAGCCGCAGACCCGTCAGCAACCATCCGGACGGATTTGGCTGCACACGCGACAGAGATCGACTCGACAGTCTCCACGGCTGCCCTGCTTCAGGTTCTTGCGGAAGCTGGTTATCCGGCGATCGCTTTGGGAGAAGGTTCGGAGGATTGAAAATCCGGATGAACGGGACCTCTAAGGCGTTGGGCCTGATTTTTGGTGCGTATCTGTTGACCGGATGTTCCACGACACCCGTGGTCGATGCGGACGGTGCCTTCACCGAATTGCCTGAACCACTCGTCGGTCTCGCTGCGCCATACCAGAACCTCAACAAGGTACGGCTGGATCCGAATGACAGTTGCTTCTGGTATTTGCACAACGGCCCGGTCGAAGCGACCTGGTTGCCGCTCAGAACGTCACAAGGCAATCCAATCTGCCAGGCGGTAAGCTAGGTCAAGACGCTTTGAGCAACATCAAGGTGCCCATTTAGCCGCCGATCGCATCTTCGGGCGGATACAGGTGAGCGGTCTTGCGCGTTTCCACGTTGGGATAGAGATCGTTGATATGTGCCATGATCATGCGCACGCACCCTGAACTCGCACGACCTCCGATCGAACGCGGCTCAGGCGATCCATGAATACGCAGATAAGTGTCCCGGTTCCCCACGTAGAGATAAAGCGCACGGGATCCCAATGGGTTGGTTGGCCCCGCGTCCATCCCCTCCGCATGCTGTGCATATAGGTCCGGGTCGCGTTCGATCATGTCGTCCGTTGGACGCCAAGTGGGCCACTTGGCTTTACGCCGGATCGTGTAGACACCCGGCTCGTACAATGTCCCGCGTGCGATGGCCACGCCATAGCGCATCGCCGTGTTGCCGTTCGGCTCGATATGATACAAGTAGCGCGCAACGGCATCGACATGGATGTCACCCGGCACGAGGCCCGCCTTTGCCTCCACCCGAACCGGTAGGAACCGCGGATGAACCCCCCACGGATTGGAAGTTGAGGGGTCATAACCCGGAGGTGTGACTTGCGCATCCCAGACATCCCACATCGCGCGCGGGGACGTGGGCGCTGCCGATATCGACGTGGCGAGCGGCGCCGAAAAGAGCATTGCAGACCCTACCACAAAGTGCCGACGCGTCAGTTTGGCCATCAAAGTACCTCTTTCACTCGTTTTGACTGTGTCCGTTCGCCCATTGTCAGGAAACTATTGACCTGCGGCGCGTGCTTCCTGCGCAAGACGGATCATCTGATCTGCCTCGATGACCCCCGGAACCAGCGCGTCTCCGATCACAAAGGATGGCGTGCCATTGAAGCCGAGCGCGCGGCTCATCTCCATTGACGCCGCGATATGGGCATCGATCTCAGGCGCCTGCATGTCCCGTCGCAGCTGCGCAATATCCAAACCAATTTCCTGCGCGACCTGGATGACGGACGCTTCCTCGGCTCGGCCCTGCATGCCCATCAACGCCCAGTGAAATTCCTCGTATTTGCCCTGCTCTCGCGCGGCCAATGCGGCGCGCGCGGCAAAAACCGAGCCGTCTCCGAGGATCGGCCACTCTCGATAGACCAGCCTCACATTGGGATCTTCGTCCAAGAGCGCTTCGATATGCGGCTTCACGCGACGACAATAGGGGCAGTTGTAGTCGAAAAACTCCACGACCGTGACGTCGCCTTCAGGATTTCCGAGAACCGGTGCGTTCGGGTCGTTCTCGAGGAGATCGCGGTTTTCGGAGAGGACACTCGCCGCCGCGGCCGCCTGCCGTTCCTGTTCACGCCGTTCAATGATCTGAACCGCCTCGAGGACAATTTCCGGGTTTTCGCGGATGGCCTCCAGAACCAATTCCTTGACCCGGTCTTCGCTGAGCGCGTCAGCATGAGACGCGAGTGGTGCAAGCAGAAGGGCGACCAGAGACATTGCCATTGCGATCTTCATGAGAGTTCTCCTAGTTCACCGGCACGCCATTGGTGCGCGCGGCTTGCATATCCTGTATTTCCTCGGGCCAGGTCGACTTGATGTACCCGAGTATATTCCAGATTTCCTGGTCGGACAGTTGGTCGCCGAAACCGGGCATACCGCTGTCGAACTCCATGCCCTGAGCGGCCATCACCTCTCGGCCCCCAAGCTTTGTATAGTCGAACAGCACCTGGTCGGCATGATGCCAGGTGTGACCGGTTTCATCATGGGGAGGTGCCGGCAGCCGACCGTCCGCGCCCGGACTCCGCCAGTTCTCCTGACCCTCCAGATTGGCCCCATGGCACGCAGCACAGGTCTCGACATAGAGCGCTTCGCCGGCCACGAGATCGACGCTTTCCGGCATCACCCCGCTTTGGACATCACCGACAGACCCGGTCCAGACATAGGCTGCCGCCCCGAGCGCCGCCAGGACACCAATCCCGAGGATGGCAGCCATCGCTCTCATGCCACATTGACCCATGTCATCATGCCGGACGCCGCGTGTGACAGCATATGGCAATGCAGCAGCCATTTTCCTGGGTTGTCTGCCACGAAGGCAATGTCGCGCACTTCGCCCCGGTCGAGCAGCGTGGTGTCGCGCAGCGCGCCGAGGCTGCCATCGGGTGCGATCTCGTGAAAATGCATGCCATGAAGATGCATGGCATGCGGAAACGACGTGTCATTGGTGATCTTCAGCCGAACGGTTTCGCCACGCGACAGTACCGCCAGTGCTGGACCATCCATGCCACCCACCGCGCCATTGAAGGCCCAGAAGTTTCCTGTCTCCATCATGTCGCGCATCGAAGACATCCGACCGCCCATCATGGCACCGCGCATGCCGCCCATGGCCCCCCCTTCCATCAGCAATGCGATGTCCCTTGCCGATGCCAGATCGGGCATGGTATGGGCATTCGGCGGCAGGGGTAGAGGCGTTTCGCGCCGCGCGCGTGTACCGTCGCTCGTCACTTCGAAGGCCACCTGAGAAAAGCTTTCATCGCGGCTCAATTGCACGATATGGCCTGCGCTGCCGACCTCTGCGGTCACGTCGACGATCAGGTCCACCCGTTGTGCCGACGACAGCAGGAATGAACCGTCCACGGGTTGCGGCACGGCCAGCGGCATCCCGTCCATGGCCACAATCCAGCCTTCGAGCCCCTCCAGCGCGAGTTGGAAAATCCGGGCGTTCGATGCATTGATCAGCCGCAGGCGTAGACGCTCATGCCGTTTCACGGTCTTTGCGAGATTGTAGACGCCGTTCGTTGTGATGTAGTTCCCAAGACGCCCGGCATGGCTGAGGTCATGCATCGCCCCGAAGGTATCCGCAATCTGAGCTGTTTCCGGATCGATGCGCCAATCGTCAAGGATCAGGACCTCTTCCCGATCGATATCGATCGGCTCCGGCTCTTCGACGATCAGCGCACCCTGAAGACCACGTGCGACCTGCTCAAACGAGCGGTTGTGCGCGTGATACCAGTAGGTGCCCGCGTCGGGGACAACGAAATCGTAGTCAAAGCTGTCCCCAGGGCGAATGGCGTCCTGCGTCAGACCCGCCACCCCATCCATCGCATTTTCGATGCGGATCCCGTGCCAATGGGTCGATGTCGGATCGGGTAACTCATTGATAATACGTCTCTGTACCCGCGCGCCTTGCGTAACCCGGATTTCCGGGCCCGGCGCGATACCATCAAACCCCCAGATCTGCGTTTTTCCGTAGTCGTCAGGTAAAAGCTGAATATCGGCGACCCGGGCTGTCACCGTGCGCATGGCTGATTGTGCAGACAGTGCATTCGGCATGCACACCAAACCGGCAGCACTCATACGAAGAAAGTCGCGTTTTGAAAGTTTCATGATGGCACCGTTAGAATTGAGGTGAAGACAGCCGTGGCAAGCAAGATGACACCGATACAAACCCATTCGAGAGAAATCGATCTTGCAAGGTGCGGCCCAGCTTTGGGATCACCGCTCTGCAAAGCGGGCACAAGCCGTGTTTTGTTGATGGCGGCAAGGGCCAGAAGCAGCGTCACGACGGCAATCTTTGCCAGAAGTGTCAAACCATAGGCAGTGCCGAGAAGCGCGGATAACGAACCAACCAGTCGCCAGGTCATTACCACGCCAGCGAGTAGTAGGAGTGGGACCGCAAAAGATGCGACCTGTCCAAAGCGATGTCCAAGCACGGCAGCAACTCGCAATGTGTCCGCAGACCCCGAAAGCTTATGGAGCGGAAGAAGGACGCCGATCCAGAATGCGGCAACGATCAGATGACCGAACAAGACGCTCTGAAACCATAGGCGATCTTCGCTGGCGACATGACCGATCTCGCAAAAACTCCAGATTGCCAAGAAACTGCCCAAGAGCGCTAACCATAGCCACCGTCCCCCCAAGACCACACCGCTCAGGAGTGCCCCCAGACCCAAAAGCCGCAACAGCAGGGCGTCTCCGGGCGGCGTTTCCCAGAGCAACGCAAGGATCGCCAGATCAGTCATGCCTGAAGCATCATCCATGAGCACTGCGCCCCGCACGGCAAAGCCGAGGAATGACATTGCAGCCGCCAAAAGAGCAAAGAAGACGGCCCAGGCCCGTAGAAAACGGTCGAGCCCAGCCAACTGCTCGGAAAAGACTTGGCGACAGAGTATCAGCCCGGAACTCGTGAGGACGCCGAGATAGAGCAAAAACTTTGTGGCAACCGCAGCCTGTCCCCAGATATCCGGCACCGCTCACTTCACTTCAAACGAGAAGACACCGTTCATCGGGTGCCCATCAACACCAAGCCCGCGCCATTCGATGTGATACATCCCGGGCCCCATGGGCGTGAGAGGAAGCGAGAATTCTTTGACAAAACCGGATTGGGTGCCGAGGTCCAGAGCCTCGGTGTGCGTCTCAGCATGGGTCATTTCGACTTTCGTCAATCGCATTCCATCGTTGAAGCGCAATCCAATCGTCTCCGGTACGGCGTCAAGAATGGCTCCGTCTGCAGGCGTCATGCTTTCCTTTTCAGAATGGGCGAGGGCTTGCGCGCTGGTCAGCGCCAAAAAAATTGTCAGTGCGACTCTGTATATCACGGATCGTCCTTCGTCGGTTTCTTCAGTCAGTTTATACCATTCGCGCGTTGCAACTCACGCACATAGGCCACGATCATTTTCACATCGCCATCGGTGACACCTTCGACCGGCGGCATGTTCCCAAAGCGCCAATGATGCGCACGGACACCATTCTTGGCCGCCAGAAGGAAGGCGGCATCCCCATGGTGGCTGGGTTCGTAAATCTTATGCACAAGAGGGGGCGCCACACCGTCCTGCCCGGCCGCATTTGCGCCGTGACAGGCTGCACATTTCGCATCGTAGGCCAGTTTGCCGACCTCCGCGTTGGCCGACAGCGCTTCCGGCAAGGCGACATCGACCATGGGTCCGTTGGCGCGAGACGCGTCGTCCGTGGTCGTTGCCACGTCATCGTCAGTTGGTCCTGTCCACCAGAAGCCAATGCCAAGAACCACCGCAAGGGCGACGGATAAGATCGTGTAACGCCCCATCAGATCAATTTGACCTGGGTCCCAACGGGTGCGCGTTCAAACACCTCTTCAATGTGTTCATTGTAAAGACCGATGCAGCCGTTGGACGATCTTCGCCCGATCTTTCGCGTGTCCTGGGTGCCGTGAATACGGTAATACTGCCAAGACAAGTACAGCGCCCGAGTCCCGAGCGGATTAGCAGGGTCGCCCCCCGGGATCCTTGCGGGCCATTCAGGATTGCGCTCGCGCATGGAGGGCGTCGGGGCCCAACTTGGGTTTTCTCGCTTTTCCACAACCTCCGTGTAACCAAGCCGTGTCAAGTCCTCGGACAAGGGGACAGACGTCGGGTAGAGACGCATTTCCCCATCGGTCGTCCAATGCTGCAATACTTTCGAGTTGGTGTCAGAGATTATCAAGCCGACACCGAGCGCGTCGAAATGGTCCTGCCAAGCGTGCGTTCGGAACGACGATACATTGCGCCGAACCGGGTCTATCGTCTGGGCCCTGACAATTGAAGGCGCGAAGAGCACCATGGCACCAAGTCCGCGCGCAAAGCTGCGCCGGGTGAGAGAAAGTCGATTTCTTGCCTGCATGGCTCTGCCTCGTTTCCATGTCGAACGCTTTGTTTTCTATCGGAGATCAGCAAGCGGCGAAACGCAGGAAGGGCCGGAATTTTGTAAGGTTATGTATCAACCCGCCGGTTGGATGGCGGCGCTACACTTTTTTGGTCCGAGCCGAAAATCCGGTTTCGGCGCGCGCTTCGGGATGCTCTGACGGGGAAGTCATCGCGGCTTGATCCGCAGTCACGGGCAAAACAATCCGGGCACAGAGCCCCCCCTCCGCGCGGTTCGACAGGGTGATCGCGCCGCCGTGTTGCAAAACGATGCTGCGGGCGATTGAAAGGCCCAGCCCATGGCCTCCGGTTTCGCGGGAGCGCGATCCCTCAAGGCGCAGGAAGGGCTGGAAGACATCGCGCAACCGGTCATCGGGGATCCCCGGCCCATCGTCCTCGACCAAAATCTCGATGCTCTCGTCAGAGACGCCCCAGGTTAGGGTCGGGTTGCGCCCGTAGCGCCCCGCATTGTCGATGAGATTGCGCAAAGCACGACGCAGTGCCTTCGGCTTGATCTGCACAATTGCCTCGGGTCCCGGGCGCACGTCCAACGCACCGTGGGTTGCGTCCCGAATGTCGGTCAGGAACGCGCCAATCTCGGTCCGTTGCAGGGCCTCGTCCTGTCCCACACCGCGCGCATAGGCCAGCGTGGCTTCCACCATATCCTGCATCTCGTCGAGAGAGGCCGTGATGCCGGTCTTGGTCTCCGCATCCTCTACCATCTCGGCATGAACCCTGAGCGCGGTGAGTGGCGATCTCAAGTCATGGGCCAGGGCGGCCAGCATTTGCGTCCTGTCCGTGACGAAGCGAGCCAGGCGCGTTTGCATGTCATTGAAGGCCGTCGTCAGGTTCCGCACTTCATTTGGGCCGACCGGCGTGAGGGGTCCTTGCCCGCCACCGCGCCCGAACTCCTCGGCTGCCGCGGCGAGATCATTCAGTGGCCGCGTCAGGCGCGTCAGCAGAAACCAGAAGATCGCAAGCAGCAACACGGCGGCCGTCAACACGAAAGAGAGGGTGGAGGCCCAAGACCACTGTATGGGCGGCCGCTCGAAGCGGGTGGCGACGTTCAGCCATTGGCCTCCGGCAATGGCGATCGAGACCTCCATTTCGAGGGCCGCCAGCGTGCCCTGCATCATCTCGGCGTGCATTTCCGCCATTTCCGGAGAGAGGTTCGGCAGCGGCAACAGCCCCTGTTCAATCTCATGCACTTCGACCCGAATATCGCGGGTGTAGCCATCGTTCAAAAGCGCCCGCACGCGCGCCTCAACCGCTCCGTTCTCATCATGATGGGAGTGCGTCACAGCAGGCGTGTCGCCGAGTTCGAAGCGCACAAGGGGCGAGTTTGCCGCGGCCACGATATCCTCATGCAACGTCGGCGGTGCTTCCTCGATCAGACGGGCGACGTTGGCTGCGCGTCCGGCTGCCTCGCTGCCGATGGCCGCTTGCACCGCAAGCGACCGTTCATCGACGAAAAGCCACAAACCTACGACCTGAGCCACGAACAGGACCACCACCACCAAAAGGGCGATCTGTGAGCGGAACCCCATTCGCATCAGGCCTCGACCTCCACATCACAGTTCAGGCAATATCCGCCATTGCGCACCGTCGATATGATCCGAGGGCGAAGCACATCGGGTTCGATTTTCCGGCGCAGGCGCGAAACCTGATTGTCGATCGTCCGGTCAAATGGTCCGGCGACACGGCCGGCGCTCAATTCCAGAAGCTCATCCCGGCCGATCACGGCCCGGGGACGCTCCAATAACACCGTCAGCAACTTTGCTTCCGCCGTGGTCAGTGCATTGACCGTGCCATCGGGGCAAATGACATGGCTGGCGTCGTGATCGAATGTGATCCCGGCAAATACGGCCCGCTTGCCCGCAAATGTTCCGCCATGGGGTGCATATCCGTCTCCCGCACGGCGCAGGATCGCATTGATTCGTGCCAGAAGCTCGCGCGGATTGAAGGGCTTGGCCAAGTAGTCATCTGCGCCGGTGTCGAGCCCCTTGATCCGAGCGTCATCGTCGCCGAGCGCCGTCAGCATGAGAATCGGGGTATGCTGCTGCTCCCGACGCAACCGTGCACAGGCCGCGAGCCCGTCCTCTCCCGGCATCATGATATCGAGCACGATCAGATCGAATCTGTCCTCGCTCAATCGCGCATCCATCTCGCCCGCACTTTTGGCTCCCGTCGCGCGCAGCCCGTTTTTCTCCAGGTAGCGCGTCACGGAGTGCCGGATCTCGGCATGATCATCGACGACCAGAATATGCGCCGATGCCGCCATCAGCGATCGGGTCCCACACATCGGCACGTCTGGCCGATCGGCCCACTGTTCAATAGATTGAGTTCCATAACACCCAGAATAGATTGTTCTTTCGGGAAAGACCCGCACCTCGTTTGTCGCAATATGTATCAATAGACCTGACATGTCTTGACCCTCCAGCTGCTGGAAGCCCCATCTGACGCGGCATGACAGGCGCAAGACCAGACATATCGGGGCAACATCCCGCCCAATCAGTGCACCGGACCATGGCGGCGCCCGCTTGGATCGGATTTGCGCTTTTTGTGGTCACAATGCCCGCCCACCTTCTCCTGGAACAGGCAGGCTCGCTTGCCTTGGCAGCGGTCACACTGGCCCTGATCGGCGGGGCCTATATCGGGTTCGGTGCCGCCGATGGCCGTCGCTCCGTGTTCTGGTCTGAGCTGGCGGTTGCTCTCGTCTTTGGGGCGGCGGCCGTAGCGGGTCTCCTTTGGCATTGGGCAGCCTTTCTTGTGCTGCTCTATACGAGGTAGGCCATGGTGCGTGTCGTTGTTCTTGTCCTTCTGGGGCTTTTGCTTCTCGTGCTTGCGCGTCCGGACCTTGCGGGGCTCAATGCCGATCTGCCGGAGCGCGACGACCTGCGCCTTTGGATCGAGGCGGCTGGTCTTCTTGGTCCGGTTCTGGTCGTGGCGCTGATGACGCTGGCGATCGTGGCCAGTCCCCTGCCCTCGGCGCCGATCGCGCTGGCTGCCGGGGCCGCCTATGGTCACACCTACGGAACACTGCTCGTCGTGCTCGGCGCAGAGATCGGAGCGCTTGCCGCGTTTCTGCTCGCGCGCGGGCTGGGGCGCCCTTTCGTGGAACGCCATGTCGGCGAGACGATCGGACGTGGACTTCTGGGGTCACAGAATACACTGACGTTTCTGGTGTTCGGAAGCCGGCTGCTGCCGTTCCTGTCCTTCGACATGGTCAGCTACGCGGCGGGGTTGAGTGCCCTGCACCTTTGGCGGTTTGCCCTGGCGACACTCGCGGGGATCATTCCGGCCAGCTTCTTGCTCGCCCATCTCGGCAGTGAAGCCATGAATGGAGACGTGCAAACCGCCACCTGGACGGCGCTGGCGCTTGGCGCATTTACCGCCCTTTCCGTCCTCTTTGCGGTCTGGCGCGACCGCCGCACGCCGAAGAAGGAGATCTGACATGGCCACTCATTCACATGCGGGACATATGCCGTCGTCGGGAAAAGCTCTGGTCATATCTGCCTGGCTAACCGGCATCTACTTCGTGATCGAACTGGCCGTCGGGCTCTGGACCGGCTCGATCGCGGTGCTGTCAGATGCGTTTCACACCTTGTCCGCCGTGGGCGGCGTGCTCGTCGCCATCATCGCGCAGCGGATCGCGCGCCGCCCGGCGGATATGGCGCGCAGTTACGGGTGGTATCGCGCCGAGATCATTGGCGCGCTCGTGAATGGCGGCTTTCTTCTCGGCATGGCGCTTCTGGTGATCTGGATGGGGGCGATGCGGCTCGGAAATCCAATCCATCTGCCCACGGGACCGATGCTCTGGGTGGCCTTCGGTGGCTTGGTCACTGAGGTGATCTCGCTCGGCCTGATGTGGAAATCCAGCCAGGATGATCTGAATGCCCGCGGGGCACTCTGGCACATCATCCAGACCTTCGTCGGCAGCCTGTTGATCATCGTGACCGCGCTAGTCATCGAGTTCACCGGCTTTCTGGCGATCGACCCAATCCTTGGTATGGCCTTCGGGGTCGTGCTCCTCTGGGCCTCGATCGGAGTTATCCGCGAGGCGGTGCATATTCTGTTGGAAGGGACCCCGGCGGATACTGATCTCTCGGCCGTGACCGCTGATCTGCGCGCGCAGGACGGCGTTCTCGATGTTCACCATGTCCACGCCTGGACGCTGACCAGCGGCAAGCATGCCTTCTCGGCCCATCTCCGCCATGCCAAGCCTGCCGATGCGTCACGCATCCTTGAGACCGCATATGCGCAACTCACCAAGCATCACGGGTTTCACATGGTGACCCTGCAGCTTGAAACGGATTGCCTCGACGAGCGCCACGCGGAAGATTTGGACGTCACTCAATCGATGGGGCCGCAGGCAGAGCTTCATGCACCACCCGCGCACCGCGATCACCTCGACAGTGCCGCTCCTGATGCTAATCTCGACGCAATTCAAAAGGAAACCACACATGAAACGACGTAGCTTTCTGCTGACCGGCGCTGCCGCCACAATCGCGCTTCCGGCCATGGCCGATGCCGAACCCATCATAAAGGTTGCCAAAACCCCGACCTGCGGATGCTGCACGGCCTGGGTTGATCATGTCCGGCAAGCCGGGTTTCAGGTCGAGGCCCAGGATGTCGAGCAGGACGCCCTCTATGCGCTGAAAGACAGGCTCCAGATCGCGCCGGAACTGGCCGGGTGCCACACCGCTGTGGTGGGCGATTATTTCATTGAGGGCCATGTGCCGGCAGAAGACATCGCCCGGCTTCTTGCAGAGCAACCGGCGGCGCGCGGGCTGAGCGTGCCGGGTATGCCGATGAGTTCCCCCGGCATGGGCGGTCCCGGTGCCGGCGATACGTTTGATACGCTGCTTGTCGGGCCCGATGGCGCGACATCGGTCTTTGCCAGTCACAGCTAGGCCAATCGGTAGGTTCCGCGGGACGGGTTGTTGACCCGGCCCGCTTCGACAAGCGCCCGCAGCGCACGGTAGGTCGCCTCATGCGTCAGCTGGAGGCGCGCGGCAAAGTCGATGACGGTGCCATCCAGAAGACCCGCAACGATCCCCGCCATCACCCGATCCTCGGCGCGTCGGATGCCGACAATTTCCATGATCTGCCGCTGCGCCTGAACCTGTTGGGCCGCCTGGCGTCCATAGGCCCGCGCAAAGTCCGGGTTCGCGAAGCCGGCGAGAACCGCGGATTTGTCGATCCGGACCAACTCACCTGCATCCATCACGATGGCATCGCAATGATAGCGCTCCGAAAAGACCGAGGCTTCGGCAAAGCTGGTCCCGGATGTCGCCCGATGAATGGTAAGGCGCTCGCCATTCGGACCAACCCGTTCGAGATGCACACGCCCGGTCTTCAGCACATAGAGGCCCCGGGTCCGTGCACCCTGTCGAAAGAGCACGTCGCCAGCCGCAATTGTTTGCGACTGACGCGCAGTTGTCGGGAGAAGGTCGTAGGGTTCTGGCAGCATATGATTGAAATCATATTCCAGAGCAGGCCTGCGTGCTTGGAAAAACGGGTATCGTGCCGTTCAAATGGATCCCGCCATGCGCCTTGTTGCTCTCCTGCTTGCCCTGTCATTGTCTGGACCCGTCGCGGCCCAGCACAGCCATTCCGCAATCGGGCATGCGATGCCGGGTCCGCAGGAAGCCGGGCAATCGGCCTTTGCCGCCATGGCCGAGATCGCGGCGCTTTTGCGCGCCGATCCGGACACCGATTGGGCAAATGTCGATATCGCGGCTCTCAGGCGACATCTCGTGGACATGGAGCTTGTGACGATGGAGGCCGAGGTTACCCGCAGTGTGCGGCCCGCCGGTATCCGGTTCGAGATCCGAGGAGCACCGCGCGTTCTCGAGGCCATTCGCGCCATGGTGCCTGCCCATGCGCCTTTCCTTGCAGCCGAGACGGGTTGGGAGGTCACGACAGAGGATCTCGGGGATGGTGTTGCCCTCCTCGTCGATGGCGATTCCGACCAGATACAGGGCCTTGGGTTCTTCGGGCTGATGACCATCGGCGCGCATCACCAGGAGCATCACCTCATGATGGCAAAAGGCGCAACACCCCACCATTGAGCTGAAGATCCGCCACAGTTTCCCTCCGCCAGGCCCCGGGTTGCAGACAAAACATTACAAAACCCGCGTTGACGTTCCGGGGCGGGAAGGTTGCACACTCTCCATGCTGTGGATGCGACCGACGACACTGACCGCAGGGATTTCCTGTATTATGCCACTGCTGGCGCGGGCGTGGTCGCCTCCGGTGCGGCGCTCTGGCCGTTGATCAACCAGATGAACCCCTCGGCGGATGTGCGCGCCCTGGCGACAATCTCGGTGGATATCTCCGGGCTCGCAGAAGGCACGCAACTGACCGTCAATTGGCGCGGAAAACCCGTCTTCATCCGCCACCGGACGCAAGCGGAGATGGCCCAAGCGCGTGAACAGGCGGTCTCCGCGTTGCCAGACACCGATGCGCGCAATCCCAATCTTCCCGGCGAGGCCGCAGCGCGGGATGAGAACCGCGCCATTCCGGGCCATGACGCCTATCTGGTGATGATCGGTGTCTGCACGCATTTGGGATGTGTCCCGCTTGGCGATGGCGCGGGCGATTTCGGGGGCTGGTTCTGTCCGTGCCACGGGTCGCATTACGATACCGCGGGTCGTATTCGCAAAGGGCCTGCGCCGGAGAACCTACACATTCCACCCCTGGCCTTGTCCGACAACATGGTGCTGACGCTAGGCTGAATAATATGAACTTTTTGACGTAGTCGCGCCGTGTGAAACCAGACCATATTCAGACGCCTTCCGATCACCATGGATTGCGTCGCACCACATCCGAATTATTCTTTGCCCGGATATTTCGCGAAGTGGGGCTCTGGCTTCCATCCAAGCGAGGTTGCGGTTGACGGGTGCGCGCCTGTTGCCCGAAGCGATCATCGCTCCAAACACGGCCAATGTGAGTCGCCATGTGAAGTTTGGAATGACTGATCTTTCGCTGTTCGGAGACCAAATGTGCCTAGATGGGTGGAAGATTGGGCAAAGAAGCGCGCTAATCAATACCAGACCGGACAGGAGGCCAATGACCATTAGATGCTTTGAACCACCGTCATGAGCGGTGTCCGAACACCTGTGCCTCTTTATGCGCATTGTCGCTCGCTTCAAACTCAAGCGTGGAATGCTCAATTGAAAAACGTTCATGCAGCACTGATTTGACGTTTTCTTTAATTTTGTCGGCCTCACTCATCCGGTCGCGTTCGACGACAATATGGCAGTCCAATGCCGCAGCGTGCTCCTGCATTTGCCACAGGTGGACATGATGCACGTCCACAACGCCATCGACACACTGGATCGCTCTGACCACGTCGTTTCCATCCACATCCGGCGGGCTTCCAAGCATCAGGGTTCGAATTGGGCCCCCTATTTCGGTGAAGGACAGATACAGGATGTAGAGCGCGATGCCGATGGTGATGGCCGGATCAACCCAACGCATATCAAAAAGTATAATGAGCGTCCCGCCGACTATGACGGCCACTGAAGCCAACGCATCCGAAAGGTTGTGGAGAAAAAGCGCACGGATGTTCACGCTCCCCTTCTGCATCGAATAGGTCAGCATTGCGGTCAGCGTGTCGACCACAAGCGCGATTCCACCGAGAATGACGACGGTCCACCCCATGACTTCGGGTGGATCAATCATGCGCATGCCACCTTCGTAGATCAGATAGAAGCCGATCACGATGAGGGTGGTGTAGTTGATCAGGGCCGCGACGATTTCGACCCGGCCATAGCCGAAGGTCATGCGCTCATCTGCCGGGCGGCGCGCGATCTTGCGTGCGGCAAAGGCAATGACAAGCGAGGCCATATCGGAAAAGTTGTGCAGCGCATCGGCGATCAGTGCCAAACTACCCGAGAATATGCCCCCGACGATCTGCGCAACGGTAAGAAGCCCGTTCGCCCAGATCGCGATGGCAACCCGCCGATCGCCAGAATCCGGTTCGATATGCGCGTGCCCATGATCATGCGGCATTGGCAGGCTCCTCATGCGCGTGTGTCGCGCGTCGGTCAGTCTTGAGGCGGCCGCTGCGGAAACCACGTACGCGCGCATTCATCCAGTGGCGGATGATATGACGGTAAAGGGCACCACGCAGCCACCCAAAGGATTGCTCATGGGACAAATAGAAGGCGTCCGGCGTATCGTACACGCCGAAATCCTGCACGATGCCGGTTTTCTGAATGTAGGTATCTTCTCCGTTCCAGGCGACGGGAGGCGCGCCAAGGCAATCCGTGCCCGCGCCATAACCGCAGAGACTTTCTGTGTCCGAGAATGACGTTTGCAGGACATCGAGGAAAGCGTCATCCAGGATGAAGCCTTCAAGGTTGATCCAGGCACCTTGAAATTCGATCTCGACCCATGAGTGGAGAATTTCCTGCGGAGCAAGCGGATACACCAGCTCAGGGACAACACCGCGCTGCAAGCCTTTGTGGATCGTAAACCCATGCAACCGGCAACGAATGCCAACACCACGCAGCAGCGCCATCAAGAGCGTGCCTTTGGTATTGCACTGCCCGTAGCCGTCGGAAAGCACTTCGGATGCGGGGATGTCGTCAGCTCGATTGTATCCGAACGCGATTTCATTCCGAACGAAATCATAGGCAGCTCCGATCCGATCGTATTCGGATAAGCCGCGCCAGCTACGGTTCTCAATTAGATGCGCAAGAGGCGCGGCATCAAAATCCAGTAGTTTGGTGGGTACAAGTAGGGGGTCGGTCATATGCAACGGGTCGCTCCTCGAATCGTCTTGGAACAAGACTAATTGCTATAGTCACTGTAGCTTCAACCCCTTCTTTCAGAAAGAATCTCCCGCAACTATTTGCCCGTATGAACTGCTTTGTGGTGTTCGCCGTGTGCGTCGCGCAGAATGTCGATACCTCCCCAGGCCGCGATCCCGGCGACAATCACGCCGACGACGAGGTCCGGCCAGTTGGTTCCCAGCCAGGCGACGAGGCCGCCGGCCACGACGATCCCGAGGTTCGCGGCGAAATCGTTGTAACTGAAGGTGTTGGCCGCGCGGATGTTGACGTCCGGATCTTTGAGCTTAGCGAGCAGCCAGACGCAGACTGCGTTGATGGCCGCCGCAATCAGGGCCATGGCGATCATGATCGTCCCAAGCGGATCTGACCCGCCGATGTAGCGGCGCCACGCATCGTAGAGGATGCCTGCAGCGAACAGGATCAGCAGCCCACCGGAAACGTTCGCCGCCCCGCGTTTCCATTTGTCGGATCGGGACAAAGCGAAAAGGCTGATCGCGTAGACGAAGCTGTCGGAGAGGTTATCGAGCCCGTTGGCGATCAGGGCACTTGAGTCGCCGAAGGCGCCTGTTGCGAAAAAGGCCACGGCCAAACCGATATTGAGCGCCAGAACGATCCAAAGCGTCCGTCTCTCCATTGAATCTTGTCTAGCGGCCATTTTGTGGTTCCAGCTTGTGTTGTAGGACACATTAACTTCTGCGGCTGATCTGCGTTCCAGCCGGAATGTTGGCTGAATTCCTTCAGGCCCCGATTTCCTCGTGCTCGGTCAAGCATTCCGAATGGTCCCGCAACACCTCAAGCACCTTGCAATCTCCCGTCCGCCCGCCGCTGCATTCGTGAACCATGCGTTTCAGTTCCGTGCGCAGCGCCTTCAGGCGGGCCATGCGCTGCTCCACCTGTTTGAGCTGGCGACGCGCGATGGCATCTGCCTCGTCGCAGGGGCGGTTGGGATGGTCGCTGAGGTCGAGCAGCTCGCGGATCGCATCGAGCGAAAAACCGAGTTGCCGCGAATGGCGGATGAAGGACAGTCGGTCGAGCTGTGCATTGTCGTAGCGCCTCTGTCCGCCTTCGGTCCTGCCAGGTTCGGGCATGAGTCTGATCTGTTCGTAGTACCGGATGGTCTGCACTTTTGTGCCAGTCTTCTTTGACAGAGTACCGATCGTGAGCATTTTCGCCTCCATGAAAAAGATACAGTTTGTGTAGGTTTTGACGTCGGAATAAACAAGTGTCGGATTCACAGACGCGTGAGTTCAAGCTATACCATGATTTCGTGCTTGAACCTCTAGCAGCTAGAGGATGTATCCGCACAGGCAATAAGAATCAAAATCAGGCGAACAGGATTGTCCCTTACATCGGCACAGAAGTTTCTTTGGGTTTTGGCAGGCGTGGCAGCGCTTGCCTTCGTATGGCTTTTGCTATGGTCCGATTATCGTGCCGATAGCGCCCGAACCGACGCCGAACCGCCTTTTTTCGCTGAGTTCGAACTGACGGACCACCAGGGTATGGTTCGAACCGAGGAGGACTTTGCGGGGCGCTGGATGCTGGTTTTTTTCGGCTTTACCAACTGCCCCGACGTCTGCCCGACGACCCTATCCGAGGTCGCGGCGGTGATGGACGGTCTGGGCGACGATGCCGCCAAGGTCCAGCCGATTTTCATAACAATCGACCCTGAACGAGACACGCCCGCAGCACTCGCCGAATACGTCCCGCTGTTCGATGCGGGCATCATCGGGCTGACCGGCACGCCGGAACAGATCGCCGCCACATCCGAGACCTTTCCGATCTTCTTCGAACGCGTCGAAGAGGCTGCGGCGCCGGATGGTTACACGATGGGCCACACGTCGCATCTGTTCCTCTTCGATCCCGACGCGGGCTTCGCCGACTCGTGGCCCTACGGCACCTCCGCCGAAGAGATCCTCGCCAATCTGGAAGAGAGGATCTGACCGACATGAACCGTATGTCCGGAGAAACAGCCCTCGGGCTGGCGTGGATCATCGCGCTCGTCGCCTCGCTTGCCGTGCTTTTCATCGGCGAGGTGCTGGGGCAGACGCCCTGTGTGCTGTGCTGGTTCCAGCGCGCCTTCATGTTCCCCTTGGCCATTGTCCTCGGGCTCGGCCTTTGGTGGCGGGACGGCCGCGTGGGGCGCTACGGCATCGCATTGGCGCTTGGCGGCGGCGCAATCGCCCTCTGGCACATGGGGCTGTACGTCGGTCTTGTTCCCGAACGCGTCCAGCCCTGCACGGCCACCGGCCCCTCTTGCACCGATGACAACCAACTGGTCTTCGGCATCCCGATCCCGCTGATGGCGCTCGCCGCCTTCGCGCTGATCGGGGCGCTGTCGGCCCTTTCATTAAAGGACACACGAACATGAATCGACGCGGCCTGATCCTGTCCGTTCTTGCCCTCGGCGCCGCCGGTTTCGGCGGAGCCACCTGGTTTGCAAACCGCCCCGGCCCAGTGGCCGAAGCGGAGCCCGTTGCTCCGGAACTTGCGGAGGCGATGATCCGCCCCTACTCGCCCATCCTCGGGCCTGCGGATGCGCCCGTCACGATCGTCGAATTCTTCGATCCGGCCTGCGAGGCCTGTCGCGCCTTTCATCCCATCGTGAAGGACATCATGGCCGAGCATGGGGAAGCTGTCCGCGTCGTGATCCGCTACACGCCCTTCCACGGCGCGGCATCCGAGGAAGCCATCCGCGTGCTCGAGGCGGCGCGCATGCAGGACGTTTACGTGCCGGTGCTCGAGGCCGTTCTGCGGGAACAGCCGAGATGGGCGTCGCACGGTGCCCCGGCGCCCGGCCTAATCCTACAGGTCGCCGCCACGGCCGGGCTCGATGCCGAGGCCGCGCGCACGCAAATGCTGGCACCGGGTGTAGTGGCGATCCTGAATCAGGATCGTGCCGATGTAGAGACCGTGGGAATTCGCCAGACGCCCACATTCTTCGTGAACGGCAAGCCGCTCGATCCGTTCGGGGAGGCAGAACTGCGGCGATTGGTGGCTGCCGAAGTCACTTCCGCGCAAAAATGAATGGAAAGGGCAGGATCAAAACGATGAAAAAGCATATTTTGACCGGCACATTGACTGCGCTTTTGACCCTAGGAGGGCTCTCAGTGCCCGCGCTGGCCGGACCCGAGGATGTTGTCGTCGAGAACGCGTGGTCCCGCGCCTCTATCGGGATGAACCGCCCCGGGGCCGCATACATGACGATAAGCAACACCGGCGACGAGCCGGTGACGCTGATCGGCCTTACAACTCCGCTCGCGATGATGCCCGAAATTCACGAGACGAAGACAAATGCCGAGGGTGTGAGTTCCATGAGCCCGGCGGGGGAGATCGCGATCGCCCCGGGCGAGAGCGTCGCGCTCGAACCGGGGGGCCTGCACGCAATGCTGATGCGGCTACAAGAACCGATGACGGAAGGGGACACCTTTCCGCTGACCCTGCTTTTCGACGACGGAGGCGAAGTGACGGTCGAGGTGCCGATCCTCGGCATCGCCGCGCGGGGGCCAGAGGACTGATGCGGCGACGGGCGATCCTGGGGTACGGCGCGGCTGGTGTCGGGGCGGTCGCCCTGATGCTCTTCGTCGGTTGGTGGCAGGTCGATGGACCCGGTGGACCCGAACCTGTCGGGCAGCGGCCTGTGGCCCTGACCGAAATGGATTTCCGTCTGACGGATCATGAGGGCAACGCGGTCGGGCCAGAAACCCTGATCGGTCGCCCGACGATGGCGTTCTTCGGCTTCACCTACTGTCCCGATGTCTGCCCGACCACGCTCTCGGACATTTCGGGATGGCTCGACGATCTGGGAGACGAGGCCGACGAGATGAACGTGGTTTTCATCACGGTCGATCCCGAGCGCGACACTGTCGAAACGATGGCCGAATATGTCGGCTACTTCCATCCTGGGATACGTGGCTGGACGGGACCGGAAGAGCAGATCGCGCGCGTCGCGGACGGCTTCCACGCCACCTACGAAAGGGTGCCGACGGAGAGCGGCGATTACACGATGAACCACAGCGCGAGCGTCTTCCTGTTCGCAGCCTCTGGGCGGTTCGTCACCATGATCGACTATCACGAACCCAGAGAATTCGCGGTGCCGAAAATTCGCCGCGCGCTGGAAGAAGAAATGGAGGGGGCGACATGAGGCTCAGAACTTTGGCGGCTTGTGTCGCAATTGCGGGGACGGTTTCCGGGGCAGCTATCGTCATCTCCGGTGTTTTCTCGAAAGAACCCGTGCCGCCGAAACTTGCCTCGGCAGGTAATTGGATGCCCCAAGGTCCTGAAGCCCCCCAGAACGTTGACATCCTCGTGACGCTGCCCGTGACGGTATGGGCAGAAGATGCACCCGACCTCGGCCCCCTGCCCCTTCTGCAGGTCGCGTTTGCCGACAGGCCCGTGCAGGCGATCGAGCCACCCCTGTCGACATGGTCGCGCAACATTGCACCTGGCGAGACGCTCGATTTCTTGCTGTCTGAAGCTGGTCTTGCGGCACCTGACAGAGCCGAAGTTGCCCTTGCGCTTGGCGCGGAATACGATCTGCGACGGCTGCGGCCGGGGCACTCGGTCACTGTTGCTTCGACCATGGACGGCAGCCCCCGCACCGTCTCACTCGCCGTCGAGGACGGGGTTCGGATCGAGGTGGTTTTCGGCGAGCAGTTGTCCACACAGGTCGTGGCTCCGGATCCGGAGATCGTAACCCTTGCCGGCGAAGCCGTGATCGACAGCTCGATCTTCGCGGCACTCGACGAAGCCGGCATACCCGCCCGTTTTTCCGTGGACCTTGCGCAGATGCTGGGAGGGACCGTGGATTTCCGCCGCGAGATGGCCGGCGGCGAAACACTAAGGCTTCTCTGGCGTGAGGCGCGGGTCGGCGAGGACAGGATCGGACAGCCCGAACTCGCCTTCGCCGCACTGGACATCGGCGGTTCGCTCTACGAGATCGTATGGCCTGACGACGGCAGCGGTCAGGCGACGATCTACGTCGATGGCGAGGTGCTGCGCGTCTTCGCACAGCCGGTCGAGGGTGCGCGCCTCAGCTCGGTGTTCGGGCGCCGCACGCATCCGGTCTTTGGCAACGTCCGGATGCACACCGGCGTCGATTTTGCAGCGGCACGTGGGACACCGGTTCAAGCGACGGCACCGGGGCGGGTCAATTTCATCGGCTGGCGCGGCGGATATGGTCGCGTGGTCGAAATCTTGCACGGCTCCGACACCATGACGCGCTACGCGCATCTGAGCGCCGTGCCGGAAGACTTGGCACAAGGCCAACGCGTTGCGGCGGGAGACGTGATCGGCCGCGTCGGCGCGACTGGCACGGCGACAGGTCCGAACCTGCACTACGAAGTCCTCGTGGATGGGCGCCCGACTGACCCCCTCGCTGACGACCGGCTCGCCGAAGCAGCCGAGAGCGAAGCGGATGATACCGCCGCGCTCTCGCGTCTGGCCGAGGCGCGCGCGCTTCTGAATGAAAACCTCGGCAGCGAGATTGCCGAAACGACAACCGAAAGGCTCTGACCCATGAAACGCATGACCCAAGCTCTTGCCATCACGCTCGCCCTGTTCCCGGCGGCACAGGCCCTCGCAGAGGCAACGGCGATCGACGTCCGCAAGACCAACGGTTGCGGCTGCTGCCTCTCGTGGATGAACCATCTCGAAGAGAATGGCTTTGCGCCGACCGGCCAGGACATGTTCGGCGGGTTGCTGGTTCGCTTCAAGCTCGACAACGGCGTGCCGCAGCGCATGGTCTCCTGCCACACCGCGCTCATTGATGGCTACGTGATCGAAGGCCATGTCCCGGCCGCTGACATCCGCCGCCTTCTCGAGGAGCGCCCGGACGCCGTCGGCCTCGCCGTTCCGGGGATGCCCTATGGCTCGCCCGGCATGGGGCCAGAAGACGACCGCGAGGCCTATGATGTCTTCCTCATCCGCAAGGACGGGTCGACGGAAGTCTTTTCGAGCTACGCCGAAGGATAATCTGGCCCGCCCATGGAAAATCTGTCTCCGATAATGCTCGGCTTTCTCGGAAGTCTCGCCGCCGGATCGCTCACAGCAGTCGGAGCAGTTCCTGTGCTGTTCGGGCGCATCCCGTCTCGGGCCACACGCGATCTGTCGCTCGGCTTCGCTGCCGGTGTGATGCTCGCCGCTTCTTTCTTTTCGCTGATCATCCCGGCATTGGATGCGGCGGAGCCGATGTTCGAAAACGGCGCGATGCCTGCGGCCATCGTATGCGTTTCGATTCTTCTGGGCATGGGGGCTGTCGCCCTGATGAACGAAAAGCTGCCGCACGAGCACTTCAAGACGGGACGCGAAGGGCCCGAAGCGGCGTCTTTGCGGCGGGTCTGGTTGTTCATCATTGCGATCACGATCCACAACTTCCCCGAAGGCCTTGCCGTGGGGGTCGGCTTCGGATCCGGAGGTATGGAGGGCGGTCTGCCGCTCGCCATCGGCATCGGGCTTCAGAATGCGCCCGAAGGATTGGCCGTCGCTGTATCTCTGCTGGGCGAGGGATATCCGAAGCTGCGCGCCTGGGGCATCGCGGCGCTGACGGGCATGGTCGAGCCGATTGGCGGTTTGCTCGGGGCCGGCATCATCACACTGTCGGAACCGCTGCTTCCATGGGGTCTGGCCTTTGCCGCGGGCGCAATGCTCTACGTCATTAGCCACGAAATCATCCCCGAAACCCATCGCAGCGGCCATCAGAACAGGGCGACGCTCGGTCTCGCAGTCGGGCTCGTTCTGATGCTGTTCCTTGATGTCTGGTTGGGATGAGGCAATGTCACTAAACAAGGTATCTCCGATGATCGGCGTCTTCGCAGCACTTGCTGCGTTCGCGATCGATCAGATCACCAAAGCCATTGTCGTTGCGAATGCCGTCACTTTAAGCGCCGGAATTCCCGTGTTTCCGGGATTCAACCTCGTCTTTTATCGTAATGACGGCGTGACTTTCGGGATGTTGGGCGGCGCGCCGTGGTGGAGCCTCATCGCTTTCGCTCTTGCCATCTGTGTTTGGCTGGGGGTTATGCTGTTTCGCGCCGACAATGCGGTGGAAACGCTTGCCTACGGTGCGATCATTGGCGGAGCCCTAGGCAATGTCATCGATCGTGTGCGGTATCGGGCTGTAACAGACTTTCTCGATTTCTACATTGGCACAACACATTGGCCTGCCTTCAACTTGGCCGATGTATTTGTCGTCAGTGGCGTGGGGCTCTTGCTCGCCGCGCCATGGATCAGCGCGCGGCGTTCGATCAAGTCGTGAAGCCGGAAATTCTGAACCGCATCGCTCTGCGCCACCGTTTTCTTTCGCGGATGACGCTTGGTTTCGCCGCCGGGGCGATGACCGTTCTGACTTTCCCGCCTCTTTCGATTCTCCTGCTCGTTCCCGTTGCCTATTCCGCGTTGTTTGTCGGGCTTCGCGATCTCTCCTTCGGGCGCGCTTTCCTCGTCGGCTGGGCGTTTGGTCTCGGCCAGTTCGGTTTCGGGATTTGGTGGATCGCGGAAAGTTTCTACGTCGAGGCCGAGCGGTTTGGGACGATGGCGATTCCGGCGGTCGCGGGATTGTCCGCAGGTCTCGCGATTTTCCCAGCCATTGCCGCTGCGCTTTTTGCCGAAATCGCGCGGCGCGGAACCATGGGCAGTCTCTTGGCCTGCCTCCTGTTCGCGACCTCCTGGACCGTGGCCGAGTGGTTGCGTGGTCACGTTCTGACAGGGTTTCCCTGGAATCTGGCCGGTTACGCACTTGTAGACTACGCCGCCCTTCGCCAGACCGCCGCCTGGGTCGGAAGCTATGGGCTAAGCTTTCTCACCGTGTTCGTCGCGGCACTTCCCGGCGCGGCTGTCATGGCGTCCGGGCGGCAACGATTGACCGTTTCGCTCATGGCGCTGGCCGGCATCGCGGCTATGTGGGCCGTCGGCACGCTTCGCCTCCAGTCGGATGCACAACAGCCACCCAGTGTCGACCTGCGCATCGTCCAGGGCAACATTCCACAAGAGGAGAAATGGGCGCCCGAGAACCGCGAGGCGACCTTCGCGCGCTATCTTGAGCTTTCAACCCGGCACGGCGATTTCGACGTGCTTCTCTGGCCGGAGACCGCCTTTCCGGGTTTCCTCGATGAGGATACGGAGGCGCGGGCCCGCATTGCCGCTGCGCTAACGGAAGGCAGCGTGCTGCTCACCGGGGTGCCGGACCGTGTACCGAGCGACGATGGCACCCGATATTTCAACACGGTCCAGGCTTTTGGCGCGACCGGCAGAATCCTGACCGGATACGCGAAACACCATCTCGTACCCTTCGGCGAATATGTGCCATTCCGTGGCTGGTTGCCCATCGAGCGGCTCACGGCGGGTCTGGGCGATTTTACGCCCGGACCGGGCCCGCGAACGCTTGCGCTTCCGGGTGTGCCGCTGGTCGCCGTGGCGATCTGCTATGAGATCATCTTCCCAGGTCATGTAGTCGACGACCTGTTCCGACCCGACTGGATCTTCAACGCGACAAACGATGCCTGGTTTGGCAGCAGCATCGGACCTGAGCAGCATCTGGCTTCCGCACGCATGCGCGCCATAGAGGAAGGCCTTCCTGTCATTCGAGCCGCGAATACAGGCATCTCTGCGGTCATCGACGCGAACGGAGAGATCGTTGCGCGGCTCGAGACCGGCGAAACGGGCATCATCGACGCTAGTCTGCCCTCCGCGCGGCCGCCGACACTCTACGCGAGCTTCGGGGACTGGATGCTGTTGGCGCTCATTTTGGCTTCGTGGAGCTGGGCTCTGACGGCCAATGCGACGGCTCATTACCGCCGCATGAGAAAAACCGTCATGCAAAGATCTGGATAGGTGTTCCGTCCTTCACCATTGCATAGATGTCCTCGATCTGCCGATCTGTGACCGCGATGCAGCCAGCTGTCCAGTCGCGGACGTCCGTTGGGTCGATGCCCGGGCGTGGACCACCATGGATGAAGATGTCGCCGCCGGGGGAAAGGCCCTGCGCTTCGGCAAAGGCGATGTCGGCCTCATTCGGATAAGAGATGCCAACTGAAAGATGATAAGTGCTTTCAGGGTTGCGCTTATCGACTACGTAAGCGCCCTCCGGGGTCCGACCGTCTCCCTCAAATTGCTTGTGACCTTCGGGCGCGAAACCCAGCCCGACCGGATAGGTTTGCAATACCCGGTCGACTCCGTCGAGAACAAGCAAGCGCTGCCCCTTGTAGAGCCGAACACGGGTCACCTCGGGTCCGCCATAGCTGCGGAACTTGCTGGCACACCCGGACAAGAACGTTGCCAGCGCGCCTAACAGGACGGCGCGGCGGGGAAATCGGATGGTTTTCACTGCTCGATGCCTCTTTCGTGAGGTCTGATATGGACATTACGTTACCCTGCAAATGCTGCCTGATCAATGTCCGTGGGCAAGCGCGGCCTTTGTCATCTGTGGACCAACCTGTTCACCGCCGGACGGCGGCGCCTTGGCCTCTTGGCTGTTAAGCAGGCGCAGGGCGTTGGCCACCACCAGCAATGACACTCCTACGTCGGCTGCAATAGCGCCCCACATCGATGCCACTCCGAACGCAGTAGCGACGACGAAAACGCCCTTGGTCGCCAAGGAAATACCGATGTTCTGATGAATGATCGACACTGTCCGGCGCGAATGACCGATCAGCCAAGGCACCTTGCCGAGGTCGTCGGTCATCAGGGCAATATCCGCCGTCTCGATTGCCGCGTCCGAACCAACAGCACCCATCGCGATGGCGTAATGCGCACGTGCCATGGCGGGGGCGTCGTTCACCCCGTCGCCGATCATGGCCACCATGTCATGCGTTTCGACCAGTTCTTCGATGGCAGTCACCTTGTCTTCGGGCAGAAGCTCGGCGCGGACCTCGTCGATGCCGACCTCGGCGGCAACGGCGCGCGCTGTCCGCTCGTTGTCGCCCGTCAGCATGACGATGGTCTTCACGCCTTGCGCGTGGAGCTGTGCCACGATGCCCTTGGAGTCGGGGCGGATACGGTCGCGCAATTCCAGGATGCCGGTGACGCCGGTGTCGTCGCCCACGGCAACAAGGGTGCTGCCGGCCCCTTCGATGCGGTCGCGCAGATCCTTCGGAATGGCGTCGCCGAAACCCTTCTCCTCGGCAAACCGGTCGGACCCTAGCCAGATCGACCGGCCGTCTGTGCGTCCTTCAAGTCCCCTACCTGGAACGGTTCGGGTATCTTGCGCGGCGGACACATTGATGCCGTCGGCTTCTGCCCGCGCGAGAATGGCGCGCGCCAAGGGATGCGAGGAACGTGCCTCCAGCCCAGCGGCGAGGGTCATCAGATCTTGCGCCGATGCTTTGCCCAGCGGATGCACCGCCGCCACCTCCGGCTCGCCCATGGTGATCGTGCCGGTCTTGTCAATGGCCAGTGCAGTGGTCTTGCCCGGTGCCTCAACATATGCACCGCCCTTGATCAGCACCCCAGCCCGCGCTGAGGCGGTGAGTGCGGCGACGATGGAGACCGGTGTCGAGATGACCAGAGCACACGGGCAGGCGATCACCAGCAGCACGAGTGCATTGTAGAACCAATAATCCCAGGCCCCACCGAAAATGAGCGGCGGCAGCAGGGCAATTGCAATGGCGAGAGCCATGACGATAGGCGTGTAGATGCGGGCGAACTTCGCCACCCACTGCTCCACCGGCGCGCGGCGGGCATGGGCGTCACCGACCATGCGGATGATCTTGGCCAACACGGTATCCGAGGCGGCCTTCGTGGCGCGCACCGTCAGTGTGCCTTCGCCGTTGATCGTACCGGCATAGACTTCGTCGCCCCGTTCCTTTGGGACCAGCGCACTCTCTCCGGTGATTGGCGCCTGATCGACGGCCCCTGCCCCATCGACAACCTCACCATCCAATGGGATGCGGTCTCCGCCGCGCACGACGAAACGTGCGTTGATAGCAACCGCAGAAGCCGGAACGTCCGCTTCTGAGCCGTCATCATTAAGAACTCTTGCCGTCGGCGGCGCCAGGTCGAGCAGAGCTGAAACCGCATTCCTCGCACGCCCGACGCTCCAGCTTTCGAGGTAGAGCGAGAGCGAGAAGAAGAACGCGACTGTCGCCGCCTCGAAAAATTCGCCAAGCCCGATGGCACCGGCCACGGCGACCACCATGAGCAGGTTCATGTCGGGCGACAGCCGCCGAGCGGACGACCATGCCTTGGGTGCCACGAGCCAGACACCGAACAGGATCGCAACCGCGAACAGCCCTGCCTCGACCAGTGGCATCGGCGCTTCGCCGTGACCCGCGAAGAGGCCGAGCGCCCCGCCCATGCCGGTCTCGATGATGTGCCACAGAAATCCCGCGGCCCAGAAGCCTCCACTGAGCGCCGTAAACAGCCGCTGTCTTGCAAGATGGGCCGCCTGGTCGACCGACGCGTTCTCGGCATCCCAAGGCTTGGCGGTCATGCCGGTGCTTGCGACCAGTTCTGCAATTTCGCCGTCCGATAAACTCTTGGCGCTGTCGAGAATAGTCATCCGCCCATTGATCACGTCGAACGCGAGATGCTCGGCCCCGCCGATCTTCGGGCCGACCACCTTGTTTAGGATTGCTACCTCCTCGGCGCAATCGAGGCCGGACACCTGAAAACTGCGCCCGCCCGCTGGCGCGGGGGTCGCCGGAACGATGTCGCCGCACGTTCCGGCGCTCCTGCAGCAGCTGCCGCCGCTTGTCTGGGCATCTTCGGCGTGATCGTGGTCGTGACGATGGGTGTCGGGCGGCATGAATGGACCTCTGGATTCGGGTGCTTTACCATGACATAGCCCCTACAGTAGCTAGAGCTTCAAGAGCAAAATACGGTGGTATTTCAGTTTGTTTTATTGCTAGAGGATGCGGTGACTGGCTCTATCACGCCTTGAGGCATGAACAGCCGCTGCAAAGAAAAACAGTCACGAAAGGAAGCTGAATGCGGGTTTTGATGCTGAAGCAAAAAATGATAGGCGCAGTGGCGCTGTCGCTCACGGCCGGGTGCGCAGTCCAGCCGACTGGACCGGGCGACGCGGCAAAACAGGGGGGCAACGTTCCCGAAGCCGTGATTGCAATGGCTGGCCCGGATCAGGATGTTGCAACCGCGCGCTTGGTGCCGGAAGACGGCTGCTATTGGTACGAACACAGCGGCCCCGTCGAGACGACCTTGCTGCCGCTGCGCACGGCGAACGGCAATCGTATCTGCACCCCTCGCGAAACTTAGCTACGTTTGCCGACCGCTGCTTGGCTTAGCTGCGGGCAGTGACGCTGTCCTCTGCCGAGTAAAGATAGGCCGTAGAGCCGGTTTCGACGTTCGGGTAAAGGTTATTGATATGCGCCATAACCATCCGTACGCAACCCGAACTTGCGCGGCCACCGATACTTCGTGGGCTCGGAGTGCCATGGATGCGCAGAAGGGTATCGCGATCCCCGACGTAGAGATACAGCGCCCTTGATCCAAGCGCGTTTTCCGGTCCCGGTTCCATGCCATCGGCAATGTCAGCATAAAGTTCGGGGTCGCGATTGATCATGCTCTGTGTCGGTTGCCAGTGCGGCCACCTGACCTTGCGCTTGATGGTATAGACACCCGGCTCGTAGAGGTTCCCCCGCGCGATCGCCACGCCATACCGCATCGCTGTTCCACCATCTTCGATATGGTAGAGATACCGCGCGACCGCGTCGACATGGATATCTCCTGGCACGAGACCAGCCTTCGCAAGGACTCGTTGCGGCAGGAACCGCGGGTGCAAATCCCAGGGATTGGAGGTTTCGGGGACATAATTTGGAGGCGTCACCTGTGCGTCCCATTCAGCCTTCTGCGCCTCGGTGGGCCAGCTATCGGCAAACGTCACGCCGGGAACGGTCGCAGAAAATAGCGCCGTTGTTGTTTGAATGAAGTGTCGTCTTGTCAGCATGTCGTACCCTTTCGGTTCTCACCGGCGATTGATGGCAAGAACGGTATGTGTTCTCCTTGAACAGATAGGACTTCTAGTGGCTAGAGGTTCAAGGGCAAATTTTCGTAAGTAAACATGCGATCCTTGCAGTTTCCAGTTTGCTAGGGAGGAGAAAACTGCTCGCACGATACCTGGTCCGAAGTTGCGCAGCGACAATTCGTTAAGTCGCAGATTGTCTGGAAATTTAGGCACAGCGGCTTCGATATCGCGACCATGAGATCGGGAACGTCACGGCACAGGGAACTTACGCCACTCGCAAATGCTACGATGCCATCTCTGGCTCCGGCTCTCATTCCGTTATTTCGCCCGTTACAACCTTCACCCACTGGAGCTTCAAGCGATCAATTGTCACAAAAACGTGAGACGAATGGCTAACGAACGCTTTGGGCTGGAAAAGCCTTTTCGCATTCGAACGGAAAGTGGCTTAAACGATCATCTGGGGCGGCACTAAAGCGTGCCAGGTCAAGCCGGTGTCAGCCTCGACAAATGACCTATATTAGGTCAGCTTTCCACATGCGATACCTCCCGTGCCCCGTCACCTCGCGGATCAAACCGCTTGCCTCCATCCATGCGAGATTGCGCTGAACGGCGGCGCGGCTGGCTCCGGTCATGGCCTCAGCCATCGGGGCGGAGACCAAGGGCCATTCCGTGAAAACCTTTCGCAAGGCAACCGGCGTGCGGCCAGATAATTGCGCCATGACGTTTTCTGCCCGCCCGATCCACACTTCAATATCATCAAGTGTTCGCATCGCCGTAAGAATTGCGCTGTTCATCCCATCCAACCAGCGGGCCAAACGCTCGGGTGGCAAGCCCGAAACGCGCAGCCCCCCGGCCCCGGCCATAGCGAGCGGCGCGAAGATGGCACCGCTTCCATCGCTGGTCGCGATCCTGGACGCGGTGACGGCAGCTTCGATCTGGTCGCCGTGGCGTCCGAGGCCCGCCAAGCTCCACAGGTGATACCCCATGCACGCCCGCGTGATCGGGTGGAGACCCTTTGCGGCTGCCATGACGTCCAGCCACCCACCCGCGCGATCCTTGAAACGCTCAGCGCTGTCTTCAATGTTCTCGGGATCGCGGCGATCCAGGAAGGCGGCCAAGTCAGCTTTCGGTCCAGGACCGCCTGTTAGGCGCCGAACAGCCCATCCAACTCTTGCCAGTGCATTTGGGTCATCCTGTGCACCTGACAGCCGCATCGATATCCAGAGCGCCAGACGATCAGAACTCACCCGATCCCCTGCGAACCAGCTGAGATCCGCTGCCTCGATAAGAGCGAGGCGATGCCGCCAGCCTTCCGGGCCACGCAGCAGCCGGTCATCCAGAGCTCCCAGGCGTCCAGCCACTCTTGCCAGTCGCGCAGCGTGAACGCCTTCTGCTTTTGCCCAGTCTTCGACGACAGCAGTGTCGGGCGGTTCCGCCCGTGGCCCTGGAGGCAAATCATCCGGTTCTTCTTCAAGTGACCTAGGTAGAAACCAGAGATCGTCTTCGTGAGCCTCTTCATCCTCCTCGATGGTGATAAGGGGGTCGTCGTAATCATCAGTCAAAGAAGAGGCTTGCGTCATCATGTGTGCAAAATACTGATTTTTTGCACATTGCCCAGGCGTTTTTGTAGCCGCTGCCTGCGCCCTTTATATAGTACGAGCGCGCGACTGCAGGTGAAACCTCTCAGATCGCTTTCAGCGCAAGGAAACCAAAGGTTTTTGGACGAGCACGACGAGAGAGCACCTACTTGCATTTGTTTACAAACGGTCGTTTAATCGCGATACCTTAAATTGCAAACGGCCCCGTTTTCATGCCCCTGATAGGCTATGCGCGCGTATCCACAGAGGATCAGACCCCCCTGCCCCAGTCAGAGGCCCTTCAATCTGTGGGATGTTCCGAGATTTTCGAAGAACACGCCTCAGGTGGAAATCGTGCGCGGCCTGTGCTTGCCCGCGTACTAGAGCGAGTTGCCAAGGGCGACACGCTGGTTGTCGTTCGGATCGATCGGCTTGCGCGATCTCTGTCGCACTTGCTGGAGGTGATCGAGCGCCTGGAGGCGAAGGGGGCTTTCTTCCGCTCGCTGCAGGACCCCATCGACACCGCCTCCCCTCAAGGAAAATTCACATTGCAGGTTCTGGGCGCCGCGGCCGAGTTCGAACGTGCCCTGATCCGCGAGCGTACCAAAGCCGGGCTTGCCTCGGCACGCGCCAAAGGGCGCGTTGGCGGCAACCCTGGGCTTCGGGCCAAAGACCCGTCCGCGTTGCGCAAGGTGCGGCTTGCGCGACAGGACGGCTACATGGAGCGCCTGAACGAGACCGCGCAGGACTGGGTGCCCCATGTGCGCCGCTTACGCCCCGATATGGCTTGGGAAGACGTCCTGCGGATTATCAATGGCTCCCTGCCCCCAGATCGCCATTGGACCCAAAGCCGCTTGCTGCGCGCCGTTAAGGCCTACGTCCGCGACGGCTTTCTGTCCGCTGATGTGCTGGGCCGTGCAGGACGCCGCGAAACGGACGACCGCCTCCCCGCGATCGTCGCCGGCATCAAAGGAGCGGACCCAGACATCACGTTGCAGGCGATCTGCGACCGATTGGAGGCAATGCGCGAGCGCACCCCTCGTGGGCGAACCAGTTGGCAGCCATCCTCGGTTAAAATGTTGCTTGAACGAGCGGAAAGGCTGGGGCTGTTGGGGTGAATTTCGGCGCAAAGCCTGCTCGTCGACCTTATGCTAGTGCGGCAACTAAAACCTTGGCATGAAAATGTCGGGAAGCTCCTTGTGAAATTCCCAGAGGTCTATGTCCGGGACAGCGGGATCGTGCACGCCCGATTGAATATCGGAACTTCGGCGGGCGTACTTGGGCACCCGGTCCTTGGCAGCAATAGGGAAGGCTTTTGCATCGAAGTTCATCTTGCCACAGTGCCTTCTGATCCAGAACAATTCTTCTATCGCTCCTCTGCCGGGCTCAACTTGATTCGGTCCTTCGCCCGCCGGATGGCGACATCTGGGCCATCGAAATCAAACGTACGACGACACAGAAGGTCACTCGCGACTTGTAACCGAAGGCATTCGGGCAATGTCTCGCGAACACGGAATCGAGGTGCTGAGAAGACTTTATGGCAGCGCAGGTTCTCCCCATTGGGTGCTTGTCTATGGTGTACCAGCCTCAGCACTTGAATGAGTTTCCGCTACTCAGCAAGATGGCCGAATGAATGGCAGTCGCTCGTGGACGGTAGCCTGGTCTTCGGTGTGTCTTCCGATGTAGCTAGGGCGCATCATTTGCATGTGGCAGCAGTCGACACTTCCTAGTCAATTGTCGTCGACTCCCCTCCCCTCCCCTGCCCCGCGGCGCTTCGTGTCCGGTGTGGCTCATGTTTACTCAGCTACCTGGCTGCTCAACGTCGACCTGGAACCGATGTGCGACCAGGTCGATGACAGAAGGTGGATAGATCGTTTTCACCACGTTTGGCGTCTGCATCTCGATGCTGATCTCGAGGAAGGGAGCATAGGATAAGGTACGAATGCTCGTTGTCACCACGTTTACAGCTGTAAACTCGGCCTAGATTGCGTTCGTGGATATAGTTCCCTACCGTATGTTTAGACACTAAATAGAGGAAAAATCTTGACTTAGCCGCGTGAATCGCTGCTTTTATCCTCAAGTGGCGTGAAAAAGGCCACATTTTGGAAATTGAGGCAACCAGATGATTCCCGTGACACCATTGGCAAATGAGCGCCCATCGGCACTTGCGACCGAGATATCCGAACGGCTTAACGCTGCGATCAGAGAGCACCTACTATCTGCTTTTGCCCCAGACAATTCAAAAACGCTACGTTCTTTTTCAGCCCCAGAAACTGCTGAACTCTTGGGTGTGTCCGGGCAATTCATGCGAAAGGTCCACGCCGAAGGGACACTTCCGGAGCCCGAAGACATCCGGGGTGGCAGGCGCTACTACACAGCCCAAGAGATATGGAATGCCCGCGAAATCCTGGAAAAAACCTCTCGGAAGAAGGGGCGGTATATGCCTCGCCGCTCCGGCGAGGAAAAGCTGCAGATTTGGCAGTTGATGAATTTCAAAGGCGGTTCAAGTAAAAGCACAACGAGCGTCCACCTCGCTCACTACCTTGCTCTTCGGGGCTACCGGGTCTTGGCGTTGGACCTGGATCCACAGGGGTCGCTCACATCAATGTGTGGGATTAGCCCCGAGATCGAGTTTGATGGACTGACCGTTTATGATGCGATCCGCTACGACGATCCGGTCAGCATGGCGGACGTTGTTGTTCAGACATACTTTCCCGGGCTCTCGATTGCGCCTTCACGCTTGATGTTGTCGGAATTTGAGACGGAGTCGGCCGTTCATTCGAACCCGGACCAACCATTCTTTACCCGCATCCGGAATGCCTTGGCGCAGGTCGAGGATGATTTTGACATTGTACTCATGGATAGCCCGCCACAACTGGGTTTCTTGACCATCGCAGGGATGGCTGCCGCCAGCTCCCTTATCGTTCCTCTAACTCCATCGATGTTGGACGTTTCTTCAACAGCTCAGTTTCTCGAGCTGGCTGGGGCTTACATGGGCGTGATCGAAGATGCTGGCGCATCTCTGCAGTATGATTTCTTTAAGTTTCTCATCACCCGCGACGAACCAACCGACGTACCTTCTCAACAGTTGACCTCTTTCATGCGGGCTCTGTTTCAAGACCGGGTCATGTCGGCAACTGCTTTGAAGAGCACAGCAATCAGTGATGCCACCATGCTTAAGCAGTCGATTTACGAAGTGGTGCGTTCGGAGATGACACGCGCCACATATGATCGGGCCAAGGGCTCGATGGATGCGGTCGGGCTCGAAGTGGAAACGATGATCCATCATTCGTGGGGGCGTAAGTAATGGCTAGGAAATCTCTTCGCGATATGTCGGGAATTGCCAACACAATCGCCCGTTCCGGCGGATCACAGCCAGAGAGACCGCCAAAGACCAGCGCTCCGGCTTTGGGGGCTCTTCAAGGCTCTCTGGCATCTATCCGTGAGATTGATCCCAATCTGATCGACGATTGGGGGCCAGTAGACCGGCTTGAGGAGTTTACAGCTGTAAACGTCGAAGACGACGACGAGAGCTTCGAACGATTAAAGAGCAGCATTCGCGAAGGCGGGCAGCAAGTGCCTATACTCGTTCGGCGGTCAAAAGTCGCTGACGGGCGCTTTGAAGCAATCTACGGGAGGCGCCGCTTAAAGGCCTGTCGCGAACTCGGCATGAAGGTACGTGCAAACGTCCAAGATATTGATGATGCTACGGCCTTGCTGGCGAAAGGATTGGAGAATGCAGCGCGCCGCAACCTGTCTTTCTACGAGAAGGCAAGGTTCGCCGAGGCCATCCAAAATGCCGGCCACGATGGAGCAACTGTTCGGCAGGTTCTAAACCTGTCGGCGTCAGGTCAGTCACACCTTACGAAGGTGACGCAGAATGTCCCAGTCAAGATCGGTGACCTCATTGGCGCGGCGCCAAAATCCGGCCGCCCGAGGTGGACGGAGTTGGCCGAGCTCTTTCTCTCTAGGAAGCTCACTGAACGTACGGCTCTCGATATCTTGGCTAAGATCAGGGCAACATCGAATTCAGACGAGCGCCTTGAATTGCTCATTAAGGAAGCGACTAAGCGCGGCGCGAAGAACTCGCGCGAAACTCGGGAGATCACACCCTTAGAGGGAGTGACGATCAAAGCTGGTCGCGCAACACTGTCACTTTCGGTGAAGAAGTCTGGCGCAAACGCTGAGTTTGCAACCTGGCTTGAGAGTAATCTCGCGGAAATAATCAAGCAATCCTATGCTGAATTTACGGATGTAAATTCAGTGGATGACAACTGAGGACGAGCAGAAAGGAGGAACGGCAAACAAAGAAAACCCCCGAAACCGGAGCTTCGAGGGCTGCTGCGCAGAGCGCAATTCTTAGATTAGACACCTAGAATCTAGCAGCCAACGAATCACCACACAAGAGAAAACGCTTCTGAGCGAACGGGATTTCTTTGCCGCTTACATAAAATGACAAAATTGAGTGATGCTCCGCATGGAGCGACTGGGACAGTCATGCCTCAGAACGGCGGAGGTATGTCCAATATCAGCCAACCCTCGGGGTGGCGCAAAGCGACGGCCGGACTGGCGGTTGCTGAACAGCACGCACAAGCTGGTGAAAGAGCAGCCGTGCCCAAAACACAGGCCTTTGTCGCCGTGAAACGCGTTGGTGCGCATATAGGCCTCAAGGCTGGCGACATGCTGCTTCTCGACACGCTTGGGGCATTCACGCAAGCCCAGGACTGGGAAGAGGGACAGCGTCCGATCGTCTGGGCGTCCAACTCTTATCTGATGGAGCGAACAGGCTTCTCGCTCTCGGCGCTCAAGCGCCATTCCCGGCGCCTGACCGAGATCGGCGTGATTGCCTTCAAGGACAGCCCCAATGGCAAGCGGTGGGGCCACAGGGACGCTGACGGCCGTATCATCGAGGCCTATGGCTTTGATTTATCGCCGCTTTCGGCTCGCGCCGAAGAGTTTGAGCGGTTACATGCTGAACTGCAGTCTGAACGTGAACTATGCCAGCGCCTGAAGCGCCAGATCACAGTTGCGCGCCGAATGATCCGCGCGAGGATCGAAGCGGCCCAGGGCGGCGCTCTGAGAGGCCCCTGGACACAGCTCTCAAGCCTCTTTGAAGATCTTCTGGACCGCCTGCCACGCCGGAACATGGCCTCTGAGGCGCTTGCGCGGCTTCTAGAATGGTTCAGAGAACTTCAGGAGCGTGTCGAGGCGACCTATCTCAAGGCATCTCGAGCGGATGACCTTGTGGAAAACACCGCCGAATCCACCGAACAAGTCAGTGAAAAGACTCTAGAAATGGACCCCAGGGAGGTCATTTTTGAACCTCATATACTAACTACAAATCAACTTAATCCTGTAATCCGTAAGTCCTCTGAAAAAGAGAACGCGGCGGGCGTGGTGCCAAATGCGCCACCGGAAGAGAGGGTGGATAGGAAGCTAGAAGACTGGGTAGCTGAAACACGTAAGAAACGAGGTGCAGCGCTTGATTTGCCGACTGTGATGCAGGCTTGTCCTGAATTCGCGTCCTGGGCACGCAATATGGGCGGGTATTTGAAGGATTGGGGCGATCTTCATCGCGTTGTCGGGCAGCTCAGGCCCATGATCGGTGTCTCAGAGCACGCTTGGAACCTCGCACAGGACCGTCTCGGTCCCCAAATCGCGACAGCAGCGCTCGTTCTCACGTTTGACAAGCATTGTGCCGGCGAAGTGGCGTCTCCGGGTGGATATCTGCGGGGTATGGTCGAGAAGGCCGGGGCAGGGGAGCTGCATCTCGAGCGCAGTTTCTATGGCCGGTTGAGCGGACAGGCGGCGTAATGGGAAGTGAAGCAGTTGTCCTGCGTTTGACCTTCCAGATCGGGTATGCGGAGATTGTCGCCCTTATTCTCCGCACCCTCTGCGGTGTTTGTTGTTGTCTTGCGGAGATTGTGCCGTATAATCTCCGCAAGGAATGCGTAAAATATGACTTACATTCACGAACTCCCTGATTGGCCCCAGTTTACCTGGGATAAGGCCAAGCTGTCGTCACAACTTGCTGCGGTCCGTCACCGCCAAGGCAAGCTCTTGGGGCGCATGGAGGGACTTGGCTTCGATCTTCGCAACGAGGCGATGCTCAGAACACTGACCAGTGATGTCGTCAAAAGCAGCGAAATCGAGGGGGAGACGCTCGACAAGGATCAGGTGCGCTCGTCCATCGCGAAGCGGCTCGGGCTCGAAATTGGCGGACTGATCCCGTCTGATCGCCATGTTGATGGTGTGGTCGAGATGATGCTGGACGCGACCCAAGCGTATGACCAGCCACTGGACGCGGAGCGTCTGTTTGGCTGGCATGCGGCTCTCTTTCCGACCGGGCGAAGCGGAATGACTCGGATCAGGGTAGGGGGGTGGCGTGATGGTCCCATGGAGGTTGTGTCAGGACCCTATGGCCGCGAACGCGTGCATTTTGAGGGGCCTGCGGCCAACCGGCTGGAAGCCGAGATGGCGCGGTTTTTGGAATGGTTTTACCAGCACCCGGAAACAGATCCCGTCATACATGCCGCCATCGCCCATCTTTGGTTTGTCACCATCCACCCATTCGATGATGGCAATGGGCGCATCGCACGCGCGATCGCAGACATGGCCTTGGCGCGATCGGAAGGCAGCGCCCAGCGGTTCTACAGCATGTCGACGCAAATTCGGCAGGAGCGGAGCGATGTGAGCTCACGGTGAAGTGCAGTTCCTGATATGTCGTTTTACTCCAGCCGGTTCTGTAACTCCATCAGCTCGCTTTGAAACACCTCAGCGGGCGTTCGGTAGCCGAGGCACTTGCGCGGCGTGGAATTGACGCGGTGGCAAATCGACCTCAAGTATCGATTTGTCAGCGCCGTCGGTTCGGTGGATCTGGGGAGATACTTCCGCAGCCTGTTGTTCGTGTTCTCGACTGTGCCTTTCTGGTACGGAGCTTGTGGGTCACAAAACCATGCATCTGCACCTATCCCGGCTTTCAGGTGCCGCCAGGCGGAGAACTCGGTGCCGCGATCAAAGGTGATCGACTGGCGTGCATCGGCGGGCAGGGGAGCTAGCCCCTGGATCAGCGCCTCCATGATCGGTTTGGATTGGCGATCCTCATTGCGCATGACAACGGCGAAACGACTGACGCGCTCGACCAGAGACGTCACGTTCACCTTTCCATGCTCCTTGCGGAACATCATCAGGTCGCACTCCCAATGGCCGAACTCGGCACGCTCAGAGATGCGCTCAGGCCTGTGGGACAGGCTTTGAACGTCGAAGATGTGGGTCCGGTTATGCTTGCGATAGCCACGCGGCCTGCGGCGGCGGCGATGTTCGGGAAGGTGCCGATAAAACTGCTCCTCGCGACCGTCCTTGGAATAGGCGAAGCGATAGATCGTCTCGTGGCTCACGCGGATCGGATGACGTTCCAATCGCATGCGACCGGCTATCTGCTCTGGCGACCAGCCAGCCTTCAGCCGATCCTCGATGGCGGCCTTGAGTTCAGGATGAGCGATCATCTTGCGATGGACAGCACGGCGCTGCTCGTATTTGTCTTGAGCGACGAGAGCGTGATAGCCGTTCAGCTCCGGTATTTCTTCGTCAGTATATCGGTTCCGCTTAATGTCCCGGTAGATCGTCGAGGGGTCGCGGCACAATCTATCCGCAATCTCTGAGACCGGCATTTTGGCTTCCAGCCACTTTGCGAGCTTGCGCCGTTCGTCCAGCTTCAGGTGACAATAGTGGGTTCCCATTCTTCATACTCCATGCAACTCTCTGTATTCGTACAAAATTTGCACTTCGTTTGTGAATCCACC